>OZ240688.1:648750-973125 GCA_965199205.1 Acidisarcina sp.
AGTACCGCCGCCAGCAGTTCACACACCGCACCGGGCTCAACGCCACCAGATGCAACGGCCCGTCCAGAAACACCGATTCCGCCTCTTTGAACTCCGTCGAGCCGCACAACGGACAGACCCTGCGAATCCACAGCACCCGCGGAAACTTACTCGGCCAGTTCAGGCCTGCAACGCTCATGGTGCGCCTCTTGGTTTCCGTCAGACACGCCCACGCCTGATGCTTCGCTGGAAAAACCCTCACGGCTTCCGCGATCGTGCCTGCAAAAGTCGCGATCGGTCCGCCTTCGACACGCCACGGGAAAGCGCTTTCGAAGAGCGGCGAGAGGAGGAAAGGAGGACGTCAACGTGTCCCATCATACGCCGCCGTGGAGCATCGCCACACGCGGTGCCCTGGTCGCGCGCCTTCACGCAATCGGCGGCACAGCAGCCATCCTGCGACCAAGCCCCGCCTGTCCCAGCCGCAGCTCACTTGATCCGGATATCGCCCGATCCCGTCTCCACGCGCACCATCGGGCCGCCGCCATTGATCTCCCCCGTCACATGGTGCCGGTCAAAACTCCCATGCGTGCTGATCGGCGGATCGCTATGCACCGTCCCCGAACCGGTCGAAGCATCCAGCGTGAGCTTCGAACTCCCGGTCGTCAGACTTACACTCCCCGATCCGGTGACCAACTTCCATTCCGACGACGGCTGCCCCTGTACCTCGATATCTCCCGACCCGGTGTCTGCCTTCAACGAACTATTCACCCCGCTCAGATGAATACTGCCGCTTCCTGTCTGCGCCTTCATCATCGTCGGGTTGATCAGTTCCGCGCGAATGTCGCCCGAGCCCGTATCCAGCGCAACATTCCCGCCGATCCCCCGCACCTCGATACTCCCCGAGCCGGTACTCGCCTTCAGCCCTCCCAGCATGTCGCTGACCTTCAAATCCCCTGAGCCGGAACCCACCGTCACCGTCGCGCCCTTAGGCGCCGTCACCTCGTAATCGATCGAGATATTGCGCTGCCAGTCGCCGCCCTTCTTGCCGATCCGCACCTCGTTCCCGCTTTGCTCGATCGGCGGGTTCGCCGCAATCTCCTTCACGTGATCGTCCGGCGATCCGCCGCCGAACCAGCTGCTCCCATTCGACTTCACCCGCGCCGACACGTGCAGCTGGCTGTCCCGCCCCGGCGACACATGCACATACCCCGAACCCGTCGAGACATACACCAGCACCGTGCTCCCCACTGTCAGCGTCCGCTCAAAGCTCGCCTCCGTAGCCAGGGCCAGCGCCGGCGCCAGCAACAACCCGCTCAGCACCGCCGCCTTCAGCGCATCAGTCACTCCAGAAAATCTTTGCATAGCAAACTCCTTCTTTCCTTTCCGAACCTCGCCGCTTCATCCCCGCCGCTTCATCCCCGCCGCTTCCATCCTCTTGCTTCATCCCCCCGCGCGACCCAGGATCACTGCGCCGGCAGCACCACCGTCTCGCCTTCCTTGAGCCCACCGAGGATTTCCGTATTGCTCCCATTCGCCACGCCCACCTTCACCGGTACGCTTCGCTGCCCGTCCTTGCCCTTCGCGTCCGGCACATTCACCGACGCATGCTTGTCTTTGTCATACGCCAAGGCCTGTTCCGGAATCATCAACGTACCCTTGTGCTCCTCCACCAAGATCTCGGCATTCGCCGTCATGTTCGCCTTCAGCTCCCCGCTCGAGTTATCGATCGACACCCGCACCTCAAACGTCGTCACATTATCCTTCTCCACGCCCAGTGGAGCAATCTTCGTCACCTTGCCGTTGAAGACCTTGTCGCGAAACGATTCCACCTTGATCCGCGCCGGCTGCCCCATGTACACGTTAGCGATATCCGCCTCGTCCACCTTGCCCTGCACATACACCTGCTTGGTGTCGCCGATCGTCATCACCAGCGTCGCCGTCGAGCCCAGCACCAGGATCGAGCTAACCGCGTCCCCCAACTCCACATCCCGCGACAGGATTACCCCATCCATCGGCGAAGTCAGCGTCGTATAGCTCAACTGCTCATTCAACTGGTCGAGGCTCGCCCGGCTCTGCGCCACCTGCGCCTGCGCCTGCTTCAGCTTCGCTTGGTCGACCGCGACCGCAGCCACCGACGTGTCCCGCTTGTTCAGCGCCGCCAGGTAATTCCGGTTCGCATCGTCCAGCGACTGCTGCGAAACCACACCCTCTTTCTCCATCTCCAGGTTGCGGTTCAGCGTGTTCTTGTACATCGGCAGATCGGGGGCCTCGGCATTCACTTTGTCCTGCACGATATTCGCCTGGTAGGTCGCCACGTTGGCCGACGCCGCCTCGAGCTGCGCCTTCTGCGCGGCCACCTGCGCCAGGATCTCCTGCTGGTCGAGCTGCGCCAGCACCTGTCCCTTGTGAACCTTTTGGTTGATGTCGACATACAGCTTCTCCACGATGCCGCTGGCCTTCGACTTCAACTCGACCTTCGTAATCGGCTGGATCTTCCCCGTCGCCACCACGCTCTTGGCAATATCGCCGCGCGTCGCCTTGGCCAGCCGGCTGGGGTCGATCTTCGTTCCGCTGGCTCGCGCCACCAAGCCCCAGGCCACGCCCGCAACCACCACCAGCGCCACGATCCCGCCCCACAACCACCATTTCGTCTTGCTCTTGCGCTGCGCCACTTCCCGCCCCCGCCATTCCACCGACTCAGTCCTGCGCAGACCCGTCGCTGAAATCTAGAATACGCAGCCACCCGCCCGGATGTTCCGCAATGCCCATTCGCAGCACACCCCCTTCAATCCCCCAAACCTCTAAAAACGTCATCCCGAACCACCCCTCAATCCCCATACTGTAAAAACTATCGTCCCGACTGAAGCGAAGCGCAGTGGAGGAATCCGCAACCCCACAAATCCACCACCGAAACAACCGTTATCCCGGCCCTGCGCGCAGCGAAGACGAAGGATCCGCGATTCACCCAAAGCCGCGCCGCAGGCGCACCCTTCTCTCCCAACACCCAATCAAGCGCCATCGACGCATCCATTATCATGAACGCATGGCGAAAACTGGGCCTTTCACCTTCTTCCCTATAGACCTCGTTCCCCGCTCCACAGGGCGCGCGTCGAACCCATGACCGGCCTGCTGCTTTTTCGCGCCGTCTCCGTGGCCCTGCTCATCCTCGCCAACGGCTTCTTCGTCGCCGCCGAATTCGCCATGGTCAGCGTTCGCGAAACCCGCATCGAGCAGATGATCGGCCAGCGCATCCCCGGAGCCCGCGCCGTCCGCCGCCTCCAGGAAAACCTCGACGACTTCCTTCCCACCGTCCAGTTCGGCGTCACCCTCTGCAGCCTGGCCCTCGGCTGGATCGGGGAACCCGTCGTCGCCGGACTCTTCGAGAGCTGGCTCCGCGATGTCCCTCACGCCGTCCTCTACTCCCACCTCGTCGCCGTCCCCCTCGCCTTCGCCTTCATCACCTACCTCCACGTCCTCCTCGGCGAACTCGTCCCCAAATCCCTCGCTCTCCGCAAAGCCGAACAGATCGCCATCGCCGTCGCCGGCCCCATGGACCTCTTCATCAATCTCACCCGCCCCGCCGTCCGCTTTATGAACCGCTCGGCCAAACTCGTCCTCCAACTCTTCCGCGCCCCCATGGCCCAGGAAGGCTCCGTTCACTCCCCCGAAGAACTCAAGCTCATCGCCACCGCCGCCCGCCGCATGGGCATGCTCCCCGAGTACCAGGAAGCCGTCATTCACCGCGCCGTCGAGCTCAACCAGATCCCCACCCGCGAAATCATGATTCCCCGCCAGCGCATCTTCTCGCTCCCCGCCTCCATGCTCATCGAGGAGGCCAGCGCCCGCATCGTCGAAGAACAGCACTCCCGCGTCCCCGTCTACGACCCCGCCCGCGGCCCCGAATACATCACCGGCGTCGTCTACTCCAAAGACATCTCCCGCCTCATGCACTTCCGCCTCACCGCTCAGACCCGCTTCGCCGGCTCACCCTTCACCGAACTCCGCCTCCAGCAGGTCATGCGCGATGTCCTCGTCGTCCCCGAAACCAAGCCCGTCCTCGACCTCCTCCAGGAGTTCCAGCAGCGCCGCCGCCACATGGCCATCGTCGTCGACGAATACGGCACCACCGTAGGCCTCGTCACCGTCGAAGACGCCATCGAGCAGATCATCGGCGAGGTCGAAGACGAATTCGATGTCGCCGAAAAAGCCGTCCTCCGCTCCGCCTCCGGAGGACTGATTCTCGACGGCAGCGTTAAGCTCCGGGATTTAGAAACCCAGATGCACTGGAAGCTCCCCAAGGAGGGCGGCATCGAAACCCTGGCCGGTTTCCTGCTGACCCGCTTCGGCCGCATCCCCCGCGAAGGCGACTTCACCGAGTTCGAAAACCGCCGCCTTACCGTCCTCGAAATGGCTGGCAAACGCATCAGCAAAGTCATGATCGAAAAACCCGAAGTCACAGCAGACGCACCCGCCGCCGCCCTCGCAACCCCAACAACACTGTCATCCTGAGCGAAGCCACCCACAAACCCAAAAATCGTCATCCGACCAAACCACGACCCAAAATTGTCATCCCGACCGAAGCGCAGCGTAGTGGAGGGATCCCCACCCCCACAAACCATCACCCCCAGCAAAGCCTCCCCGCAAGCCCGCCCCGGCAAGAATGCGCAGATCAGCCAAAAACACAGGAAGACAAACTTCACAACCAAAGTATCCTTACCCCAATGCACCACACCCTCAAACCCCTCCTAACCCGCCTCGCCTATACCCTCCCCGTCATCTGGCTCGTCGTCTCCCTCGTCTTCCTCCTCATCCACCTCGTCCCCGGAGACCCCGTCCAGCAAATGCTCGGCGAAGGAGCAGCCCCCGGAGACATCGCCGCCCTCCGCCACTCCTACGGCCTCGACGTCCCCCTCGGCCAGCAATACCTCCACTACTGGCGCGGAGTTCTCCGCCTCGACTTCGGCCACTCCATCCGCCTCAACGACACCGTCGCCCACCTCGTCACCACCCGCTACCCCTACACCCTCGAGCTCACCATCGCCGCGCTCCTCGTCGCTCTCGCCGCCGCCATCCCCGCCGGCATCAGCGCCGCCCTTCATCGCGGCCAATGGCAAGACAAGCTCATCGGCATCGTCTCGCTCCTCGGCTTGTCCTTCCCAGCCCTCGCCCTCGGCCCCATCATGCAGCTGCTCATCTCGATCAAGTTAGGAGTGCTCCCCGTCTCCGGCGCCAGCGGCCCCACCTATCCCGCCGTCGCCCACCTGGTCTTGCCCGCCATCACCATGGGCGGAGCGCTCGCCGCCATCCTCACCCGCATGGTCCGCACCTCCATGCTCGAAGAGCTCAACCAGGACTACATCCGCACCGCCCGCGCCAAAGGCCTCCCCGAACGCACCGTCGTCTACAAACACGCCCTCCGCAACGCCATCATCCCGGTATTGACCCTCATCGGCCTCCAGTTCGGAGCCCTCCTCGCCGGAGCCATCGTCACCGAAACCATCTTCTCCTGGCCCGGCATCGGCCGCCTCACCGTGAGCGCCATCTCCAACCGCGACTACGCGTTAGTCCAAGGATGCATCCTCGCCGTAGGCCTGACCTACGTAATGGTGAACTTACTGACCGACATCCTCTATACCGTAGCTAATCCGAGAATCAGAGTGTGAACGGCATGATTGTCATCCTGACCGGTAGGGCGACTCGGTGCACTAAGATTGATCACAGATGCTAGAAGCCGAGTCTACGCAGCTTGCGGTTGCCATCCGAGAAGCTGTGACAGAGCGACGACTGAACGGTTCGATTGCGATCCTGAAGCGATCACCTGTCAAACGCAGAGACTGGACCCTCAAATATCACGACAATTTTGGCTTCGCCAACTTCGAGCCCAAACGAAGCGATCTGCATTTGTGGGATCCAAATGAGCAGGATGATTTTCAAAGACTCTTCGCCCGTAATTCGCAAGCCTTTCAGTCGCTAGCAAAGCAACTAGGGCCAAAGGCCTCCCAACTTGAACGATTCGCGCGATCTATATGCTCTGCGGCTTTTCAGGGGCTCGACGATGTAGAACTAAAGGCCCAGGTAACCTCCTTCTGTCACCAGCTTGAAGACAAACCGATACCCGTTAACTTCACTGCATTCCTCGACGGACTATTGATCAAATCCTCCCCATTGCGACCATCCAACGCCATCACCCTGCGGCGGCCACTCGAAGACGATCTAGCTCAAGAGATTCTCGACGACGGATATGGCGGCTCGCACTTCCCCTTAAGCGAGACATGGTTCCGAGTGATCGGCGAATTTGCCTTTGACGCAGCGAACCTGGGCGACGCACAGCGTGAATTCTTGAGAACAATAGAGGCGCTTCGTCTCTTCCGACAGGGCGGAGTGGCCACCAACCGATATCGCATCGACTCCCGACATTTTATGGGAGGCGGCATTCTCTTTGGACCCCAAAGGCGTAGCCGATTTACATATACGCTTACCAAATCCGACGTCACCCCGTTGGCCGAATTCTTAAAAGTCATCGTTCCCATCCTGCCGGACCCATTCCAAATGGATAAGGCGACCGGAGATGTGGATATTGCTCATGCAAGATATGTGGACGCACTATTTCAAATGGGTACGCCGGATAGAACGATTGCTTCAGCAGTAAGTGCACTTGAGGCCCTGTTCTTAAAGGGCGAGCCTGAATTGACACATCGATTAGCGCAAAGGTCGGCGATGTTCTTGAAATTCCTTGGCCCGGAGCGCGACGCAACAGTCGTCTATTCGAATATCGTCAAGGGTTACAAGATTCGAAGCATTTTTGTCCACGGCGGATCCTTAAAGGCAAAAGACCTGCCGTTGGCGACGACCTTGGCGCCAGTTGTTCTTGAATATGCACGGCGATGTGTGCTGGCACGTCTCCAACTCCAGTCTTCGATATCAAAAGATGACTTACTCACGAAGCTAGACGCATCCATGATCGACAGCAGCGTCGGGAAGAACGTCAAGCAGATACTGCGACGCGCTGTGTGGCACTGATACAAGCGGCGGCCTTCAGGCCGCCGCTTCATAGCCCACCAAGGGCTTTAGCCTTGGGCTCTCCCAACAAAATGCTCCGGTCCCGGATCGACCGGCTCCGTTTGCCTCAACTGAATCCACGGGTAATCATCACCCAACCCCGCCCGCACTGGATTTTGCACAATATATCCAACGTGCCGCTCAAAGTCCCCGGCGTCCTGAATCCGATGCTTCGTATACCCCGCCTTCAGGCCGCCGAAGTAAACGCTCACCCAAAAAGCCTTCGCCCCGGGGCTCTTGCCCCAAACCCGCTCTTCATCCCCTCTTTTTGAATCTCACCCACCCTCCCACTCTCCAATAAAGCAGAGAAGGAACAAACCAAATGACCCAGCAACACCAAGGCAAGATCGCTCTCATCACTGGGGCCAACAAGGGCATCGGCTTTGAAGTAGCCCGCCAGCTCGGCGCACAGGGCATCACCGTCCTGCTCGGCGCACGCGACCCGCAGCTCGGCGAGAGCGCCGCCGCCACGCTGAAGGCAGCCGGTGCCGACGCCCACTTCCTGCACCTCGACGTCACCAAACCTGACGCCATTGCCAGCGCTGAAGAAACCGTTCGCCGACAGCACGGCCGCCTCGACATCCTCGTCAACAACGCCGGAGTCGTCGCCAAAGGCGACGGCCCACCCAGCAGTGCCGATCCTCAGGCGGTCCGCGACGTTCTCGAGGTCAACTTCTTCGGCGTCCTCGCCGTGACCCAGGCCATGCTGCCCCTGGTGCGCAAGTCTCCGTCGGGCCGCATCGTAATGGTCTCGAGCGGCCTCGGCTCGCTCACCTGGAACGCCGATCCGAATTGGCCCTTTGCCGCCGTCAAGCCGCTCGGCTACAACGGCTCCAAGGCCATCCTCAACATGCTGACCGTGCAACTCGCCTGGGAGCTCAAGGACACCCCCATCAAGGTCAACACCGTCAATCCCGGCTACACCGCGACCGATCTGAACGGCAACAGCGGCCACCAGACCATCGAAGAAGGAGCAGCCGAAACCGTCCGCCAATCTCTCATTCCCGCCGACGCGCCCACCGGGGGCTTCTACCAAACAGGCGGCATCGTCCCCTGGTAATCGTCCCTTGCCATTCCGGCGGCGCGCAGCCACAGGTCCAAACAGCAGCAACCCATTCGGGCCAAAAGAAAACCACCCCAATAGGTCTTCCCCGTACCGCCGAAAGCCCTCATCATGGACTGCAAGCATAAGAAAGCTGGCAAAAATGACTCATCCCTTGAAGGACAAAGTTGCTCTCGTCACTGGCGGCTCGCGCGGCATCGGCGCCGCCATCGCCGCCCGTCTCGCCACTGACGGCGCCCACGTCGCCATCACTTACTCCAAGGGCGCTGATGCTGCCGCCGCGGTCGTCAAAGCCATCGAGCAGGCAGGCGGCAAAGCGATCGCCATCCAGGCCGACGCTGCCGATGCCGAGGCCGTCAAGGCTGCGGTCGAGAAGACGGTCGCGACCTTCGGCGGCCTCGATGTGCTGGTCAACAACGCCGGCATCGCGATCCCCAAAGCCTTTGAAGAAACGACGCTCGAAGAGATCGACCGCATGTTCGCCATCAACGTCCGCGGCACCATGGCCGCGACCCAGACCGCCCTCAAGCACATGAAGGCGAACGGCCGCATCATCATGATCGGCTCCTGCGTCGGCGAACGGACCCTCACCCCAGGCCTCGTCGCCTACTCCGCCACCAAGGGCGCCGTGAAGATGTTCACCCAGGGCCTCACCCGCGAGGTCGGCAGTCGCGGCATCACCGTTAACAACGTTCAGCCCGGCCCGATCGACACCGACCTGAACCCCGCCGCAGGCGACTGGGCCGTTCCGCAAAAAGCCGTCACCGCCCTCAACCGCTACGGCCACGTCGACGAAGTCGCCGCCTTGGTCGCCTTCGTCGCCAGCCCGGAATCCTCCTATATCACCGGCGCCAATCTCACCGTCGACGGCGGCACCAACGCCTGAGACCGTCTCCACCGGGTTCCAATTCCGCTTGGAGCGAAACACTCAAAGGCTTACATGCTTGAAAGCCCGCGCATCCTTGCCCACATAATCCTTCACCACCTGCCCGCTCCCGCTTAGCCGGTACTTGTAAGTCACCAGACCCTCTAAACCAACCGGCCCTCGAGCATGCAGTTTGCTCGTACTGATTCCCACCTCGGAACCGAACCCATACCGAAATCCATCCGAAAAACGCGTCGAGCAGTTATGCAGCACATTCGCCGAGTCCACCCCGCTCAAAAACCTCTCCGCGCTCGCCGCGTCGTCCGTCACAATAGCGTCCGTATGGTGCGAACCGTGCCTCTCGATGTGGTCCATCGCCGCCTCCAGGCTCTCCACCACGCCAATCGCAACCACTAGGTCGGAATACTCTGTATGCCACTCCTCGTCCCCCACCAGCTCAATCTCCCGGCTCGGCAGTAAGTCCTGCACCCGCGCATCGCCGCGCACCTTTACCTGCCTCGCATCGAGCGCCGCCACCAGCGCCGGCAGCCCCGCCGCCGCAACCCCCTCGTGCATCAGCACCGTCTCGACCGCATTGCAAACCGCCGGATACTGCACCTTGCTGTCGACCGCGATCGCGATCGCCATACCGAGATCGGCCGCCGCATCGATATACACATGGCAGACGCCATCCGCATGCCCCAGCACCGGGATATTCGTGTGGTTCTGTATATGCTGCACCAGCGCATTCGACCCTCGTGGAATCACCAGGTCGACCACCCCATCCAGCTTCAGCAGCGCCTCCACCGGTTCCCGCCCATACACACCCGTCACCACCGCCTCCTCCAGCAGTCCACTTGCAGCCAGAGCCTCGTGCAGCGCGGCCAGCACCGACCGCATCGTCCGCTCCACTTCCCTGCCGCCCTTGAGCATCACCGCATTCCCCGACTTGATCGCCAGCGCGCTGATCTGCGTGATCGCATCCGGACGCGCCTCAAAGATCACCGCCACCAGCCCCAGCGGCACACTCACCTTCTCGAGCACCAGCCCGTCATCGAGCAGCGTCCGCAGCAGCACCCGCCCCGATGGGTCCTCCAGCGCCGCCACCGCCTTCACCCCGTCAATCATCCCCTGGTACTTTTCCGGGGTCAGTAACAGCCGCTGATACAAAGCCTTCGTCATCTCGCCGTTCGCCACCAGCGCCGCCGCCTCGGCCGCATCCTCGGCGTTCGCCGCCAGCACCTCGCCGCTCCGCCGGTCAAGCATCTCGGCAATTTGTAACAGCACCTGGTTCTTATACTCGGTCGGCATCACCGCGAGCTTCCGCCCCGCTCGCTTCGCGGCCGTCGCCAGCTCCGTCACATCGCCCGCCGCCGATACCTCCGCCGTCGCAGTGCTCATGCTTCCGCCCCTTTGCAAAAAACCGTCCCGACCTCATCGCCCGCGCAAACCCGCTCCAGCATCCCGGGAATACGTCCGCTCGCGATGACCGCGATCTTCCCCGCTTCCATCGCAATCCGCGCGCCCTCCACCTTGGTCAGCATCCCGCCGCGCCCACGGCCATTGGCCCGGCCCGCACCCGCGATCATCTCCGCAGTAATGGCGTTCACTTCCGGAATTATCCGCGCCGTCGGTTCGCTCGGATGTTCCGTGTAAAGCCCGGCCACATCCGAGAGCAGGATCAGCAGGTCCGCATCCATCTTCGCCATCACCAACGCGGACAGTTTATCGTTGTCTCCAAAAATCCGCTCCGCACCGCTCGCGCTCCGGCTCGCCGACCCCGGCCGCTCCAGTTCGATCGTCGACACCGTATCGTTCTCGTTGATGATCGGAACCACCCCCAGCGTCAGCAGCGTCTCGAGCGTCGAGCGCAGGTTCGAGTAGCGCGTCGCGTCCAAAAAGTCGTCCTCCGTCAGCAATACCTGCGCGCTCGTCACATCGAAATGCTGGAAGCCGCTCTCATAGAGCGACATCAATTGGCTCTGCCCCACCGCCGCGCACGCCTGCTTCATCGAGAGCTCCGCTGGCGAAGCCGCCATCCCCAGCCGTCGCACCCCCAGCGCAATCGCACCCGAAGAGACGAAGATCACTTCCTTCCCCGCCCGGCGAAGGTTCATCGCCGACTCCACCAGCCCATGCACCACGCCCACCGCCGGGGCGCCATCGTCCCGCATGATCACATTGGTACCAAGCTTGATCACAATGCGCTGCGCCGCCGCTACTCGCTCGCGCACCGTTGCCCCCTTCAAACCCGCTTCCATCAACCCGCTCAATTTGCAAACACTCCTGTCTCGATCCAGTCTCACCGAAAAGTTTTCGCTTTTCACCCGGTTTTCGGCCGATGCGCAAACACAAAAGGCGCTGCAGTGGTCAGTCCCCACCCAGCGCCTCGTTCGATCCGGTCTCTTTCTTCGAATTTCTAGGTCACTTCACCGAGTCGGAGTGCGCCGCCAGGCTCCCCGGCATCGCCACCGTCGCCGCCAGCATATCTTCCTTGCGCATCACCATGCTGGTCGCGTTCAGGCTAGCCAGTTCAAAGCCATGCCCATGCGTAATCGCGTCCGTCGGGCAGGCCTCCACGCAGTAGCCGCAAAAAATGCAGCGGTTGTAATCGATGTTATAGACCTTGGCATAGCGCTCCGCGCTCGAAATGCGCACCTGCGCCGTATTTTCCGCCGCCTCGATATAGATACAGTTCGACGGGCAGGCCGCCGCGCACAAAAAGCACGCCACGCATTTCTCAAGCCCATTCTCGTCCCGCTGTAGCACATGCGCCCCGCGAAACCGGTCTTGGAATACGGCTCCCCGCAGCGGCCCCTTGCCATCCGGATAGTTCTCAACCTCGGTCGGCTGCAGCATCTCCCGGAAGGTGATGCTCATGCCCTTGGCAATACCAGCGATGTTGCCCACAATCGACATGATCCCAGTATACTGAACCCCGCCAAACCAACTTCGAAATAGTTGACCTTCCAAGCCGAACCACCCCAAAAGTAGTTGTCATCCCGACCAAGGCGAAGCGCAGCGGAGGGATCTACACTCCCCACCCACCAAACCGAACCACAAAACAATCTGCGGTATAAACATGGAAAGGCTCCCCCTATGAAAAATCGCGCCATCCTCGCCGCTTCCCTCTTCTTCCTGGCCCCGATGCAGCATGCCACCGCTCAAATGGCTCACGAGGCGGCCACCACTCTTCACATCGCCGGCGCCGGCTTGACCCCTCAAAGCCTCACCCTTCCAGACTTCAAGGCGCTCCCCCACACAACCATCACCGCCCACAATGGCCACACCAACACCGACGAGTCCTATTCCGGAGTTCCCCTCACCAGCCTGCTTGCCAAGGCGGGCGCGCCCACCGGCAAAGACCTTCACGGCAAGGCCCTCTCCGATTACATCGTCGTCACCGGCAGCGACGGCTACAAGGCCGTGCTCGCCCTCGCCGAGACCGATCCCGGCTTTCATCCCGGCGATGTCCTCGTCGCCGACACCCTCAACGGCCAGCCCCTCGACGCCAAGACCGGACCCTTCAAACTCGTCGTCAGCGAAGATAAGCGCCCCGCCCGCTCCGTCCACAGCCTGGTCTCGATCGAGCTCAAAACCGCTGAGTAGTGAAGCCAACACCGGGTAGTCACTCCGCGCCGGCTAGTCAGCCGGTCTGGCTCTCGCCCATTCGCACCTGCTCGAACTCCGCCAGGCCTCCCAGCCGGACGGCCCCCAAAAAGCTGTCAAGTGCCGTCCTCGCCAACAGCCGCGCTAACTCCATACACCACAGTAGGTTACTGCCTTCGCCAAGTTGGCATAGTGAAAGGGTCCAGTTTGGTAAAATAGAGACAGCAATCCAAAAGTTACGGAAATTTGCCAGAGAGGAATGAGGGTCTTACGGATAAGTCGTTCCTTTGTAGGACTTTAGCCGGCTACCCTGCCATAAGTCTATGCGGCCCAGACTTTAGCCGAAAATACCGGGGGAGGGGGCCACCCGGCCTGCCGCTCTTCCTCAACCACATCCACGTACGTCAGGCTCTCCAACCAGCGCTAACGACGGCGGCCCTCGGGACTGCCCAGCCCCTTGCAACTGGCGCTGCCCTGCCCACCGGCGACGCCAAACACGACGTTCTCGCCGTTGCAAAGCCGCTGCTTGACCGGCAGCATATCCCGCCCGGTCAGCGGACGCGACGTTCCCTGGTCGCTCATCGGGTCGATCCGGTACTCGAAAAGGTATTCACCGCCGCGGCTCGACTTCTTCTGCTCCGGATAGGACGCCCAGGTATCGAGCACCACCCGTTGATCGACATTGATGAAGAGCGCATAGACCGACTCGCTGCTCCCCTCAGCCGAGTAAAGCGGCGCCCCGGCAACTTCCCGCCGCCACCGGGCGCCCCAGCGCTTCGTCTTGCGGTCGAGGTAAAAAGCAGTCAAAAACGTGGTCGCTTTGCACTGTGTGCAGTCGTCATAGGTAGCGAGCAGCTCAGGCGAATCATAGTCATAGAACTTCTGCCAGTCGATGTATCTTAAATTTGCGCCGTCCAATAACTCCTCGACCGAACCATCCTTGAGCGAGATATCGTAGACGGTAAACGTGTCGTTGGTCGGCTCGGCGATCGGGTCCTTGCGCAGCGTCGTAATCGCCAGCGCCTGCTGCCCGGCCACGCCGATCTCGCGCAGCGCCGTGTAAGGCTTGTTCCTGAGATAGTTCGTGACCTCGGCCACCGTCTGCGTGTCGGTCTTTAAATCGACCCACGCAAAACCATCGATCACCTGCGCCCGAAGCGTCAGGCCCGAAAAGAGGAGAAGCATCGCCGCCAGGCAAAGCTTGCGGAACACTAATCGATTCCCAGTCTTTTCCAGATCGCGTCGACGCGCGTCCTGGTCGCCCAGTCCATCTCGAGCATCGCCGGCCACTGCCTGGTGAAGCCTTCAGCCGCCCACTTCGTCGTCGCATCGATGCCCATCTTGCTGCCGTAGTTCGGCAGCCGCGAAGCATGGTCGAGCGAGTCGACAGGCCCTAACGTGAACTGAATATCACGCTCCGGATCGATGTTGTTCGCGACCCGCAGCGTCACTTCGCCAAGGTCCTGCACGTCGCAGTCTTCATCGACCACAATCACGCACTTGGTAAACATCGCCTGTCCCAGAGCCCAGATGCCGTTCATTACCTTGCGTGCCTGGCCCGCATACGACTTGCGGATCGACACAATCATCAGGTTATGAAACACCCCCTCAACAGGCAGGTTGATGTCGACGATCTCGGGAATCGTCAGCCGCATCAGCGGCAGGAAGATGCGCTCGACCGCCTTGCCCATCCAGGCGTCTTCCATCGGCGGCTTGCCCACGATCGTCGCCGCATAGATCGGATCGCGGCGATGCGTGATGCAAGTGATGTGAAAGACCGGGTATTCGTCCTGCATCGTGTAGAAGCCAGTGTGGTCGCCAAAGGGGCCCTCGGTGCGCAATTCATCCAGCCGCACATAACCTTCGAGCACAATCTCGGCATGGGCCGGTACTTCTAGGTCTACGGTCTCACACCTCACCAGTTCCACCGGCTTCTGACGAAGAAAGCCGGCAATGACAAACTCTTCAACCTCCGGAGGTGCAGGAACGATCGCCGAGAACGTCGTCTCCGGGTCGGTCCCGATAACCACAGCCACCTCCAGCCGCGCATCCGTCAGCTTGCCGAAAGCAACGCTGCTTCCGCTGCCAAGGTTTTGCGTGCCGCCCGCCGTCGCAGCCATCGCCGACACCTGCGCTGCAACGGAGTCGCCGTCCGCCTCGGCCGCCGCCGCCGCTCGCAGCCGCTGCCGCACATGCTCGGCGGCGACCTTCTGCCGCTGCCAGTGCATGCCGGTCGTCTGGCCGTCGTACACCTGCATCCGGTACATGCCCATGTTCCGCTTGCCCGGCTTGCCGCCAACCACGCCGGGGTCTCGGGTAATTACGCCCGGCAGGGTAATGAAGCGGCCCCCGTCGCCCGGCCAGCACTGCAGCACCGGAAAATCGAGCACGCTGAAGTCTTTTCGAAGGATGACCTCTTTGCATTTCGCGTCGCGCGGCGCAATCGTCTTCGGAAAAAACCTGCCCACTTCGGCCAGCATCGGCAGCATCTTCAGCTTCTGCAGCATGCCTTCAGGAGACTTCACTTCCATGAACTCGCGAATCCGACCGGAAACCTCATCGAGCGACTCGACATCTAGCGCCAGCTTCATCCGCCGTGTGCTGCCGAACTGGTTCATCAGCACACGCGACCCGGGGTAACCCTTGATCTTCTCGAAGAGCAGCGCCGGCCCACCCGGCGCAAAGCCACTCTTCGCTCCGCTGATTGTGCCAATTTTGCAAACCCGGTCCGTGATCTCGGCGATCTCGAGAATCGGATCTACTTCTTCCCGGATGCGCTTCAACTCGCCAGCTCTTTCGAGGACCTTGATCCAGTCCCGCAGATCGTCATGCGCCACGCTTGCCGCCTCTCGTCCTCTTCATCTTAAAGGAGGCAAGCCGATGAATCCGAGGCCCTGGCGCCAGCGTATTCACCGCATTCACTTCGCAGCCCGGCCTTCAGGAGTGCAGGTTGTCGCGAAGCGGCGTCATCCAGCGATCCAGTTCCGTATGCGTACAACGGGCCCCGCACAAGTGGCGGAACTCAGGGCTATGCGCAAGAAAGGAATTCCAGGCGGTCACCCGCATCACTTGCTGTTCCGGATCGTTCGCCGTCGGCGAGATCGTCTCCGGCGAAACGAGCCACCAGTCGTGTTGATCTTCACCTTTGGCTACACCGCATACATCGCAGAGATAAGTCTCAGTCCACGCCATCCGAAACCTCGACGCTACACGAACCAGAGTACGACTCTGGCTCGCGGAAAGGAATGCTCAAAATAGGAGGAAGACAGCCGACTCACGGAAAGCACCGGTCAACCCGAGCAGGCGAGCCCTATAACAACTCAGGCTTGCAGGATCGCCGGTTGAAGCTCTTCGAGAGGGAAACCCTTCTGCTTCCAGGTATCGAAGCCGCCACGCAGGGGCCTGACCCTGTAGATGCCGAGTTTCCGCAGGTTTAAGGCCATTTTGGCGGCCGTTGCTTCGCTCGGGCAGGTGCAATACAGCACGATGTCCCGGTCTCGCGGAATCTCATCGCTCTTCTCCACCAGTTTGTCCGGAGTCAGCCGCACAGCCCCCGGCAAAACCCGCGGGTCGGGAAGATAATCGAGAGGGTGCCGCAAGTCCACAATAAAAACGGGATTTCCACTGTCGAGCATACGGAGCAACTCTTCCGGTTCCAGCCGCGAAGTTCGCACCTGCTTCAGGAATGCCTGCTGTTTCCAGACCCGATACGCGAGCAGCGAAAACACTGCCAGGGCGAAAAGAAGGGCTGAAAAATGAGCGGCCCAGGCGAGCGCTCCAGGATGGACCTTGAGCACATCGCCGAAGAAGCGCCCTAACAGGATGAACGTCAGGCTCCAGATCAGGATGCCGGTGCCGTCGTACGCCACAAAGGTCGTGTACTTCATGCTCGTCTGCCCGGCTATCGGCGCTGCCACCGTCCCCAGCCCGGGAATGAACTTGGCCAACAGCAACGAGGCAGGCCCATGCTTGGTGAAATAATCTTCTGTTCGCCGAACGCAGGTAGAAGACTCCAGCGACAGCCGGCAAACCAGGCGAACGACCGTTCCCCCGAAGCGCTTTCCTAACTGGTACCAGACCGTGTCGCTGATCAAACTGGCAGTCAGCACCGCCAAAACGGCCAGCGGCAAATTCATCTTGTGGGTCGCCGTCAGTGTCCCGACCGTAACCAGTAGCGGCGCGCTTGGAATGGGCATCCCCAACTGCTCGGCGAGAACCCAAAAAAACAGGATGGCATAGCCGTATTGGATGAAGAAGTCGAGTGCAAGCGGCATAACAGTTCCCCAGACTCGGCCAGTTTCCTGAAGATCGGGGTAATCCGCAGATCGAGCCATTCAACTGAGACAACCTGGCTTCTAAGATCAGGGCAAACCAATGACGGCAAGAGGAAAAGGCCTGTTGCTCAATATAGATGAAATCCTGGAGAAAACGATCCTTTCTGTCTCGTACTCCCCTCGCTGCTCAAACGGTCAAGACAGCGAAGCCCAAGGAACATTCCTTGGGCTTCGCTGTTATTTATTGAGTCTTTCTTCGCGTGGCAAGCGCCTCGCAGACCCTCTTGGCCGAACCTATCTCGCATTGATCAGAGGCATGGCCACAAGGTGCTCACTGACGAACCAGACCTGCATCTCGTTAGTCCTGAGAACGTTACTCACCAGCAGATCGTTGGTTCCGTCATCCCCGAGGTCGGCGGCTGCCTTCGCGAATGCGTGGCACTCTTTCAGGATGAACTCGTGCGCCTTGAGCAGTCGCGAGATGATCACCGGAACCTCTTCCCGGTCGCGAGGCACGCGCTCGAGCCGGGTGGTCTCCGCGATATCAGCGGCCATGGCAACCGACACGCCTCCGAGTATCTGGATGCGCTCGGCAATCTCGTCGATAAGCGTTGCCTGCTCCTCGTAGTGCTTGTCAAAAAGGAGATGAAGCTGGTAAAAAGTCGGCCCGCCAACTTGCCAATGCGATTTCTTGTAAAGGTCTCGCAAGGTGGCCGTGTCTGCCAGCAGCAGATTCAGTCTTTTCGTGACCTCCAGGCGCGTACCGTCCTCAAGGCCGATCGGAAGGCCCTTGATAACCGTGCCATATTTCTGGATGGGGTTAGCATGCTGATGCCACTGCGGAGTAATCAGGTCAGTACTCTCGGCACTTTCCTTTTCGTGCGGTTCTCTTACAGCCAAATCACTGACAGCGCTATTGCTCATCACTTAAAGTCCTCCACAGCCCTTAGATCACCCAGGTTCGGAAAAGGCTTGATCGTTGAACCGTTTTTCACAAAAAAATCTTATTCCTTGACCCGAACCTTGGGCTCGACCGACAGGCCTGGACGCAGCAGATGATCGGAGTCTTCATCTTTCAAGTCCGTAAGGTCGATCCGCACCGGAACGCGTTGCACCACTTTGACGTAGTTGCCGGTGGCATTTTCAGGTGGGAACAGGCTTAGCACGGAGCCGGTCGCGCCGCCGATCTGGGTCACCTTCGCGTCGTACTTCCGTCCACCGTAGGCGTCAACACTCACGACCACCGACTGCCCGGCCCGCATCTCGCGCAGTTGCGTTTCTTTGAAATTCGCGGTGATCCAGATATCGTCCAGCGACACGAGCGTCATCATGTTCTGGCCGACGCTGAGATTCTGGTTGATTTCGACGCTCTTCCGGGTGATGATCCCCGCCGTTGGCGCCACCACTTTGGTATAGCTGAGGTTGAGCCTGGCTTGATCGAGTTGAGCTTGCGCCTGCTGGACCTGAGCAGCAGCCTGGTCGGCCTTGGCCTTTTGCGCCTTGACCTGCTGCGGGGCAGATTGAGCGTTCTGGAACTGAGCTACAGCCTGTTTGACCCTCTCTTCGGAGACACGAATCTGCGCTTGCGCCACTGCTTGCATCGCCCGGGCGTTGTCGACAGCAGCCTTGTCGGCATCTGCCGTCGCCACGGCCTGGTCAAACTGCTGCTTTGAAATGACGTCCTTCTGCACGAGCGGTGTATAGCGTTCGAGGTCCAGTTTCGCCTTGATGTAGTTGGCGTCAGCCTGAGCGACCTGCGCCTGGGCGCCTTCCAGTTGCTGCCGGCTGGCGGCGACCTGGGCCTGCGCTCCCTCCACGTCGGAGGAGGTCGATCGCAGGTTGCTGCCGGTGTTGATCCCAGTGATCGGCACGTTGACCCTGGCCGCTTCATAAGCTGCCTGGGCCGCCTGCAGGTTCGCTTCATCCTGCTGCACAGCGACCTCGAAGTCCCTCGGATCAAGCTGCGCGATCTCCGCGCCTTTGTCAACAAACTGGTTCTCATCCACATCGATCTTGATCACCTGGCCGGCGATTCTCGAGCTGATCTGGATCAGGTGACCATTGATCTGCGCGTCATCGGTGTCCTCATAGAAGGTCGAACGCCACCAGAAGAGCAGCGCGCCCACGATAAGCACCATCACCACCGCGATGATGATGAATCTCCGGCGCGATTTCTGCCTCGGCTTTTCGCCGCGTTCGGTCTCGTCGCCGTTATTTGCTGGTTCAGGATTTTGATCCGCCACTATCACTTACCTCCGACATATCGCTTGTAGTTCTGGTCAGCCAGTCCCAGTGCCCGGGCCAGCGACAACTTGGCTACATTATGTTGATATAAACTGCTCACGTACTGGTCGTTTGCCTGGGCCATCGCCTGCTGCGCTTGCGAAACCGCCAGGTTGTCAGAAACTCCCGCCGCATAGCGCTGTTGTGCCTCACTGAGTGCTTCTGTTGCCAGTTGCACATTGCTTCGTGACACCTCGACCCGCTGTTGAGCAGACTTGATATCGAGAATGCTGTCCCGGATATCGGCGCTGACTTGCCCGTTTAAATCACTGAGTTGCGCGACCCTTTGATCAAGCTGCGATTGCGCGATTCGCGCATCTCCCCGCAACTTGCCCTCTTCGAAGACCGGCACGGTTAGGGTACCCGTGGCGTCGCCTGTTCCGTGGGAGTGGCGCAGATTGACGCCGATGTCCCCGTAATCTCCTTGGAAATCGAGCGTCGGGTACCGCTCGGCCGTTGCGGAAGATTTGGCGTCCTTGGCCGCCGAGACCTGTTCGCCGAGCGCCTTCACATCACTGCGGTCCTGAATGGCCTGGGGAACCAGGCTTTCGGGCTGCAGGTCATCGAGCGGAGCATAAGGCGCCTGGTCCGTCAGAGAGAACTTTTGCTCCAGCGGCAGCCCGATCGCCCGTGCCAACGCAATCTTGTCCTTCTCGTATTGGTTCTGAATTGAGATCAGGGATTGTTCTTGTGTCTGGTAATCCACCCTTGCCCGCAGCTCGTCCAGCAGCGGAGAGACACCCGCCTGGTGATTTGCCATAGCCTGATGGAGCGAAACCTTCGAGGTGTCAACCTGTGCCTGGGTGCTCACAATGCGCGACGCGTCCGCAATGCAAGTCAGATACGCATTGCCGACGGTCAGCACGACCATATCCCGGGCGTCGGCCACTGAAAGCCTCACACCCTGGAAGTTGTGCTTGGACGCGAGGTAATTCTTGAGCGATGAAATATTGAGCAGTGACCAGCTCAGGCTGGCCCGCGCGTCGGTGTACCCATACGGGCCAATCACCGTCGGGAAACCCGGAATGCGCAGCCCCTCGGCAGCCAGATTGGTCTCCTGTACCGCTTCCTTGATGCTCGCATCCACGGTCGGGAGCAACCCTTGGAGCTCCTGCAGGCGCTGTCCGCTGGATACCTGCTGGTTCTGTGCCGTCAGGATCAGACCCAGATTGTGCTTCAGCCCACGCTGAATCGCGTCATCGAGAGTCAGCTGCAATATCTCGTCGACCGCCTTGTCCTGGACCACGCTGCCTTGGTACGAGGTGCTGGCAGGCGCCTGCTGTGCCGGCTGAAAGGGACCTTGTCCGCTGGGAGCGACGCCAACCGGCGGAGCGGTCTGGGCTGGCGACGTGGCCGCCACCATTACCCCGAAAACTCCTGCTGCGGTCCAACGCACAACTCTTCCCGGCTCAGCCACTCAATCACCTTTCTGGTACTGATTTCTTAATGATCCCCCTTTGGATGCAAAGAGGTAGCCCAAAGATTGTCAAAAATAGGAGGGCGTCTCATGAGATCGTATCTCAAGTGGTCAGGATCGGAAGCGATCCCGGCATCTCGGCCCTTGTTTGCGTAGAATTCATAGAGCAGCCGGCAAGCTTCATGTCAGTATTGCTTCGATGGTCGTTTTGAACGCGAGCTCTACCATTTATGCCCATGCGCAAATCTGCTGCACGCCCCGAGAGTCTGGTCATTGGCCGCGATGAATCCTGGATGGCCTTCAACCGCCGGGTCCTGGAAGAGGCTCAGGACTCCTCCAATCCGCTTCTCGAACGCGTCAAGTTCCTCGCGATTACTGCCAGCAACCTCGATGAGTTCGTGGAAATTCGCGTGGCCGGCGTCCTCCAGAGAATCGAAGACGGATACAAAGAGCCTCGCGCAGACGGACTGACGCCGCAGGAATCGCTCGACAACCTCAGCGAAAATGTACATAGCTTCGTTCGGGAACAATACCGCTGCTGGAACCGGCAGTTGCTCCCGGAACTGCGCGCCGCTGGCGTTCGTGTACTCAAGTGGGCAGAACTCGACGCTCCCGCTCGCGCCATCGCGGCCGATTTTTACCAGAAAGAAGTCGATCCGCTTCTCACCCCCATCACGCTCGATCCGGCACACCCCTTTCCCAGGGTCATCAACAAGGCTCTTTGCCTCGCTTTATTACTCAAGCGGAAACGCCGGGGTGCAGGCGCTCAGAGTTCGCTTCTTGGGGTGGTGACTGTTCCTCGCGCACTTCCTCGTTTGATTTCGCTGCCGTCCGGCATCGGCACTCACGACTTTATCTTTCTTCACGATTTGATCGAGCAGAACGCGGCCGGCATGTACCGTGGCTATGAGATTCTTTCCAAAGCCGCCTTTCGCGTCACCCGCAACAGCAATCTCTATTTCGAAGAGGAAGAAGCCCGCAACCTGCTTGAGACGGTTCGCTCCGAACTGCACAATCGCCGCAAGGGAGATGCCGTCCGTCTGGAGATCGAAGAGGCCGCCGACCCCGAAATCGTCGACCGGCTTCGCCTCAACTTCGAGCTCGACGACAGCCAGATCTTTCGCACGGAGGGACCGGTCAACCTTTCCCGCCTGATGAATCTCTATAGCGACACGCCTCGTTCAGATCTTAAGTTCAAACCCTTCGTTCCTAGAGAGATGCGCCTGGGCCGCATGGCGACGGATCTATTCGACGATCTGCGCCACCGCGACATCCTTCTTCACCACCCTTTTGATTCCTACGATGGGGTGGTGAGCTTTATCCAGTCAGCCGCTGCCGACCCGCGCGTCCTCTCGATCAAGCAAACGCTCTATCGCACCAGTTCAGACTCTCCCATTTTTCAGGCACTCGTCGATGCCGCACAAAACAAAGAAGTTACTGTCGTTGTCGAACTAATGGCCCGCTTCGACGAAGCCTCGAATATCCGCTGGGCCCGGGACCTCGAAGACGCAGGCGTGCAGGTTTTTCACGGCATTGTCGGCCTGAAAACACACTGCAAACTCGCCCTGCTCGTGCGGCACGACCCTGATGGAGTCACGCGCCGCTACGCCCACCTCGGCACCGGCAATTACAACCCCAGTACCGCTCGTTTCTACACCGACATCAGCCTGATGACCTCCGACCCTGAGATCACTACCGGCGTCCACAACGTCTTCCGCTATCTGACCGCCCACTCTGAGTCGGACGACTATCGGCCCCTGCTGGTCTCCCCGCTCACTCTGGCAGAGACTTTCATTGGTTTGATCCACCGCGAGACAGAACATGCGGCAGCCGGAGCCCCAGCGCACATCATCGCCAAGATGAACGCGTTACTCGAACCCAGCGTTATCGAAGCGCTCTATGCGGCTTCAAAAGCCGGGGTACAGGTCGACCTGATCGTCCGCGGGATGTGCGCCCTGCGGCCGGGTCTTAAGGGCGTCAGTGAAAACATCCGAGTCCTTTCGATTGTCGGCAGATTCCTCGAGCACAGCCGCATCTTTTATTTCGCCAATGGAGGAGAAGAAGAGGTTTACTGCGGCAGCGCAGACTGGCTCGCCCGCAACCTCTTCGAGCGATGCGAAGTCGTTTTCCCTGTTAAAGATCCGCAGCTTCGCACTCGCCTGCGAGAAGAGATCCTCGGCTCCTACCTCGCCGATAACGTGAAGGCGCGGATGGAACTCGCCGACGGCACGTATCATTATGTAAATCACCTGGAGCCATTCAAATCCGCGCCTCCCTTCGACTCCCAGAGCTTTCTCATGGAACTGGCCGAAGGCAAGACGACTTCCAGCGAGATTCCCAAACCGGCGCTGCCCCCTACTGCCTGGCCATCTGCTCCCAAACCAGAAGAAGCGGGCTCAGCATCGCCAACCAGGAAGCCCCGGCGGAAAGCTTCAGTGAAAACCAGCACTGCCTTCAAGGAATCGGTAGGTGTGTAGCTTAAATCACTCACTTGAGTCGCAGACCACAGCTTTCTCTTCATCTCGTGACCGGCCCGAACCTAACTTCGCCGCTAGACCCTCCTTCCCCTACAATTAAGGAGTGGCTGCCGCTGTAGATTCCGTTGTACCGTGCGAGCGACCGGAATCCTCATCCCGCTTTGTAATCCTCAGATGGTGGCACCTGCTAAGCCTGGATGCCCCAACGGTGGCTGCTCTGTGGTGCTGGTTTTTCGCGCGGGCCACGAGGATCGATCTTCCCTGGCATTCGCCCGTTCTGCTTGCGCTCGGCACATGGCTCATCTATGTCACCGACCGCATCCTCGACGGGTACCGCCGCGCTCCCGCAAACACGCTTCACGCAAGGCACCTTTTTCATGCGCAGCATCGCAGGGCATTTCTCGGGGTAGCTGTCTGCGTGGGCGGCGTTGTTTTGTGGCTGGTATCAGCGCGGATGAGCCATGCCGCCCGCCACGAAGACACTATCCTCTTCTCTGCCGCCCTGCTCTATCTCATCCTCGTTCACAAATCAGCGGGGAAAAAGAAGGCGTGGCTTCCCAAAGAACTCGCTGTCGGCATCATCTTCGCCTGTGCGACAGTTGTTCCTGCGTGGTCGCGTCTGCAAAAGGAGCGCATGACGCTCATCCCTGGCGTGGCGCTCTTTGCCGCTCTCTGCTGGATCAACTGCGTAGCCATCGAACGCTGGGAAAATCCAAATCTTTCCCTCGACCCGAGGTTGGCCTTGAATGGTTCTCATGCAACAACTCGTTGGGCGGCATCTCACTTGCGCTCTCTTGCTATGTCGCTGGCTGCGGCGGCGCTACTGACGTGCATCGGGATGCGGCTCTATTTTCCAGCCGATCTCCCGAGATCGGCTGCTCTTTCCATTGTTCCCGCAGGAAGCGCCCTGCTCTTTGCCATCACCGATCGCCGCCGGCAGCGGTTTTCCAGGATGTACCTCCGCATCGCTGCCGATCTAATCCTCCTCACGCCTCTGTTAGCTCTTCCATGGATGCCTTGACGAGCTGACGAGTTGATGCACAGAGAACAATCGAACTTCGACCATGTGGCCCGCCCTTACCGCTGGCTTGAATATCTCAGTTTCGGCCCATATCTGGAGCGTTGCCGCTTTTATTACCTGGAAGAGCTCAAATCGTGTCGCCACGCTCTAATTCTCGGTGATGGAGATGGACGCTTCACCGCCAGGCTCCTTGCAAGGTACCCAGAGATCTGCGTGGAGGCCGTCGACTCCAGCGCCGCCATGCTGCAACTGCTGGGCCGCCGGGTGTCGCGGCATGGGCAATCCGCGATGGACCGCCTAACCCTTCGCCGCGCAGATGCGCTCGCCTTCAGACCAGGCGGACCGGACTACGATCTTATCGTCACCCATTTCTTTCTCGATTGCTTCAGCGAAGGAGACATCGCTGCAATGATCGAGGAGCTCGTAACGCATCTAGATCCAGACGCTACCTGGCTTATCTCTGAATTCTCAATTCCGGAGAAACAGCCGGCCGCCTTCCTGGGCAGAATGATTGTGTCGCTCCTGTACAAAGTCTTTGGGCTTCTCACCGGGCTGCGCGTTCGAAGGCTGCCCGGTTACCACCAGCTTCTGTACAAGGCCGGATTCGAGCTGTCGAAGCAAGAAAAACAGCTCGCAGGACTGCTGCAAAGCGAACAATGGATCCTGCGAACCCCACCTTCAAGGCAACCGGCTTCCTCCCGAACGACTCCCAACCCGGAGAGGTAATAAACATGGACGCTGACGTTCTTGGCTCACTCCCGTACTTGTTATCTTCTTTTCCGGGCCCGTTCCCCGAGCCAGACCCTGACCCGGCGCCCGATCCGGACCCGGTGCCCCTCCCTGGACCGGGCAGTCCCGGTGTAGATCCGGGTTTTCCCATCGAACCCTTGCCTGCCCCCGCTCCTCTCACATAGGCGGTCCGTCTTTTAACATTTCTACTGGCCAGACTATTGTTACAATCGCGTGAACAGATTGGCGCGCCCGCCGGAGAGACAGTTGCCGCCGGGCGCGCAGACGCTCCAAGAGAGAAGCTACGCAGAACCATGAATTTGTATGTACTCCGGCATGCTAGTGCCGGCACCCGTCGTGCCAATCCGCTCATCGATGTCAAGCGATCCCTCGATAAAGAAGGCAAGCAGCAATGCATGTTGATCGCGAGTTCCGTCAACGCTCTGAAGATCCACTTCGACATCATCGCTTCCAGCCCGCTGAAGCGAGCGATGCAGACCGCTTCCATGGTCGGCATGGAGGTAGGTTATGAGAGTAAGATTCTCAAAACTGATGCTCTCGCTCCTGCCGGTACACTCGCCGCATTCAATGCGCTCATCGGCGAACTTTCCGCATACGAAAACGTACTGATCGTTGGCCATAATCCCAACCTCCAGCAGTTCCTGAGTTCGATGATTTCTTGCGTCAGTATGAACGGGCATTCATCGCCGGAGCGCGCCAGCGTTCGCCTGCGAAAGGGCGCCTTGGCCAAAGTGGATGCCACCCGCAGGCCAGCCACCTTGAACTGGCTGCTCGATGCGCGAGTTCTGCGGACCCTCTACTCCAGTGTCACCAGGAGTTCGCGCCGGAAGACCTCGAAGAAGTAGCCGGCCTCCTTCCGCAGCGACCACAATTCGAGTTCCGCCCCGGTACGGCCCGGCTTGAGTTCTAGAATCACTCGCTTTGGGTACACCGAAGCCGTCACCCTCAAGACGTCGCTCGCGCGGTCCTGGTTGAGCGCCGCCGCAAGCCTCAGCAGTACCACCGCACGTTTGATCGGCTCATGGTCGGCGGCCAGCACCTGCCGCAGAATGTTGGACTTGCCGTGGCTGGGATCTTTTACGGGAATCGAGGAAATGAGTGAAGCTCGGGAACTTCCTTCACTTGCCGCTTTTGCTGCTGGCTCTGGCCATGTCTCTCACCGTCGGATCGCTTCTACCCATTGCGGCCGCACAGGCAAGCCTGAAGACCGCTGCATCCAATCTCGCTATGTCCGATTCAACGACTGAAAACGGCTATACCCGCAAGTGGTGGAAGGAAGCTGTCGTCTACCAGGTTTATCCGCGCTCCTTTAAAGACTCAAATGGTGACGGCATCGGGGATCTGCCCGGCATCACCTCGAAACTAGACTACCTGCAGGCGCTCGGCGTGAACGTCATTTGGCTCAGCCCTCACTTCGACTCGCCCAACGCCGACAATGGCTACGACATCCGCGACTATCGGAGAGTCATGACGGAGTTCGGCACCATGGCTGATTTTGACACCATGCTGAACGGCATCAAGCAGCGCCACATGAAGTTGATCATCGACCTGGTGGTCAACCACACCAGCGACGAACATCGCTGGTTCGTCGAGAGCCGCAAATCGAAAGATAATCCATACCGCAATTACTATCTCTGGCGCCCCGGCAAAACGGCCCCTGACGGAACAGAATTACCGCCGAACAACGATCCGTCGTTCTTCTCGGGTTCGGCCTGGAAAAAAGACTCCACGACCGGCGAATACTATCTTCACTACTTCGCTGAAAAGCAGCCGGATCTGAATTGGGACTATCCTCAGGTTCGCACCGAAGTTCACGACCTGATGAAGTTCTGGCTCGACAAGGGTGTCGACGGCTTCCGCATGGATGTCATCCCTTTTATCTCAAAAAACCAGGCTTTTCCGGACCTCACTCCCGAGCAGTTGAAGGCTCCGCAATTCGTCTACGCAGATGGCCCGCACCTGCATGAGTACCTGCAGGAGCTGAATCGAGAAGTGCTGTCGAAATACGATGTCATGACGGTTGGCGAGGCGCTTGGCATCACGCTCGAAGAAACTCCGCTGCTCGTCGACGAAAGGCGCCGCGAGCTGAACATGATCTTCAACTTCGACACCGTACGCATCAACCGCCGGGGAAGGCTATGGAAGCCGTGGACGCTGCCCGCCCTTAAGGAAGTCTACGATAGGCAGGATGCGGCGCTTGACCTCCACAGCTGGAACGCCATCTTCCTCTCCAACCACGACAATCCGCGCATCGTCTCCAACTTCGGCGACGACTCGAGCGCCAATCGCGTCCCCTCCGCCAAGCTCCTCGAAACCATGATTCTCACCCTGAAGGGCACACCCTTCCTCTATCAGGGAGATGAGCTCGGCATGACCGATTATCCCTTCAAGAAAATCGAAGAGTTCGACGACATTGAGGTCAAGAACGGGTACAAAGCCGAGGTGCTGACCGGGAAGGTCACTGCCGAGGACTACATCGCGAATCTGCGCAAGACAAGCCGAGACAACTCCCGCACTCCCATGCAGTGGGACGACACGGCAAACGGCGGCTTCACTACTGCGAAAAAACCGTGGCTCGCAGTAAATCCCAACTACGCCGGGATCAACGCACAACAAGAGCTTGCCGATCCGGATTCAATCTATCACTACGTCCAAAAGGCGATCGCTCTAAGAAAGAACTCGCCCGCGCTGATCTACGGCGACTACAAGGACCTCGATCCTCAAAATGAAAATGTATTCGCCTACACCAGAACTCTCGGATCGGAAAAATATCTCATCCTTCTGAATTTCTCCGGCACACCCATTCAATACACGCTTCCATCCGGCGAGCTTGCCGGCAGTCTTAAGCTGTCCAATCTTGGAACAGCAGAAGAGCACAAATCCGAACTCAACTTGAAAGCGTGGCAGGCTCTCATTTACAAGCAATAATCCGCTTGCTCGATTGATGCACCTCAATCTGCTTGAGTTTACGAAACTTTTCGGGGTCTAAATCCGGCCCATATACATCTACCCCCAGCCTTGCCGCGCATTAATATCTCTCGCCGGGCTGGTATCCTGCAAGTTCACCGTGTTCACGATGGCCACCCGCTCCCCCAAGCACCTAATGAATGGAAGGCCCGCCGCCTACCGTCCCGCTGCGCCTGTCATTTCTGAAGATTCCGGCTCGCAGCTCTCGAACCTGAAGGCGTGGGTTCTGCTTCTGGCAGTCTTTCTTGCCGTCCATGGGGCCGCGCTTTTCTCGCCCTCGCTTCTGGATGACGCCGATGCCGCCCACGCACAGGTCGCCCGGCACATCGCGCTTACTGGCGACTGGGTAACCTTCCAGATCAATGGCATCCGGTACCTTGAAAAAGCCCCGCTTCCCTATTGGGTGGCAGCTATCGACTACCGGGTCTTTGGGTATAACGTCTTTGCGACCCATCTGCCGCTGGCGCTCGGTGTTCTCGGCTGCGCAATTCTTGCGTGGTGCTGGGGGCGTCGCGCCTACGGGAAGCGCGCTGCTTTCTATGCGGCACTCGGCATCTTTACCTCGGTTGGAGTGTTTCTCTTTACCCGCATCTACATTCCGGAAGTTCTGCTGACCTTCTTCACCGCGCTGGCCCTTTACTGCTTTCTCACCGGCCTGGAAGAGGCGAGGTCTTCACGCATCTACTGCATGTGGGCAGCCCTCGCGCTCGGGGTCCTTACCAAAGGGTTGGTTACGCCGGTTTTCTTCGCTGCAGCAGCGATCCCCTACCTGCTGCTGAGCGGAACCTGGCGCCGTTGGCGGGAGCTCCGCCCCGTCACTGGACTCCTGCTGTTCCTGGCGATTGCGGCGCCTTGGCACATCCTCGCAGGAATCCAAAACCCCGATCAGGGCCATCCCGTAGGGAATATCCCCTCTCCGGGGAACGTTCACGGCTTCTTCTACTTCTACTTCATCAATGAACATCTGCTGCGTTTTCTGGGCACCCGCTACCCGCACGACTACAACAAGCTGCCCGGCTATCTTTATTGGTCGCTTCATCTCATCTGGCTCGCTCCTTGGAGTTTTTTTCTTCCGGTGTTGCTCCGGCGCGCCTGGCAAACCCGCTCCCACTGGCTCAACGACCTGCGGCCAAATACCGCGAGAACCGTCGATTTCTACATCGAAAAAGCGCATCTCGTCGATCCCGCCAGCCACGTAGCTCAGGTCAAGTTTCGCACCCGCAGTAACTGGCTGCTGGCCTTTTACGCAGCATTCATCCTGGTCTTCTTTTCCATCTCGACCAACCAGGAGTACTACACTTTTCCAGCCTACTTCCCCCTGCTGCTCCTCTCCGCCGGTGCGCTCGCCCGCGCGGAGGAATATCCCGGCACTCCCCAGGCATGGCTCACCCGCTGCCATGCTGTCTTCGCTCTTGTGGGGGTGGCCATTGCGGGAGCGCTCGCGTATGGTCTGTGGTCGGCGCGGGGAATCGCGTTTGTTCCCGACATCGGGACCCTGCTCGCTCGTCGCGACGTGGCCGGCTACTCACTGTCCATGTCTCACTTCTTCGATCTCACCGGACCCTCCTTCGCCGCATTGCGCGAACCAGCGGCGATCGCCATGATCGCCTTTCTGGCAGGTCCGGTCATCGCCTGGGTGCTGCGCCGCAGAGACCATCACCTTGAGGCCACGACGTCGGTGGCCTTTACGGCTGCGGTCTTCCTGATCGCCGCCCACTTGGCCCTGGTGCGTTTTGAGCCGCTGCTCTCTTCGCGCGCGATCGCCGATACGGTGAACCATCTCTCCAAACCGGAAGACAAGCTACTGCTTTATGGAGACCAATCCGACGGCTCGTCAGTCATCTTCTACACACGACGCCAGGCGCTGCTCGTCGATGGACGCCGAAGCACGCTGCTCTGGGGCTCCTACTATCCGGACGCCCCTCACATCTTCCTCACCGATCAAGACCTCGCCTCGACCTGGGGCATCGGTTCGCGAAGGTTCCTCTTTGTTCCTGAAGAGTGGCGCGAACATGTGGAGTCGCTGCTCGGGCATCGGGCCTTTGAGGTGCAGCGTCTTGCGGGAAAGACGCTATACACCGACCGTGCCCTCTATCCGTAAGAAGCAGGGGCATCCTCGCCGCAGGAAACCCGCATCTTTTGTCTGACTTCTAAGCGGCCCCGATCGCCGGCAGACCTTTCTTCGTTCCTGCACCGTCTTGCATCATAGGCAGACGAATTTTCATAGTCGTTCCACTCCCGACAACGCTGCTCACCAGCAGTTGGCCGCCATGCCGTTCCACAATCTCCTGCGAAATGTAGAGCCCGAGACCATTTCCCAGGTCACCCTTGGTGGTAAAAAAAGGTTGGAAGATCTGCCGCTGCGCCTCTTCGCTTATTCCCGCTCCGTTGTCTCTCACCTGGATCTCCGTCGAACCGTCTTCCAGAATTGCATGAAGCCAGATCCGGCCGCCGACCGGCGCCGCGTCTAAGGCGTTCGATACAAGATTCGCGACAACCTGCCGTATCTGGCCGATGACCCCGTAAAAAGGAACGGCTTCTCCGCCCGAAACCGTCACCTTGATCTGGCGATTGCCTACTTTTGCGGAAAACAAGCGCAGGACGTCCTCAAAGAGAACCCCAGCCGTCCCGGGCTCGGCGTTCTGTGCGCTTTCTCTCGACCACCGGAGCGTCTGCTTGGTGATACCGGAGATTCTCTCCAGTTCATGTTCCGCCATGCGGAGATAGGTTCGTGCAGAAGTGCTCTCCTCCACTTCCTTGCCAATCAGGTACAAGAGATTCGTAATCGACTCCAGAGGATTATTGATCTCGTGCGCGATGACGCTGGTCATTCTTCCCGTGAGGGCCAGTTTTTCCGTCATACGGATTGCCATCTCCCGCTCGCGTCTTTCCGTAAGATCCGTGCAGGTACCCACCCATCCGGCCCGGATACCGTTGGCGCCGAGAAACGGAACGGCCCGCACCAGGTACCACCGTTCCCCGTTCACTGGTCCGATACGCAGTTGCACCTCGGTTTCAAAGGGCGCACCGCTCGCAACAGCCTCTCTCCACAGATCGGCGCACCGGATTTCATCCTCTCGCGTCATCCTTCCCCGTTCATACCACCGCCCCTGATTGCCCAGCCCGTCCGCCCGCCATTTCTCATTGACGTACGTGAGTTGCCCGTCGTCGTCGACCGTCCAGACAAGGTTGGGCAGGGAGTGCGTCAGCTGCTGGAAGCGAGCCTCGCTCAATTCGACCGCCTCCTCCGCTCGCTTCAAGCTGATCGTCATCACGGCAGTGCGGAACTCCCGCGCGGACTCAACTTCCATCTCCGTCCATGGCGCGCTCCGCCCTCGAACATGTTCCTTCCAGGCGCTGAAAGAGGTCCTCGGATACAGTCTTTTTTTCTCATCAAGAATCGATTCAGGCTCGCCCGCCCACTTCACCGTCTGCACCTCTTCAGGCCTGAACCACATGACATAGCTCTGCCGGACGTCCGAGATCCTGATCGCCAGCAGGCCGCTGGCAACATCGCGGATCTCCCCGGCCCAGTCGATTCGCTGTCCCAAATGGTGGCTCTCAAAAAGCTTGAGGTCCGGCTGCCCCTCCAGCCAACTCGCAATCCGCCGGATCGCTCCCTTGCCCGGTGTTCTTCCGCCCGTCTCGCATTGAGTGTCGATGATCAACGCTGAACCCTCTGCGTCGGTGACCTGCGTCAGGTAGTCCATTTGGGTGGTCATCGCCGAGATGTAGTCGTTCTCGGCCGCCATTTGCGTCAACATGCTGCGCTGCACGGCATGAAAATGCACCATTTTCTCGAGCTTGGCCGCAGTCCGGAACGCCACTAGTTGCGACGACACCATCTTGGTGAGCAGGTCGCAGGCGCCTCGCACCAGGTAGGGCACAAAGCGCGGCTCCGCATGGTGACCGCTGATCAAGCCCCACAGCTTGCCTTCGCAGACGATCGAGATCGACATCGACGACAAAGTCCCCATATTCCGCATGTATTCCAAGTGGATCGGGGAGACGCTGCGCAGCAGGGACATCGACAAATCGAAGGTGGCCATCGAACGGCCCGCAACCCCCAGCAGCGGCGAAGGGACGTAACTGGCGTCGGGAATGATCCGGACAGTATTCAGCACATAGAGCTCGCGCGCCTGGGACGGTATGTCGCTTGCGGGAAATCTCAGATCCAGGTAGCTGGGCAGAATACCGTCGTTTTCTTCGGCCAGAACCGTGCCGTGGCCCGCTCCATCGAAGCGATACAGGAGGACCCGGTTAAAACCGCTGAGATCTTTGACCTGCTTTGTAATGGCCTGTAACAGCTCCATCTCGCTGCCCAGCTTACTCAGGGTCGTTACAAAATTGGTAATGACAGCGTTCATGAGCTCCGGGCTGACCAGCCGGTCGAGCAGCTCGAACTCCAGGACCCGCTTCCGATCCACGGCGTGCATCACCACGCTGTAGAGTTCCCCTCGCATTTTGTAAGAGCCCAGGTAGGTAAGCAGGCCGGATGTTTCATCGGAAACGACGATGGCGCGCAATACCGACAACAGTTCACGTTCGAAGAGAGCTTCAGTTTCCGCACCCAGGATCAGTTTCAGCGGGATGCCCAGAAACTCTTCGGCATTTTCGCTTGCTGCGAGAACACGATCGTTCTCCTCGTCCAGGAGAATAAGAAAACCATGGCGCTGAATACTGCCCGGAATCCGTATCGGTTCGTCTTCGCAATTCTGAAGCGTAATCATCTCACCAGCCATCGGCTCAGAGGAGCAAGGAGGTTTGGTACTCACGAAGGGCATGTACAGCTCTGATGACCAAAAGTACTCGCGAGTCAGGAAGAAATGCGCTCATAGGCCACACCCTGCAGAGGAGAAGCTCTTTGCATCCATTCTCCAAACACCGCGAACATGGCCTTCGCCGAAGCGATCGCGGCATCTGTCTCGCCTTCTGGAATCTTGGCCTTCAGAGCGTCGCAGAACTCTTTCCACAAAAGACCGGTACGCTCCTGGTGACCGCGGAAATAAGAATTGCCCTGTCCTCGACTGAACCCGAGCACATTTTCCACATGGCGAGCGATCAGCTGGCCGCCCAGCGTCGACCCCTCCATGACGTACATAGCCCCCATCAGGCTGGCTTCGCCCTCCAGTGACGGCAAGGTAGCGCCCACCGCCTGCGGCTCCTGGACGCCAAACCATGCCAGATCCTGCTCCAGCATGTGGCTGCGCTGCCGGGCCGCCACCATCTCGCGAATCCATTCCGGCGAGTGACTGGCTGCCCAAATTTCCCAAGGAAGAACCACTGCGTAGATGCGGCTGAGGCAGCCGACATAGCTATCCAGCCGCAGATCCGCGTCCATTAAGGGAAGACAGCCCTCGACCGCTGCATGGTCAACGGCAGTCTCTTGTCGTAATCGTTCAACATTCAACCGAAACTCCAGAGGCGCGAGGGTCGCGCTTACCCAAAGTACTTATACGCGTCATTACGCTCTGTGATGATTGAAGCGCTCCGGGCGGTTTGCCGGGCGCTCCAATTCAGGTTGACTTTTCTAAACGCTACTGGGGCGGTGGGGGAGGGGTCTGCTCCGGGTGTGCCGCGGGCTGCTGCGGCATGCCCGGTCGCTGGGGAGCTTGTTCCTGTCTCTGGAGTTGCTGCTGTTGACCGGGAACCTGCACGTCAGGCAGCGTCTTGGCTGGCTCCAGGCCCGGGATCACCGGCACCTGCTTGACGTTGCCCGTCACCGCGTCCTCCAGGCTGATGTTGTACCGATCCAGCGTATTTGCCAGGATCTGTGACAGGGCTGCGCGGTCCTTCGCGTAGGTGGCTTCGGCCGTAATCAGGTTATTCTCGGCGGTCGACACGTTTCGCTGTTGGGTCAGCACATTGGTGGTCGTCGAGGCCCCCAGGCGATATTTCTTCTGTTCAGAGTCAAGGCTCTGCCGGTTATATTCAGAGGCAGCCCGCGCAGATTCCACCTGAGCCCGGTCGTTGGTCAACGCGAACTGTCCGTTGATTACCTGCATTCTGACCTTCAGATAAATCTGCTGCAACTGCAGCTGCGCCTGCCGGTACTCGAGCACCGAACGCGCTTGCTCCGACTGAGCTTTCCGGTTGCGCAACGGAACATTGACGTTGATGCCTACACCCTTGTCCGGCCCCGTGTTGTTGAAAAGGTTCTGAAAGACGTTTCCATAATTGATCGTTGGAGTCGTCAGAGCAGTGCAGGGAATGCTTTGGAATTCCGCATTGAAAATGGTGCAGTTCGGCCCCCGCGTGCCACCGACGCCGTAGCCTCCGTAGTAGCCGTAAAGGTCGACCTGCGGCAGCAGGGCGTTCTTCTCCGCGCGAAGCGTAATTTCGTCATTCTTCAAGGTAAGAATCGCCTGCTGGATATCGGGCCGGTTGGCGTTGGCCTGCTTGACGAGCTCTTCCACAGGCGTTTTCTCCTCCGGAGTTTCCAGAATCGAAACCCGATCGGTGGGAATGACGGGCGCCGCGGAAAGACTAGGATCGTTCAAATTACGGGCAATCGCCTGCTTTATGACAAGCTGCTGGTACTCGAGCGCACTTTGAGAGCTGACGAGCGCCTGCTGATCGCTGGCAACGTTACTATCCGACTGGACTACATCGAGAGGCGCCAAAGTACCGATCTGCAACTGCTTGCGATTATCCGAGGCAAGTTGCGTCGATTGCTGCAGGGAGCGTTCTTTCGACTGAACATCTTCATACGCGCTCACCAGACCCCAGTAGATGTTCTCCACCTGGTTGATGGTGTAAAGGATCTGGAGGCGAAAGCCGGCATTGGTGATGTGCCGATCGTTCTTGGCCTGGATGATCAGGCGATTATTGATCCCGGGACCAAATCCATAAAGCAGGTGCTGGGTGACAGTCGCCAGAAAGTTGGACTGCAGCGCCGGACTATAGGTGGTAAACGGCTGGTCCGTGGCAGTTCGGCTATTGTCGAAGGCCACCGTTAATTGGGTGCCGGTTATCCATCCCTGCTGGTATTCGAAGTTGTAGTCATTGGTATTGGTGTTCACGACAGAACCCGAAAAAGAACTCGTCGTCGGTAAGGTCTGCCGCTGGATTTGAATGTTGCCGGTCAAAAGCGGATCGAGGACCTCGGGAGCCGGCCCTAAGCCATTCGTCGTCAGAGTCAGCCCCGACGTACCGGCGCCTGCACCGCCGGTAGCTACCGAAGAGCCGCCTGGGCCGCCTCCGCTGGTCTGTAGAAGCGCATTCGTGGTCCCAACCGTATTTTCCACCAGCCCGCTCGGAGCGCCCAGCAAGGCTGCTCCCGATTTGGCTCGCAGGATATCGGTATCGGCAATATCCAGGTTGAACCGCTGTATGGCGATATCGTAATTGTTTTCAAGCGCCAGAATGACCGCATCGCTGAGACTGAGATAGATCTTTCCGCCCTTGGCAAGGTCCTCCAGCCGCGTGGAATTGACCGTCGTGGCGGGGTCAACCGTGATCGGCGTGTAGGGTGCAAAGGGGTTTTTCCAGTAACCTCTCGGAACGCGGAAATCTCTCGATGTCGGGTGCAGATCAACCATTGTCCCGGGAGCATTCGTCGCGCTCGCAACGGCCGTCTGGGGCGGTGGCGAGGTCTGAGACGGGGAGGGCGGCGCCGCCTCCTGCTGGGCGGTCGCATACTGCGGCGCACTGCTCAAAAGCAGGGTGGCGATGGCTGCCGCTGTCTGTAGCCCGCGAATGCCTCGGCCCCCGGTCTGCTTCCGGAGGTCTCTCGCTCTCGAGGGTGAGGAAATCGGCCGCTGGCCCTTCAATTCAAAAAAAACATGCATTCGCCGTTCTCCACTTGGTTGAATATGCGTTCTACTCAGACGCGCATCGTTTGTAATTGACTCTAAAAGCCCTGATAGGAACGCGAAAAACCAACGATGCCGAATTTCAAGGCAAGGGCGCAAAAAACATGCCCGGCAGCTTCACACACTCGTTTGCAACTGAAATACGCAGGATTTCTGCCGTTCGTTCCCCGCTCTTTTCTCGGCTCGCCCGGCAAAATCGCAGATGCGAGTGATCGACGGCCCCGGTGCTGGGAGAAACTTCTATATCTTACCGCCCGTCCGGCCAAGCAGGCGGTCAACCCTGAAAATGCGTAAAGTTAGTCATGGCAACGAAGCAGCGCCGCCGATGGGGCCGCACCCGATTTGAAAACAGCCTTCACGAATCGTTGAATGATCGTCGAACTCGAACGGAAGTTCCGCCCTTTGCCCGGGAAAATTGACTATTGGAGAAGATCAGATTGGACAGGATACCGTGATTCATCAAAGCCGGGGATGGAAGCTGACGCTCGCCTACGACGGCTCCGGCTTTTGCGGATGGCAGGTCCAGCCCGGTCAGCCGACCGTCCAGGGGGAGTTGGCCCAGGCGATCCTACGGGTGACTGGCGAGCGGGTCCTTCCCCAGGGCTCAGGCCGCACCGACGCCGGGGTCCACGCTTTGGGGCAAGTGGCCTCGTTCGTGCTGGCAGCAGCCATTCCGGCTGAAAATCTTCAGCGAGCGCTTAACCGGAAGCTGCCCGCGGCCATTCGCGTCCTCTCCGCCGAGATTGTCTCGCCGACCTTTCACGCCAGGCACTGCGCGCGCGAAAAGACATACGAATACCGGATCTTTCGCGGAGAGATCTGCCCGCCTCCCCTGGCGCGCTACGTCTACGCGCTCCACTGGCCGCTCAATATCGAGGCAATGAACCAGGCCGCCCGGTACATGCTCGGGGAGCATGACTTCACTTCTTTCGCGGCGCATGATCCGGATGCCACAAGCCGCCTCGCCGGCAATCCATCGCAGCCGACTTGCGTCCGCCTCATCAGCCAGTCGGAGTGGTCCCAGACCGACGCACTTCTGGTGTACCGGGTGACCGGAAGCGGGTTCCTGCACCATATGGTTCGCAACCTGGTCGGCACATTCATCGACGTCGGCCGCGGAGCCCTCACCCCGGAAGCAATTACGGGGATACTCACGGCGCGCTCCAGAAACGCTGCCGGACCAACCGCCCCTGCATGCGGGCTTTTCCTGACAAATGTCGCGTATCCGACAGAATAGGTCCAGCAGAGCATCGCTGGCGCCATGCCATAGCCTTTAACATCGGCCAGAGAAGTGTTGCTTCCGCAAGTTCTCATCGTCTCGCGGACTCAATGCTAACCTGAACCTCGTATGCCAGATACTGCCCGAGCTTCTGCCTTCTCCCGGGTGCTCTCCCTTGCCAGCCAGCGCTCGGTTCACGAAGCGTTCCAATGGCTGCATCTGCACGAGCGCCGCATTATGGAGTGGCAGACGGAACTGGTCCAGGTCGCCGCGCCGCCTTTTCACGAAGGAGAACGCGCCGAGTGGCTCTGCACGCGCTTCAGCGAACTCGGACTCGAGCAGGTGGGGATTGACGCGAGCGGCAACGCTCTGGGCTACTTTCCCGCCCTGTCTGCCTCTCGGATTTCGTCAGCCCCGGCAAACCGGCAGGACGCTCCCTGCATTCTCATATCCGCCCACATCGATACGGTGTTTCCGGCGAAACCCGAGATTTCTGCCCAACGGGAAGGAACTCGGCTGAAAGCTCCCGGGGCGTGCGACAACGGCGCCGGCCTCGCCGGATTGCTCGCGATTGCGGCAGCGATGAGGTCCATTAAGGAGTCCTGCGCGAAAGAGAATGGCTCGCGAGAAACCGAAGTTGGGCCGGCACTGAAGCGAGGCATTCTCTTTGCAGGAAATGTGGGCGAGGAAGGAGATGGAGACCTGCGCGGTATCCGCTACCTTTTTCAGCAATCCCCCTGGTCGAAGAGAATCGAGGCAAACCTGGTGCTTGACGGTGCCGGTCATGAGATCGCTGTCACTGAGGCGCTCGGCAGCAGGAGGTTCCTCGTCACTATTCGCGGTCCTGGCGGCCACTCCTGGACGGACGCCGGGATGCCGAACCCCATCGTTCTGCTCAGCGCGGTCATTTCCCGCCTATCCGAGGCGAAACGCAGCGAATCTCCTCGAACGACCTGGAACGTCGGCACCATCGAGGGAGGCACCTCCGTCAATTCCATTCCGGAGAGCGCCTCGGCGCGTTTCGACTTCCGCTCAACCGATCCGGAGCGGTTAATCGGCCTGGAGGTCGACCTGCATCGCGCCGTGGAAGATGTGATTTTGGCGGCGAACCGGGACGCTCGTCCCAATGGAAAGGTCGGCTTGCGTCCGCCCGGCAAATCTGCTGGCAACGAAGCCGCCGCTGGATTTTTGATCGAGAGAATCGGCGATCGCCCGGCCGCGACACTCCCCCTAAGCGCCAGAATCCTCGAATTGCTCCGGGCCGTGGATCGTCACCTGGGCATCCGCACAGAAATTCGGATGGCCTCGACTGACGCCAATATTCCTCTTTCGCTTGGCGTTGAAGCTGTCAGCATCGGCGCAGGAGGAGAAGGAGGCGGGGTCCATACCTATGCCGAGTGGTATGACTCCCGCGGACGGGAAGTAGGGTTGAGACGGGTACTGCTTTTACTCTTGGCCTTGGTAGAAAATTCGCAGGAATCCTCGAATCTCCTGGGGTAAGAGACGTTGGAAGGAAACTGCTGATGTCCCAGAAGCTCCGCGCGCACCTTCTAGTGCTGGGCATCGTCATGGTTTGGGGCTCGACTTTTGTGCTGGTAAAGGATGCACTCTCCGGCATCTCGCCCCTGCTCTTTAATCTGCTTCGTATGGCGATTGCCTCAGTGTGCCTGGGAACAGTCTACTGGCGGCAACTAAGGCGGCCGAGCTCGGAGGCGCTCCTCGGGGGCCTTGTCGCTGGGTTCTTTCTGGCTACCGGCTACCAGTTCCAGACCGCCGGCTTGGCGCTCACAACTCCTTCGAAGTCAGCGTTTATCACGGGTCTCACGGTCGTCATCGTGCCCATCTTGTCTGCTATTCCGGCGCTGCGCGTACCCGGATCGAAGCGACCGGGCTGGAACGCGTATGCGGGAGCGCTTCTCGCATTGCTCGGCATCACGCTGCTGACCGCACCGGGGCTCTTCTCCGGCAAGTCGTCCGGCCCGGGAATCGGCGTCAATGGAGCCGGGATCAACGTCGGCGATCTGCTCACCTTGGGTTGCGCCATTGCCTTCGCCTCTCACCTGTTGTCCCTCGCTCACCTCGCCAAGCGAATACATTTCGAGCAGCTGGCTATTCTCCAGATCGGCTTCTGCACCCTCTTTATGGCCGTCAGTTCCCCCTTACTGGAGCACTCGCGACTCGTGTGGAGCAGGCAGTTGTGGGTTGCGCTGCTGGTCGCTGCAGTGCTCGCGACGGCGGCGGCATTCACCATCCAGAGCTGGGCGCAACAGTACCTCGCGGCAACCCACACCGCGCTGATCCTGGCGGCGGAGCCAGTTTTTGCCTGGATCACTTCTTTGATCTTTTTGCATCAAGGCCTTGGGCGAAACGCTACAGTCGGCGCTCTGCTTATTCTGGCGGGGATCGGGCTGACAGAACTCTTCACCGTGCAAGTACAGGGTGAGGCAGTAAGTCGGCTCTGACGGCAAGTCCTTCGTGATTTTTATCGAAGTCTTCGTTCAGACCGGCAATTCGCGTGACTTAAGGTCCCATTCTGGCGTCTTATGTGGATGTTGGCGGCTAAAACTGAACTGCGCCAACATCGAACCGTTCCTGGCAAACATCTCGCGAATGAACTCGATATACTGAAGCGTTGAGTTCGATACTCCACGTTACTGAATTGATGAGGGAAGACCTGAATGAAATCTTTGCTTGAGCGGCTCCGCGTCAGCCGTCTCGCCACCACTTTTACGATCCTCGCAACACTCTCGGCCGGTATTCTCATTGGTTCGGTGGCCGCCCACGGCGTCAAGGGTCAGGAGACGAAGGTCGATAGTTCCGATGCGAGTCCTCTTCGCATCCCGAATGCCAAGGTATTATCGAACACCTTTTCGACCATCGCCAAGCAGGTAGGTCCGGCGGTAGTGAACATCAACACGGAGACGCTGCCAAAGGCGGCATCGTCCTCGCGGCGCACAAACCCGCATATGCGGCAGCAGCAGCCAAAGACCCCGGACGACGGGCAGCCCGGAGACGATGACGACGACCAGGACGATCAGGGGACGCCGGGCGGCCAGGGGCAAGGGGCACCTCCGGGCTTTCAGGACTTTTTCAATCGCTTCTTCGGCGGCCAGGGGCAGGGCGACCCTGATGACGGCGGAGGGGTGCGGGAATCCCTTGGCTCAGGCTTCATCGTGGACCCTAAGGGCTACATCATCACCAACAACCACGTCGTCGACAAGGCGGACAAGATCTTTGTGAAGCTGTCAACCGACCCGCAAGGCGAGCAGGGCCGCCCTGCAAAGGTCGTCGGCGTGGATAAGGACACCGACATCGCCGTCATCAAAATAGACGCGAAGGAGCCTCTCCCCAGCGTCAAGCTCGGCAATTCCGACGCGGCACAGGTGGGCGACTGGGTCATCGCCATCGGCAGCCCTTTCGATCTGTCGCAGACCGTGACAGCCGGGATTGTTTCTGCGAAAAACCGCACCATTGAAAAGGGCCAGAAAGGCCAGTTCCAGCATTTTGTCCAGACCGATGCGGCGATCAATCCCGGAAACTCCGGTGGCCCGCTGCTCGACATGGATGGAGAAGTTATCGGCGTCAATACCGCCATCTACACCCAGTCGGCGGGATACCAGGGAATCGGTTTCGCGATGCCCTCGAATACCGTCGTCAACACGTATAACCAGCTCATCGGACCCGACCATAAGGTCACCCGCGGCTCGATCGGCATCACTTTCCAGCCCGATCTGCCCAGCGCCGTCGGCCGCGTCTATGGCTTCAAGACCGGCGTTCTGGTCAGCAGCGTCCAGCCCGGTGGGCCTGGAGACAAGGCGGGCTTGAAAGCGGGAGACATCATTGTCTCGATCGATGGCCGTTCTATCAAGGACGGCGATGATCTGGTCAATGACATTGCCGGCCGCAAACCCGGCACTTCGGCCAAACTCGGAATCCTGCGCAGCGGAAAAGAGCAGGGGGAAACGGTTATCATCGGGGACCGGAGCAAGGTATTTTTGAATAATCAGCAAGCGGAAAACGACGACAGCCAAAGCCCGGAACAGCAGAACGGCAGTGAAACCAAGCTGGGCCTGACCGTCGACGACATCCCGGCGGCAATTGCCACCAAGATGGGCATTCACGGTGTCGTCGTCAAGGCCGTAAAGCCAGGGTCTTTCGCCGACGAAATTGGGGTTGCCCAGGGCGGCGTTATCGTCAGCGTCAATAAGCAGAAGGTCAGCAGCCTCTCCGAGTTTCGATCAGTGATCTCCGCACTGAAGTCCGGTCAGGATGTCGTCTTTGAATTGGTAGATCCAAGAGCTCCAAAGGGTAGCGGAAGCGTATTCCGGGCAGGTACACTACCGTAAGGCCGTTCGACATCAGTACTAATCTTGATGCCGGGGCATGCCGTGGCTGCATGCTCTGGCACTGTTTTCATTGCAATCTGGTTTCCTGCCGATTAATCTTTAGGGAGGGTCGTCAATTTGTTTTCAAATAGGATCTTCAGCATGCTTTCAGTTCGAGCCTGCAAATTCTTAATTCCGGCGCTTGCTTTGGCCAGCGCGTTTACCCTTCCTGCGCTCGCGACTCGAACCCATCGTGCTGCGACCTCCGGCCATTCGAAGGCCGCCAAGAAGAAGGCAGCATCTCACCAAATTCACGGCCAGCGCCAGATCGATCCGGACCGCGCGCGTGAGATCCAGTCGGCGCTGATCCGGGAACACTACCTGACTGGTGAACCGACCGGGGAGTGGGACTCTCAGAGCCAGGCAGCTATGTCCAAATTTCAGGCGGATCAAGGCTGGCAGACAAAGCTGACCCCCGACTCCAGGGCTTTAATCAAGCTGGGTCTCGGACCGAATCAGGAGTCTTCCAAAACGCTACCCGGAAACCAGGCTTCTTTGCCGGCTTCCCTCTCCACGTCGTCTGCCGTTTCGTCGAATTCCCTTGTCAGTCAGTAGTGCCGGTTCTTTTCCTCTTTCGTCATTTTTCTTCATTAATTTAGTCGCTTCGAGACAGTTCCAGGTTCCTCAGAGAACCTGGAACCGCTTTTCTTCCCCTCCCGATCAGACCTCCACTTCCGGCCTCAATAAATCTTTCATCGTTTCTCGCCGGCGAATCAGCGTCACTGATCTTCCCGTCACCAGAACTTCTGCCGGACGTGTACGCGTGTTGTAGTTGGAACTAAGCGAACTGCCGTAGGCTCCGGCATCCAAGATCGCCACGAGATCACCCGGACGGAGTTCCGGAAGCAGCCGGTCGTGAGCGAAGAAGTCACCAGTTTCACAGACCGGTCCAACAACATCGACCAGTTTCTTGCGCGCCGGCCGCGCGGTAACGGGTACGATCTCGTGATAGGCCTGATACAGAGCGGGACGAATGAGATCGTTCATTCCGGCATCGGTCACCACAAAAGTCTTCTTCCCGTTCTTCTTCACGTAGAGGACCTGCGACAGCAGTAGCCCCGCTTGAGCAACGAGGAAGCGCCCCGGTTCGAGGAGCAGCGTAACGCCCGGTCCCAGTTTCTTCAGGGGCTCGAGCAGCGCCGCTGCATAGTCGTCCACCTGCTTTTCCGCATCGACAACTGCATGGTCCAACGATTTTGGATTGACAGGCGTCTGATAGTCGATTCCCAGGCCGCCGCCGGCATCGACATACCGGATCGCAACCCCGTCGCGCCGCAATTGCAAAATGAGGTCCACAATCCGGGAAATGGCCGATCCAAACGGTTCTGGCTTAGAGATCTGCGAACCGATATGGACACTGGCGCCACAAGGGTCGAGGTGTCGCAACTTCGCCGCACTTCGATAGATTGCCCTGGCTCTGCGAATATCGATGCCAAACTTATGCTCCCGCAGACCGGTAGAGATGTACGGGTGGGTCTCGGCAAAGACGTCCGGGTTCACGCGAAGCGCGAAACGTGCTCGCAGGCGCAGTTTTGCCGCTCGTTCTGCGAGCAGATCCAACTCTCCTTCGCTCTCCACATTGAAGAGCAGGATGTTAGAGCGAAGCGCAAGGTCAATCTCTCCGGCCGTCTTGCCAACACCGGAGAAGACGATTCGCCGCGCGGCCTCTTTGCGGACCGCCAGCACCCGTTCGAGCTCTCCGCCGGAGACAATATCGAACCCAGCTTCCTGGTGGTCAATTATTCTCAACAAAGCAAGAGCAGAGTTTGCCTTGACCGCATAGCAGACCATGTGCGGCACGGGCCGGAACGCCTCTGCAAAAAGTCGAACCCGGCCGGCAATATGGTCGCCGGAGTAGACATACAGCGGCGTGCCATACCTTTGGGCAAGATTTTTCAAAGATACAGGGCCACAGCTTAAAGCAGTGCTGCCGGGTAGGACGGCGAAAGGACGATTTGAAATAACTTTACCTCGAAGATCAAATTTGACATTTTGGTCGCAGGCGCGTCAGTCTAGTCCACCCGTAGCTGCGGAATATTCTTCGTTGCTCCGGGAAATCCTGTGGCCGGAAGCTACTTTAAGAGCGAAGAAGGGTTTGACGCTTCGGGATATTTCCCGGGCCATCTTTCACAGGCTATCCCGCCCGGAAAAATTCCGCACCCGCTCGGGGACATATAACGCTTTTTGATTCTTCCGAATGGACGATAAGAGTCTTATGACACGAAAAGCATTCTGGTGGGCGGTTGGCTTCTTCTTCGCGGCCCATCTCCTCGCTCTTTTCGTGTCGCGGCAGTCTGCCGCCGTTTCGACCGTCTTTGTTCTGGCGTGCAGCTTGTCGGCAACCCTCTCCTGTTATCAGCGCAGCACACGCAGCTCCGGCCCGGTGCGCAGGAAGTGGGACTTCCTCGCCAGCGCGATGTCCCTTTGGTCGATCGGCGAAGTGATGTTCCTTTTGCGGACGCTTTGGCCAGCCGTCGGGCACAGCAATGCCCTGGGCCCGGAGTTCTACTTCCTAGTTTACGGAATTCCGGTACTCCTCGCGATTTCGACCTCGAATGAAGAGCGCGACTCAGTCCTGTTTGTACTGATTGACAGCTTTCAGGCAGTCTTTGCGGTCGGGCTCGTCTACATGGAGCTGTCCCTGTCGCAGTCGATGTCTGGGTCGATCGCGGGGCCAACGAACCGCAGCTTTATTTATGGTATTGGTGCCTGGACCCTGGCCATAGCTGCGCTGTTGAGGGTGCTGGCTCGTCCGGCCGGCGAAGAAAAGCTGCTGTACAGGATCTTATTTCTTTACCTCTGTGCTTTTGCCATCCTTGCGACCCCCTGGCACGGCGTGTGCCTCATTTACGTCCTGCCCATCGGCATGTATCGCGATCTCCCGATGGACGCTGTCTTTCTTCTTTTGACCGCCGGCTGTCAGCTGGTCCACGCGGAATCAGAGCCCGAAAGAGCAGTGATCGAGACCAATTCTTTTGCCCTGGTGCTGAACAACGGCAGCCCCATCCTGTTCACATTGGCGGTTCTCGCCCTGGGAGCGCTGGTGGCTCGCGTTCATTTCGCGCTGGGCATATCCGCCATTGTGCTCTCCCTGGTCACGTACTGTTTCCGTGCAGCCCTGTTGCAGAGCGCTTACATGCATGCACAGCACGCACTGACCCGCAGTCAATACGCTCTTCGCGAGGCAAATGCCCGGCTGAAGCAGCTTTCCTTGCATGACGCGCTCACCGGCCTGCCGAACCGCAGGCAGTTCGATCAGTCGCTCGAGCTCGAGTGGAATCGCGCCATGCGCAACCACCGCCCGATCTCCTTACTCATTCTCGACCTCGACGCCTTCAAAGCGCTCAACGACCGATATGGGCATCAGGCCGGCGACGACTGCCTGCAGCGTGTGGCAGTGGCCTTGCAAAGCTGTCTTCGCCGCGCCGGCGAGGTAGCGGCACGCTATGGCGGAGAAGAGTTCGCCGCCATCCTGCCGGACGCCGATCTCTACAGCGCAACGACCGTCGCCGAGGCGATGCGCGAGACAGTTCGTTCCCTGCAGATTCTGCATGAAGGGTCTCCTGTGGAGCGGTTCGTCACGGTCAGCATCGGCGTCGCCAAGATGGAGCCGGGACCCGATAATTCCTACACCCAACTCATCGCTGCAGCAGATGAGGCTCTGTATCGCGCCAAGCGCAACGGCCGCAACCAAGTCGAGGTCGCTGAGTCGGGTCCGGCTTCGATCAACATCACCACCTCCGGCGGCACGCCTAATTATTAGGCGTGTAGGGTTCACCGGAGGGTAAAGCCAGCGGCTCCTCGGGTGTGACCACCCATAAAACGACGTAGGCCACCGCGCCCAGGCCGCCCCCGGGGAACGCAGCCAGTACGGTAATGACTCGCACCCAGGAAACATCCCAGCCATACTGATTGGCCAATCCCTGGCAGACTCCGGCAATCATCCGGCCAGCCCGCGGCCGAATCAGCGGGCGTGGCGGTGCGCGTTGATAGCTCCCCGTGAACGGCAGCGGCGCCTCCGTACCGCAGGCAGAACAAAAACGGCCATTCTCCGCGATGGAGTTTCCACATTTACTGCAATACATAGCCATTGGTTACCTCTCGGACCGAGATTGTGGCACAATCCCGCCCGGAAATCCGGTCATGCGTCTGCGGAACATGTGCCTCTTACTTATACTGATCTTTCTTGTCCGCAGTTCCCTTGCGAGAGCGAGAGGCGCAAAAAGCGCGAGAAGTCGTGCCCATCCTGGGGTTCAGTTGTTTTCGCGGGTTAGCGTCGATAGGCGGTGCGCATGTACTTTCTCGCCTGATCGGCCTGTGTGGTATCGGGACCCGCCTCGACCACTGCAAGGTACTCGTCATGGGCCTTCCCGTGATCTTGCATGAGGTCATAGACCTGGCCGGCGGCCAGCAGGCAGCGGCGCTTGAGCTCCGGGCTGACGGTGGGCTGCACGGCGGCTTCTTTGTAGACCGCAACCGACTCCGGATACACGTTCTGCCCGCGTAAGCTGTCCCCCAACCCGAAGTAGGCCAGCTCCAAATGGGCGTTGGGATAGCGGCCCGGAATCCGGGCTTCCCTCAGCATCCGGCGATAAGCAAGGATGGCAGATGAGCCCTGGCCATCGTCTTTGAGGAGGTTGGCTTCCTCCAGCGCAAACAGGAAGTCGCGAGGATATTCCTTTACTTGGCTGCGAACGATCGTAATGGCCTCTTTGTATTCCCCCTCGCGGCGCAGAAAGAGCGCGATGCAGGTGCGGGATTCCACGGAGGTGATCACGCCTCGGCTCGCGGAATCGCGTAGCAGCTCCATGCCCTTCGCCTTGGATCCGCTAATCCCGGCGAAGCCAGCCAGCATCTTGAAACCAAACGGCAGGCTGCCGACGACGTACTGGTAAATACCGACGACCATCTTCGCGTCCACATAGCCGGGGTCCTTCTGCAGAACGTGTTCATGATCGCTCTTCGCCTGAAAGGCCAGGTGCAAACCCGCCGTAAAGCCACGCTCGACCATCGCGACATAGACCGCCTTGATGCTCCGCGCCCATCCTCGGGCAAAGAGTGCGTTCAGATCGTCAGGGTTCGCCTTCAGTCGAGATTCCGCCTGCCGGACGACCTGATCCGACAGACTGTTGACCTGATCGCGAACCTGGGGATCCTCGGCAACCGTGTGTTTCCCGGTCAGGAATCCATCGTTAGCATAGAAAGTCGTGTCGAGCAGATCGAGCCGGTAAAGTTCGCGGAGAAGGATGCAGTCCAGCACGTAGGCGGTCGCGATCGGGTCGTCCGGATGCGCGGCCTGCACCCTCCTGAAGCGCGCCAGCGCACCGTCGTAGTCGAGGTCGTAAGCATGCTGGTACGCCTCCTTCACGGCTGGATCAAAATTGAGTGGGTCCGTATGAGCGGGGGCGGCTGCGGCACGAGCAGCAGCCGTAGCCATTGCCAACAGCGCGCAAAGCACCAGAAGTCGCGGCACCCCTCGAAGCGCCCGCAGCGTGTTGTTCAAGCTTCGCCCCATCATTCGCTGAAACAGTTTAGACGCTCGAGAAGCTGGGCAAGGTTCTTTCGGTTACGCGAAGAACAAACGGCTTCCGCTGCTTCAATCCATCGAATTATGGCAGCGGGCGCACGCGGTCATCGTAAGAAAGCCTCGGTCAGGCCGCCGTCTACCGGAATGAGATGTCCGGTAGTGCATCGCGCCGCTGGGCCGGCGAGAAACAGGATCGCCTCCGCGCAATCTTTCGGGTCGATGGGCTGATGGGTCAGCGTACGCTTCGCATAAAACTCCGCGAGCCTCGTCCGCAGCTCCTCGTCAGTCTCCGCATCGTTATACGCAATCGAATACTTGCTCAGGGAAGCCAGCACGCGGTCTCGCGGAAACATTGTCGAACCTTTGACCACGGTCGCCGGACTGATTCCGTTGACTCGCACCAGCGGCGCAAGACTCACCGCAAGTTCGCGAACAAGATGGCTCACAGCCGCCTTGCTCACGTCATAAGCCTCGCTGCCATGCTTCGAGACGACCGCATTTGCAGAGCTGGTCAGAATAATACTGGCGCTCAGCCCCTGGTCGCGAAAAAGTTTGGCGGCCTCATCGGCGAGCAGGTAATTGGAGGTCACATTCACCTCCAGAGTCTGTCCCCATTGTGCATCGGTGATGAGGCCGTCAGGCGAGGCTGGAAAGATTGCCGCCGTGTTGATGAGAATGTCGATGCCGCCAAATGTGCCAACCACCTTGGCCAGGGCCTCGCGAATCGTCTCCCGCTTGCGGATATCGAGGTTGGCATGCAGGGCGTGTTCTTTCCCGGCGACAGACTTGACCTCCGCGGCGACGGCCTCGGCACCGGCGAGATCGCGGTCGGCGATGACGACGTGGGCGCCGCGTTCGGCAGCGAGCAGCGCGACTTCGCGGCCAATGCCGCTGCCGCCGCCGACCACGACGACGACTTGACGGCTCAGCTGTTTCTCGGCTGGCTGCCGCCGGATCTTCGCCTCTTCCAGCCTCCAATATTCGATACGAAAGGCTTCCAGCGCCGGCAGCGCGACATAGTTCGTATGGACTTTGAACGCCGAGGTCGGTGCAGCCGGGCCGGATTGGGGCAGCGCTCCGGGCAGTTCTCCGTCACCCAGCGCGCTGGCGCCCTCCATCACGTGGATCGCGTTCGTGTAGAACTCGCCTGTAATCCGCGATTCGGCCTTGCTCTTGCCAAAGCTGAACATACCCAAACCGGGGATCAGCACGATGCTTGGATTGTCGTCGCGCATGGCAGGCGAGTCCGGCTCGGCGTGGGCATGGTAATACTCCGCATATTCTTTGCGGTAGATTTTGAGCGCATCGACGACCGCCTCTTTCAGGCTGGCCAGATCCCCGGCCGGGTTCCACTTGACGTACATCGGGCGAATCTTGGTCCGGATAAAATGGTCCGGACAGCTGGTGCCCAGGTACGCGAGCGCCTCGGCGTCGCGCGAGTTCACAAACTTCAGCACCTCAGGCAGATCGATGTGACTGGCGATGACGCGCCGCTTGCCGCTCACCTGTCCACGCAGGAAGGGGAGTAACTCGATAGCAAACGAGCGGGAGTCCGCGCGCGTCGAGTACTCCGCGCCGCCAAAAATGGCACCCCCCTTGCGCGCAATGTGCTCGTTGACGAACTGCCCAAGCTGATCGACCACCGTGATGGTACTCAGGTAGGACTCGCGATGGGTCTTTCCCCAGGTGAAGAGACCATGGCCGCCGAGCACAATGCCATCGCAGCCCGCATTCTCCTCAACCGTCCGCTTCATCATTAGGCCCAGTTCAAAGCCCGGTCGCTGCCACGGAATCCAGACGAGATGGTGGCCGAAACGCCGGTTAAACTCGGCCATCTTCTTTAATCCGTTGGCTGAGGCGGCCAGCGAGATCCCCCAGTCCGGATGAAGGTGGTCCACATGCGGGAACGGCAGGAATCCGTGAAGCGGCGTGTCGATCGAGGCGGCAACCGGGTTGTTATGAAACGTGCATAGGGGGTACATATCCGCCATTTCGTCTTCAAAGTCGACGCCGCGATACAGTTGCTGGAGCGCGTTGAGTTTATCCAGGTACAGGGTAGCGAGACCGCTGCGCTTCATGCTCCCGAGATCGCCGCCGCTTCCCTTCACCCACATCACTTCCCGCCTGGAACCATCCAGCGGATCGATCTCCATGATCTTCGAACTGGTGTTGCCTCCGGCAAAATTGGTGAGTCGAAGATCCGATCCAAGTAAATTAGAACGGTAGCGCAGCAGTTCGGCTTCGTCGAGCGTCGCGGCGACAGCATCGTCCCACAGATCTTTCAAGTGAAACAACGTACCTTGTTTTTCTTCTGCTATCCCCATACCCTGCTCCATCGATTTGCCAGCCGGCTCGCACTGCTCTGCCTCCTGAGTTTACATCGGCCGAATGCGGCAAATCCTGTCTGCTGCCACGCCGACAGCGACACCGCAGGAATCCAACCCGCCGGTTCCCTCAACCTTGGCTCACTGGCATCCGCGCCCGGATAGTGAAAGAATTGGGAAAGGGCATATTTAGGACCTGCACCGCCGTTACGCCTCCGCCATGAAAAAATCATTCGATTCCGTCCTCTCCGCTTCCTCCTCCACATACAACTCAGCCGTGCCTCTCGCCGAGAATAAGCACCTCCTTCGCTGGGTTGACAAGATGGCCGAACTCACCCGGCCCGCTGCCATCCACTGGGTGGACGGGAGCAAGGCGGAATCGGAGGCGCTCTGCGCCCAATTGATAGAAAACGGCACGTTTATCAAGCTGAACGAGAGCACCTGGCCCGGCTGCTACTACGCGCGCTCCGACGCCCGCGATGTCGCCCGCGTCGAAGAGCGCACCTTCATCTGTTCCCTGGCCAAGGACACTGCCGGTCCAACCAACAACTGGGAAGACCCGTTCAAGATGCGCCGCAAGCTCAAGGAGCTCTTCCGCGGCTGCATGCGCGGCCGCACCATGTACGTTCTGCCTTTCAGCATGGGGCCGATCGGCTCGCCCATGTCGCAGATCGGCGTTCAATTGACCGATTCCCCGTATGTCGTCGTCAATATGCGCATCATGGCCCGCATCGGCCTCCCTGTTTTCCAGCAGATTGACCGCGACGAAAAGCGGGTCGTGCCTTGCATGCACAGCGTCGGTTTGCCGCTCGCTCCCGGCGAAGCCGACGTGCCGTGGCCGTGTAACGAAGAGAAGTACATCGTCCATTTTCCCGAGACGCGCGAGATCTGGTCCTACGGCTCCGGCTACGGTGGCAACGCGCTGCTTGGCAAGAAATGCTTCGCGCTCCGCATCGCCTCGAATATCGCCCGCGATGAGGGCTGGATGGCCGAGCACATGCTCATCGTGGGGCTGGAGAGCCCGCCGGATGCTTCCGGCAACTCCGAAAAGACCTATGTCGCCGCCGCCTTCCCGAGCGCCTGTGGCAAGACCAACTTCGCCATGATGGTGCCCCCGCAGGGCTTCGATGGCTGGAAAGTCTGGACGGTCGGCGATGATATCGCCTGGATCCGTCCAGACGCGACCGGCCAGCTCCGAGCGATCAATCCGGAAGCGGGATTTTTTGGCGTGGCGCCGGGAACCTCCATTAAAACCAATCCGAATGCGATGGAGACGCTAGCCAGCAACACGATCTTCACCAATGTCGCGCTCACCCCTGATGGTGGGGTCTGGTGGGAAGGCATGACCGACGAGCCGCCGGCCGAGTGCCTCGATTGGCGAGGCAAGCTGTGGACTCCGGAGATCGCAAAAGAGACCGGCGCGAAAGCCGCTCACCCCAACGGCCGCTTTACCGCTCCCGCTTCGCAGTGCCCTTGTATCGACGACGCCTGGGAGGCTCCGGAAGGTGTGCCGATCAGCGCCTTGATCTTCGGCGGCCGGCGCTCGGGCACGATTCCGCTGGTCTACCAGGCCTTCAACTGGAGCGCCGGTGTCTACGCCGGCGCGACTATGGGCTCCGAGACCACGGCAGCCGCAGCCGGCGCTGTCGGCCAGGTGCGGCGCGATCCCATGGCGATGCTGCCCTTCTGCGGCTATCACATGGGCGATTATTTTCGCCACTGGATCAAAATGCAGCGCACCTTGAACGTGACTCCTCGAATCTTTCATGTGAACTGGTTCCGCAAGGATGAGAGCGGCAAATTTCTCTGGCCTGGATTTGGGGACAACATTCGCATCCTGAAATGGATCGTCGACCGGGTGCGTGGGCGCGCCCAGGGCAAAGAGACGCCGATTGGCTGGACTCCGCATTACAAAGACATTCGTTGGGAGGGCCTCGACTTCGCGCAAGCAAAATTCGACGCGCTGCAGACCGTCGATCGCTCTGCTTGGCGCAAAGAAGTAATGGCGCATGAGGAGCTCTTCATTGCCCTGCACGACCATTTGCCGCCGGAGATGGTCTACGAGCGGGAACTGCTGATCTGCAGGCTATAAGTCTACTGAATCCAATCGGTGCCGCTCCCGGCCCGGCGGATGCCGCATCGTCTGCAGCACCGAAGCGGCAACTACCGGTTGTACCCGGTTCGGCGATAGCCGCTACCGTTGTGAATCGCGACAAAGTTCGAGTGGCGCAGCACCTCGTTATGCTCGGAGTAGTCCCGAATAGGCACCAGTACTCCGTTCGGGCCAATGAGATTCAGGGTGAACGAAAGACTATTCAGCAAATACCAGAAATCGATAAGATACGTCTTCGACGCGATATTGCATTGGCCAAACTCGAAAGAGAGCGCACGAACCACGCCCCCCTTCAGCGATTCCATCCCGCCCTGCAGCGCAGCGTATTCACAACCTTCCATGTCCATCTTCATGTAGTCGATCGAGGCAATCTGATGCTGCTTCACAAAGACGTCGAGCGTCGTCACCTGGATCGGCTCCTTCGCCAGCGGCGTAACGGGATGAGTCGACGGCGGCCGGAAGTCGAACAACGATCCCATTCCGGAGCCTGGCTCGGGAGTATGCAGCGTTGCCGTTCCTTCGAAGTCAGCCATCGCCAGCGGCACGACCGTCAACCTCGAGTCGCCTATACTCTGCAGCGCCTTGATATTGGTAGGCTGCGGATCGAAGGCAAAAATCCGGGCTTGCGGCGAGAGATGCCGCAGCAGGCTGCGCGACCAGTCCCCCAGATTTGCTCCGACATCGAGCACCACAGGTGCAGGCGAATGGATACAGCGCAAGGCAGCCGAAGACTCCTCTTCCATCGAGGCGACATAGCCGATTCCCTGCACCTGTGCAAAGAAAATCTCCAGCCCCGATGCCAGCGAGTTGCCATTGGGAACAAGGTTGGCGACGCGGGCAGCAGCGCGAATCGATGCCCTCACAAATCCATTCATTCTAAGAAGACTGCTCCTGGCCCTTTCCGGCTTGTACCTCGGATTTTCCTCCGAGGATAATAGCAGACCGCTCGAGCCATCAGGCTGCTTCTCGGGAACGAAGCCGTCCGGGATTCTGAATGACTCGTCTGCCCGAAAGGCCGTAGGTCAGTCTCCGCCCGCGTGATGGCTGATCTCGACTCCGCCATTTGTCGTCTCCGCCTGGATCGTCGCTCCGCCGTTGCCCAGATTGGTGGAGAGATGGTTCTTGATCTCGCCCTGGAGAGTCACCGGGAAGTTCATCTCGATACCGCCATTGACCGTACCTGCCTCCAGGTGAGCGGAGTAGTGATCGGGAACGCTCAAGCTGACGCCGCCATTGGTCGTCTCCGCCTTGAGACCCTCGCCGCGCCAGTGGTCGCCCGTCAGCGCAATATCGAGGCCTCCATTGACGGTCTGGCCGCGAACATCGCCGGCGAGGTCCTTGAGCCCGACTCCGCCATTCGTCGTGTCGAAGCGAATCTCGCCATCGAGATGGGCAATGTCGATCCCGCCGTTCATGCTCTTCAAGTCGACGGTTAGCCGCCGCGGCACCCGCAGCCGGTAGTTCACTCCGTAACCGGAACTGCCGAAGTGAAAACGTGGACCGTTGTCGCGTATGCTGTCGCCCATTGTCTCTATGCTGACTTTGCTCAGAATGTTCTTTGCGTCAGCGGCAGAGTCCGCCCAGGCTTGTACGCGCGCTTCGACCACCACGTCGCTGCGGTCCTCGCCGTTGATTTCTATACCGCCGTTCTCGCTCTTGACGGCCAGATGCTGGCTGCCAAGCTTGAGGGTCATAGTCCGCAGTTCGCACGCACGCTCCTGACCTCCCCACCACGAGTTGCCCGATTTATGAGTATTTCCCTCATCGCCGCCGCATGCGGCAGTAGTCCATTGACCCTGTTGCGCGTAACCGCCAGTCAGGAAACAGAAAGCAGCCGCAGTAGCGAATATGGGCGTGAAGACAGGAGAGAAAGGAATCGTAGGACGACGGTGCATAGACAGGCTCCGGCAACGCTGATGCTTGTTACGCAAGCTGCTCACCCGGAGTTCCAAAGAAATGACCTGGTCCCTAGACCGGGGACGTCTCTGTTTCCGAAGCCTCTTCTACTAGGGCCCGGTCGGCGACCGTAGCCCGGATCACACTGGCATACTTCTCCGGCAGGGTAGTCTTCTGCATGCCATAGCCGACAATCACGTGGGTCGTCTCTCCCGAAGCCAGCAGCTTGGCCACGGTCGCGCTGCCGTCTTCGGCCGCCGCACCCGCGCGGTAAATCTCGTAGGCAAATTTCAGCATAGACGAACGCATTGCGCTCACTCGCGTCTCGATCACAATCACGTCATCATAGACAGCCGGCGCCTTGTAGCGGCAGTTCGCTTCGACGACCGGCAGCATGCAATCGTCGGCGACCTCCATCTGTTTGTAATCGAAGCCGAGCTGGCGAAGAAACTCCACCCGGCCGATCTCGAACCAGACTAGGTAATTTGCGTAATAAACCACACCCATCTGGTCCGTCTCGGCATAGCGGACCCGGACTGTCGTGCGCGACGGCGAAGGCATATCTTTTTATCCTTGGGTGGGTAGCGCGTCCGGCGAAAGGGTCAACCGCGCCGGACGCAAAGATCTTAAGGCTTCAGCTTGGAGAAGATCGGCAGCTTCGTCACATCGTTGAACATCACGAATGCGGCAAACAGGACCAGCACTACGAAAGCAACCTGGTAGATGCGTTCCTTGAATTCCTGGTTCAAATCGCGTCGCAGTATGCCCTCAATCACCAGAAGCGTAATCATGCCGCCGTCGAGAATCGGGATCGGCAGCAGGTTGAAAATGCCAAGGTTGAGGCTGATGAGCGCCATAAGGCCGATAATCGGCTGCCAGCCGGGCATCGAAATGGCCTCACCGGTCTGGCGGGCGATACCGATCGGACCACTCAGGTTCTGCACCGCGGATCGCCGCGTAAACAGTTTATGCAGCACCTCGACGATATAGCCCGAATACTGCAAATTTGTCATGACCGAGCGCCTCGCCGCCTCAGGCAGCGAGAGTTGCTCGACAGTATAGGGCAACGGATGGGGCAAAAAGCCGAGGCGGTAAGCGCTGTGACCGGTTCCGTCATCCGACAGCATCGGTGTGACGGAAAGATGAAGCGTCTCCGCGCCGCGCTGGATTGTCAGCGCGACCGGCTTCCCCGCAGTCTGCTGCAGGTAAGCAAGCATCGAACCGACATAGGTGAACCGATGGCCGTCCACTGAGGCGATAACGTCACCCGCCTTCATGCCGGCTTTTGCTGCCGGCATTCCCGGCTCAACCGCATTCACGCTAAGAGGCGTACCCTGCACCCGCGGAAGCAGCCCGAGCGCTTTGGCTTCAAAGTCGTCGCCGCTGGCTGGGTTCTGAATCGCCAAATTGGTCTCAATAATCTGGCCGCCGCGTTCCACCGACACCGGAACGGTCGAGTTCACGTCCAGAGCGGCGCGATTCCCAACCTGTTCCCAACTGGGGTTTTGCTGCGAGTCAAAGCGAACAATCTTGTCACCAGCCTCGATGCCGGCTTTCGCGGCAGGCGAGTCCACGACGACGTGATCGACCACCGCCGCCTGCGAATAGAAGATAGGGACTTCGTTGTGCATCATGTACAGCCCGGTCATGAGCACAAACGCAAGAATGAAATTCGCCACCGGGCCAGACACGCCGATCAGAACGCGTTGCCAGCGCGGATGCGCTGAAAAATCCCCCGAGTCCTGCGGATCGCTCGGTTTGAAATGGTCGCCGATCAGCTCCTCGGTCGCCGCTGCCGGGGTCGCCGTATCGCCGATGTTTTCGCCCGTCATCTTGACGTAGCCGCCGAACGGAAGCAGACTGATCCGATAATCGGTATCGCCGCGCTTGAATCCGAAAAGGCGCTTGCCAAAGCCGATCGAAAAAACTTCTACCCGCACGCGGAAGAACTTGGCAGTGATAAAGTGGCCAAACTCATGCACCAACACCATGATGCCGAGCACGACGAGAGTAGAGAGGGTGGCATTAAGAGCAAAGGGCATAGTGGGGACCTTGGGAGCAAAGACACTGGAAAGAACAGCCTGGCAGAAAAAAACGCAATAAGTTGCATTTAGTGCGTTCTGGCAAGCAACGGCGCTGCGAGCCGGGAACGAGAAAGCTGCCGAGCTTGCTGATCGAGCAGAAGCACCTCTTGGACCGTCTCCGGATGGGACTCGGAAGTCTCCTGCAGTACTGCTTCAATTGTACGCGGGATGTCTGTGAAGTGGATTGCACCCGCCAGAAAGGCCTCGACCGCAACCTCATCCGCGGCGTTCAGAGCGATGCAATGGGCTCCGCCCCGCTCCGCTGCCTCGTAGGCTAACCGCAGGCACGGAAAACGCTCAAGATCGGGCGCCTCAAAATTTAACTGACCTAACTTCTTCATATCAAAGGTCAGGCCGTCCGCCGGCTCAGCATCGACTCTCTCCGGGTAAGTCATCGCATAAAGTATCGGCAGTCTCATATCCGTCACTGAGATTTGCGCCAGGATGCTTCCGTCGATAAACTCCACCAGCGAATGAACGCTCGACTGCGGGTGAATTGTGACCTTCACCTCCGTAGGCGGGATGGCAAAGAGCCGGCAGGCTTCAATCACCTCCAGCCCCTTGTTGAGCATGGTCGCGGAGTCAATCGTAATCCGGCGGCCCATCGTCCAGGTCGGGTGCTTCAATGCCTGTTCGACGGTGATGCTCGCAAATTCCGTAAGAGGCAGCGTCCGAAAAGGTCCGCCCGATGCCGTCAGCCAGATTCGCCGCACTTCGCCGCGCTGGCCTCCCCGCATGCATTGGTGAATCGCATTATGTTCGGAATCGATCGGCAACAACGCAACGTTCCGGATGCGAGCTTCCCGGGTAAGGATCTCACCCGCCGCCACCATCGCTTCCTTATTCGCCAGGCCTACTGCCTTCCCGGCCTGCACGGCCGCATAGGTGGCCTCCAGTCCGGCGACTCCGACAATCGCCGACACCACAAAATCGACCGTCGGCAGGGTCGCAACCCGAATCGTTCCCTCGACCCCCCAGACAACCTCAATGCCGCTCACACCCGCAGCCTCAAGCCTGGTCACCAGCTCACCGGCCAATTCATCGGTCGCGACCGATACCACCGCCGGCCGCCAGCGCCGGCATTGCTCAAACATGACATCGAGGTTCCGCCCTGCCGCGAGAGCAGCCACCGCAAAGCGTTCAGGATAGCTGGCAATAATGGAAAGGGTGCTCTGCCCGATGGAACCGGTGGACCCGAGAATGGCTATCTGCTTCAAGCTTGTCGAACTCTGGAGTGCATCTCCAAAGAATAAATCACTCAGAACAACTGTTTGAGTAACTGAGCGTACCATAGCACAGGCGCCGCCAGCAGCAGGGCGTCGATGCGGTCGAGAATGCCCCCGTGACCAGGAAGCAGTTTGCCGGAATCCTTTACGCCGGCGCCTCGCTTCAACGCCGATTCCGCCAGATCGCCCGCCTGTGCCGCGATGTTCAATACCATCGCGAGCCACACCCAATGCCAGACGGACCCCGGATACGCCAGAAGCTCAACTCCCCGCCGTGTTAGTAAGGCAGCCACCCCGAGCAGCACCAGCGTAATCGCCGCGCTGCCCGCGATTGAGGCGACCGTACCCTCCCATGTCTTGTTGGGGCTGAGCGAAGGCGCCAGCTTCCTGCGGCCGAAGCTCTTGCCGATGTAAAGCGCGGCAATATCTCCCGACCAGACGACAAAGAGCAGCAGCAGCAGCAGTGAAGGACCCGATTCCTGCGCACTGAGCAGCGGAATCGTCGCCAGCGTGAATCCCACATAAATAAGGCAGAAGACCGATGTCGCCGTATCCCGCAGCATTCTGTCGGTTGGCGATCGGAAAGCGCAAACCACGAAAAGAATCAACGAAAGCGCCACCAGCACTGGCCCGATCAAGTCGGCTGTCCTGAAGGCGCACGCAAAAAGGACCGCGATCGACACCAGCACGAGCATGCGCGGAGTCTTCGCCCCGCCCGCATCCGCCAGGTCCAGGTATTCCCACGCAGCCAGCCCGGCGACCACGCCAGTCACAATCGTGATCAGCCAGAACGGCGCCTTCAGAACCAGCAGCAGCACGACCGGAATCAGGATCACGGCCGTTAGTATTCTTTTCATCGCTCTAAGGAGGATACATGGCAGCCCGGCCGGCACAGCCCGGGGCCGAGCCCAAAAGAATCCCTTGTGCGTCTAACCAATTGAAGAAACAATCGAGAAAGAGAAGGCCATGATCATGTCAAAGTTCTTTCCCGGCCTCCTGCTGGCCGGCTGTCTGGCATCGGGTTGCGTCGCGTACGCACAAAGCGACGTACAAACCCAGGCTATCGTCACGGTCATGCCGAAGAAGGGCAAAGATGCTCCGCCGGACGTCACCCAGGCCCAGGTTCAAGCCGCAGTGAACAACAAAAGAACGCAAGTGAGCAGTTGGGTGCCATTGCGCGGGGAGCAGGCCGGCTTGCAGATCATGATTCTCGTCGACGATGGAGCACGCTCCGCCCTGAGTCTCCAGATCGCCGACTTGAAGGACTTCATCCAACACCTTCCAGCCGGCGCACAGGTGGGCGTCGCATATATGCAGAACGGCCAGGCCAACATCGTCCAGAACATCACTGCCGATCGTAAGCTTGCCATGGATGCGTTCCGGCTGCCGATGGGAATTCGCGGCATTAATGGCAGCCCCTATTTTTCTTTGTCCAGCCTGGTCAAAAACTGGCCCTCCGGCAACACCAGCGATCGCCGCGAAGTGCTCATGATCACTGACGGCGTCGATCTCTATTACGGCCGCGCCTACGACCCCAACGATCCCTATGTGCAGACCGCGATCAGCGACGCGCAAAAGGCAGGAATCCCCGTCTACTCCATCTTTTGGAAGGATACTGGCCGTTTCGATAGCAGCCAGTGGACGACAGCGGGCGCGCAAAATTACCTACTGCAAGTCTCGCAAGGTACCGGCGGACGGGCTTACTGGCAGGGATTCGGCAACCCGGTGTCCTTCGTGCCCTTCCTCGACGATCTGCATACACGGCTGCAGAATCAGTACGAGCTCGGCATTCTGGCCAGCGCCCGTGGTAAAACCCAGCTCCAGAGCCTTAAGGTGAAGACCACCGTCGCGGGCGTCAACGTAGACGCGCCGCAAATGGTCCTCGTCCCCGGCAGCGAAGGCGGCCGGTAAGTCTGCTCCTCTCTCTGAGGGAGAAGTCTGACCCTCCCGCTGAGAGAGCCGTCCGGCCGCGTTCCGAATGCTCTGTCACTCGGAACGCAAGGCCACCATCGGCTCGACCTGGGCAGCCCGGCTCGCCGGAATCAACGTCGCCAGTCCGGCTATTCCGCACAGAAAAGCCGCTGCAGCCAGGTAGATCAACGGGTCGGTTGCGCTCGTTGCTAATAGCTTTGTCTTCCCGCCCATATATGTTCCGGCAAAGGAGATCTTCGCTAGGCTATTCGAGGCCCCCAGGGCGAGTGCGCTTCCAAGCAGCAGGCCAATCGCGGCCAGCGCCAATCCCTGGCGAACAACAAGTTCAAGAACGTCTTTCCGGGTCGCTCCCAGCGCGATGCGAATCCCGATCTCATGAGTGCGCCGCGCGACTGAATACGCCATGACGCTGTACATCCCGACCGCCGCCAGGAGTACGGAAAGGCCACCCATAGCCATCAGCAAGCTGGCTGCGACCTTCTGCGGGTAGAGAGACGCGCCAATATATTCCTTGAGCGGCGCGGCATCGAAGACCGTCACATTGGAATCGATCTCCTGCACCTTCTGCCGCAGCGTGGCGATCATAGCTTCAGGATTTCCCACCGTCCGCACATAGAACGCAAGCTGCATATCTGCGCGATAGACCTGCCTTACCGGGAAATAAACATACGGCAGCGGCGACTCGCCCAGATAGTGATATTTGCTGTTCTGGGCAACCCCGATCACCGTAAACCAGTCGCCCCACCCATGAATGCGCCGGCCGATCGACAACCTGCCTCCAAAGAACCGTCGCACAAACTCCTGGTTGACGATCATGACCTGCTCGGATCTGTCGGTATCCTGCTCGGTGAAGTCTCTTCCCTCAACCAACGGGATACGAAGCAGGTCCAGATACCCGGGCGAGACGACGTTGCGGAAGATCTTCATGTTTTCCCCCGGACCCGGCGTGTATCCCTCGACCTTCAGGTCCTCCCACCAGCTCGGCTCAAAGCTCAGCGGAATGCCATCCGAATATGCAGCGCTGATCACTCCCGGCGACACTTGGAGCTTCGCCTGCAATCGTCGGCAAAACTCTTCGCGCTGGGGCTCCGGGTAGCCGCTCGTTGCCAGATAGAATCGCGACACCAGCACACGCTCGGGATCAAAGCCCGGGTTCATCTTCCGCGTCGCCTGGAAGCCGCGCGCAAAGAGGCCCGCGCCGATCAGCGCTACCAACGCCAGGGCGACCTCGGAGACAACCAGCATCGAGCGCAGCCGCTGCGAGCGAACCCCGCCCTTGCCGCTGCGTCCGCCCTCATTCAGGCGCTCATTCAGATCGACGCGGCCAAGATGCGACACCGGGGCCGAACCCGCAAGTACGGCAGTCAAGACACAGAGCGCCAGAGTGAAGAGCAGCACCTGGCCGTTCCAGCGGAAAGCGAGCGAGAGCGACAGCTGACCGGGAGGCAGCAGGTATCGAAGAGACCGGCTCAGCACCAAAGCCAGTGCCATCCCGGCACCGCCTCCGATCGCGGCCAGCAGCAGGTTTTCCGTCAGCAGCTGCCGCGCGACCCGTCTGCGCCCCGCACCGAGAGCCAGCCGCGTGCTGAACTCCTTGTCGCGCGAAGCAGCGCGCGCCAGCAGCAGGTTGGCGACATTCGCGCAGACAATGAGCAACACAAGAACGGAGACCCCCATCAGGATCGTCAGCGGGGCCGCCAGCAAAGCCTGCGGCCCAAACGGCGATTTCGCCAGCGGCATCAGCGTCGCGCTCATGCCTTCGCTGGTGTCGGCATTGGCGATTGCCATCCGGGCTGCGAGCGACGACAGCTCCTGCTGGCCCTGTGCGAGGCTCACACGGTCTTTCAGCCGCGCAATGCCAAACATATTGCGGTCCTGCCGGTCCCGCAGCATCCACTCGCCGACGCCGTTTAAGACCGGCTGCTCCATATAGGGAATCCAAAGCTCAAAGGCGGTGGCCGAGCGCGAACCGTGGAACTCCGGCGAGGCCACGCCGACGATTGTCAGCTCCTGCCGGTTGACGCGGATCGTTTTACCCGCAATCTCAGGATCGGCATGAAAGTGTGATCGCCAGAAGCTATCGCTAATCACGGCGACAGGTAGCGCATTAGGCTTATCTTCGTATTCGGCAGGGAGAAAAACACGCCCCAGCGCAGGCTTCACGCCGAGCACAGCAAAGTAGTTGCCCGAGACCAGCTCGCCCCACACCCGCTCCGCATGGTCCTCTCTTCCCACGCTGAAAGCCGCCGGCAGGCCCACGGCAATACCATCGAAAAGCTTCAGGTGATCGCGAAAATCCCGGTAGTCGGGGTAAGAGTTTGGCACGATCTCGCCGCCTGCGGTTAGCGAGTCGAGCGCGACCAGGCGCCCTGGATCGGCGACGCCCGGCAGCGGCTGCAGCAGGACGGCATCGATCCAGCTGAAAACCGTGGTGCTCGTCCCGATCCCGGCGGCAAGCGTCAGGACGGTAACCAGCGTGAAGCCCGGGTTCCGTGCCATTCCCCGAAAACCATGCCGAACATCCTGCAAAACGCTCTCGAGAAACGGCATCGTGCTCTGCTCCCGGTAAGCCTGTCGTGTCTGCTCCACGCCGCCAAGCTTGATCAGTGCATCGCGTCTCGCTTGCTGCGGGCTCATTCCCGCTCGCACATTGTCCTCGATATGCATCTCCAGATGGCTCGCAAGCTCCGCGTCCAGGTCTCCGCCACGCCTGAAACCGAACAGGCCGAGCATTCGCATCCACACAGCTCGCAGCTTCCGCATCACGCCTCCTTCTCCGGCGTCAGGAAGCGCGCAACGATGGCGGTCGCCTGCTCCCAGCTCTGCGCCTCTACCTGCAGCTGCTTTCGTCCCGAGGGTGTCAGTTGGTAGAACTTCGCTTTCCGGTTGTTTTCAGAGGTCCCCCACGCGGACGAGATCGCCCCCTCCTGTTCGAGTCGAAGCAGCGCCGGATACAGCGTCCCGTAGTTCAGAGAAAGCAGATGGTCGCTCGTCTGCTCGATGCGCCTCGCAATACCGTAGCCATGCAGCGGGCCCATCACTTCAAGGGTGCGCAGCACCATTAGGGCCAGCGTCCCTTGCCAAACATCCGCCTTCTCACCCATCTCATCACCTATGGTTACACCATAGGTATGGTTGCACGAGTCCTATTGCATGGCAATAGGAAAAGCGCACAAGCCTGAGCAAAGCTCTCCCCGGCTCGCGAAACTGTGAAATCAATATTCGGAAAGGCTCCGGGCGGCCTGCGTTTACCGCGGAACGAGAACAGTGTTCACCGGCAGGCTGGAAATGTCATCGGATTCGGTTCCGTCGCCCAGTCCGCCGTAGCGGCGCTCGCGGCGTTGATAGTCTTCGATGGCCTCCAGCAGGTGAATCCCTCGAAAATCCGGCCACAACCGCTCCGTGACGAAGATCTCCGAGTAAGCCATCTGCCACAGCAGGAAGTTCGAAATCCTCATCTCGCCCGAGGTGCGCACCACCAAGTCAGGGTCCGGCATATCGGCCGTATACAGGCGTCTTTGGATTTCGTCCTCGTCGACCTCGGCAAGCGTGAGCTTATGATCGCGGATGTCGGCATGAATCGCGCGGAAGGCGTCCACCAGCTCTGAGCGTGCGCCGTAGTTGAGCGCCAGGGTCAATACGGTGCCGGTATTACGGGCCGTAGCCTCCTCCGCCCAGTGCATCTTTTCCTGCACCTCGGGCGGCAGCTCCTGAGTACGCCCGATGTAGCGAATGCGCACATTGTTATCGTTCATGCGCTTCACATTGTTTCCCAGGTAAGCGCGCAGCAGCCGCATCAGGAAGCTGACCTCCGACTTGGGCCGCTTCAAATTATTCTCCAGCGAAAACGCATACAGCGTCAGATAGGGAAGATCGATGCGGGAGGCAGTTTCGACGACAAATTGGACCGCTTCGGCGCCCTGCTGGTGACCGAGAAACCGTTTGAGCATGCGCTTGCCCGCCCAGCGCCCGTTGCCATCCATAATGATGGCAACATGGCTCGGCAGCTTCGCGGCATCCAGACGGCGGTAGACGATCTGCTCGTCGGCAGGCAACTCATGAACCCGGCTTGGCGACGATGTTGGCACAGCACTCCGCTCTGCTCGAACGTAGCACATGGCCACAGCAGTCGCAAACACCGTCAAACCAGCCCGTAAACCGGGCAATGCCATGAAACGCCTCGATCGATCGGTACCCGCGAACCGGCCATGGTGCTCTGCAGACTAAGCGCTTTTCCGCCGTCCCGTCGCCATGTCCCGCACCTGGTTAAGGAAGATCGACCGCTGCAGGGCGTCCAAATCTGCCACATACGGCGCAATCTCTGCCAGAAACGGATCGGCAAGGATAGCCGAAGTCTCGTCATTCTTGCGGCTGCGGGAGTCGTGAACGAGACTGCAGATATCCACTTCGAGCGCGAGCGCCAGCCGGGCAAGCGACGAAAGGGTCGGCGTCGCCTTTGCGTTCTCGATCTTTGAGATGTAGGTGCGCGGCACCTTCATGCGGCCGGCAAGCTGACGCTGGCTGAGATTCCGCTGGTGCCGAAGGTCGCGGACCGCCCGTGCCACCTGGAGCTCGTCTTCCGATCCGCCATGGGCCGATGCAGCGACCAGGGTGGGCGCCAGTGTGGGCGGCTCGTCGATCTCAAGGGGCTTGTGGCAGCGCCGGCACAATGAGCTCGTGGTCATGAACTGGACCAGGCTGCAGTGGTCGCAACGTAAAACCTCACGCGCCTCATGTCTGGCGTCAAGGCTGGCTAGTGTAGTGGCCATAAGTTGTATACGGAGGCCAGAGCAGGGCACCCGTCAGTTCAACGGCACATTGTAAGTGACGCCAAACTCAACTCCTTTAGCCTCATGGTGGAGTATCTTAGTTGTCAAGTGAAAAGAGTGAGTCTTCCGCAGAAAAGCCGGTAAATCCCGAAAATAACTGGTAAGCCCCGCAAAAGGTTCCGAAATGACAGAACTGAATCTGAATCTCCCATACACCCGGGAAGCAGCCTGGCGCCTGGTCTGCGACTATACCGCGTCCCCCAGCCTTCGCAAGCACGCGCTTTCGGTGGAAACCTGTGTCCGCGCGTATGGCGAGCAAGAGGCAAAGACGTTGGGCTTAGCCGGCGAAGATCGCACCCTGCTCATCGAAAAGTATGCGATCACCGGCGTCCTGCACGATTTCGACTACGAACGCTTTCCTTCTCTCGACGATCATCCGTTCGCAGGCAGTAAAATCCTCGCAGAACTCGGCTGGCCGGAGGAGATCCGCCGCGCGATTCTCTCGCATGCGAGCTATTCCGGCGTCACGCGCGACTCGCATCTGGAAAAAGCTCTCTTCGCCTGCGATGAACTAGCCGGATTCCTCACCGCCTGTGCGCTGGTCAAGCCCGCCAAGTCGATCTTGGATGTCGATGCAGGCGGCGTCCGGAAAAAAATGAAAGACAAGGCGTTCGCGAGAGGCGTTCATCGCCAAGACATCCTCGACGGCGCTGGCGAACTGGGCATCGATCTCGACGATCACATCCGGTTCTGCCTGGAAGCCATGCAGAACAATGCTGACAATCTTGATTTGTTGGGAACGAAGCTAGATCGTTAGAAATGCCACGCCATTGCGAAGTAAAGCGCGACCAGCCCGGCTGCTGCTGCAATCAGCAGCTCCGTCCGCAGCTTTTCTTCGGGGTCGGCGCTATTTCGCTCAGGGTGCATCGGGTCGTGGCGCACCTGCAGCACCTCACCCGTGGCATATCTCGTTCGCGTTTTAAAGCAGCCGGTGTACATCCTGCCCTCGACCCAGTAGGTAAAGCGGACCGAGTAAAGCGCTGCCGTGCGCTCGCTCTTGTCCCAGATGCCGGATAAATTGAGGCAATCGGCCACCGTTGCCGGTACCTCCCGCCACGACTCGCGGCTACTCCGCCGATGCGCCGAAGAATGCAAAAACGGGTGATCGAACAGTGCGAAAAGCCTTGCGGAGTACATCGTTGTAACCTCGGGCGACGAAATGATTATCCCATGCACAGCAGGGATCGGGCACAATACTTCGGTAAGCCGCGCACCTCGATTCCAACGCCGTCGACAAGACAAGGAAGCAAGGTGCTATCCTCCACTGTCGCTATCCTCCACTCTCTATGAGTACTGAGCCCGGCAAAACGCAGGAACCGTTGCATGCCCCGGCGATCCGAAACACGCTGGAGAACAGGATCGCGTCTACCCTCAAGACAGCGACCGATCGCTCCCGTGCAAATGCCGCGACCATGATTGATCTCTGTTCCCGGATCGCCGCGCAATCGCAGAGTATCCGCCAGGGCGGCGGCACAAAAGCCGTTGCCTCCCAGCATGCCAAGGGCCGCCTCACCGCCCGCGAACGACTCGAAATCCTGCTCGACCCCGGCACAAGCTTCTTCGAGCTCGGACTCTTCGCCGCCCATGGAATGTACGAAGAGTGGGGCGGCGCACCCGCCGCCGGCACCCTGACCGGATTAGGCTACGTCGCCGGACGTCTCGTGATGGTCGTCGCCAACGACGCCACCGTCAAAGCCGGCGCCTTCTTCCCCATGACCGCCAAAAAGGTGATCCGCGCTCAGGCGATCGCCATGGAAAACCGCATTCCCACGATCTACCTGGTCGATTCTGCAGGCGTCTTCCTGCCGCTCCAGGAAGACGTCTTCCCCGACCAGGATGACTTCGGGCGTATCTTCCGCAACAATGCCGTCATGTCCTCGATGGGCATCCCGCAGATCACGGCGATTATGGGCATGTGCGTTGCCGGCGGCGCGTATCTGCCAGTCATGACGGACACGGTGCTGATGACTGAGGGCAGCGGGCTTTTTCTCGCCGGCCCGGCTCTCGTCCAGGCGGCCATCGGGCAAACTTGCTCCGCCGAAGAGTTGGGCGGAGCCACCATGCATGCGGAGATCTCCGGAACCGTCGACTTCAAGGAGCCGAACGACCACCTCTGCCTGGCTCGCCTACGCTCGCTGATCGGAAGACTGGGACATCGTCCCGCAGCGCCCTTCGATCGCGCAGCTTATGACCGGGAAAAGGATGCGCCGCGCTACCCTGCACACGACCTCTATTCGCTCATGAATGCAGAAGCATCAAGCAACGCCTATGACATGCGCGAGGTCATCGCCAGGATTGTCGACCGCAGCGAATTCGATGAATATCGTCCCGATTTCGGCCGCACCCTCCTCTGCGGCTACGCGCGCCTCGGCGGCTATTCCATTGGCATCGTCGCCAACCAGAAGCTCCACCAGCCGCATACATCTTCCGGCGGCGACAAACGCACAGAGTTTGGCGGCGTCATCTACGCCGAAAGCGCCGATAAATCCGCCCGCTTCGTTATGGACTGCAACCAGAACCTGGTCCCGCTGCTCTTTCTCCATGATGTGAACGGCTTCATGGTCGGCCGCGATGCAGAGTGGAGCGGCATTATCCGCGCAGGTGCCAAGATGGTTGCAGCCGTCGCCAACTCCACCGTTCCCAAGCTCACCGTCATCGTTGGCGGCTCCTACGGTGCGGGTCATTACGCCATGTGTGGCAAAGCCTACGATCCGCGCTTCATCTTCGCATGGCCAACGGCGAAGTATGCCGTGATGAGCGGAGCTTCTGCCGCAAATACGCTTGTCGAGATCAAGATCCGGCAGCTGGAACGCGACGGCAAGAAGCTCAGCGACCCGGAAAAGCAGCAGCTCCTCGCCTCAATCAAAGAGACCTACGAAGCCCAGACCGACTGCCGCTACGCCGCTGCCCGCCTCTGGGTCGATGCCATCATCGACCCAGCCGAGACGCGGACTGCACTCCTGCTGGCGCTCGAAGCAGTCGCTCTCAACCCCGAAATCGCAAGGTTTAATCCGGGAGTTATACAGACTTAAGCACATGCCGGTGCGCCATCCGCAACAGCGGTCTGAATAAGGAAAAGTGTCATCCAGAGCGAAGCGAAGGATCTGCGGTTTCAGCAATGTATCGATTGCAGCCATCGTACGATCTGAGGATCAGCCGTGTTCCCTCTTCGTTATTCCCCCCGCCAACCCATACCGGTACTCTCGAACCATGGCCGCCACTACCTCCACCCTCCCCAAACGAAAACCCGCTGCCAAAAGAAAAAGTCGCAAAAAGCGATCCTCCAGCTGGCTCGCCTGGTGGCCGCTCATCCTGGGGGTGGTCGTCACCCCTTTCGCCGTCAAGGCCGCCACCCTCATGGCCCTCACCGGCCCCGACGGCCTGCGTGTTCTCTACCCGTGGATGCTCATCCCTCGGCTCCATTTCCTCGGCATCTCCGATTCTCTCGGCGATATGATCTCGCAAACCATGATGTACCTCCAGTTCCCTCTCTACGGCCTCATTGCCACACTCAGGCACCGCAGAAAAGGAGTATTGCCAGCAATCCTCCTGGTAGCGCTTCTTCACCTGCTCGCAGTAGGATTGCTCTTTATGACCGCACGCTCCTGAGACCCTGCGGCATCGAACGTCTATGAGTAAGTCCGCAAACACCCCGCTCAAAATTGTCGAGTGTCCCCGCGATGCCTGGCAGGCCCTTCCCAAGCCGATCCCCGCCGAGGTCAAGGCAGACTACCTGCGGTTGCTCATCGCCGCTGGGTTCAAGCATATCGATGCGGTCTCGTTCGTCTCCTCGGCCGCTGTCCCGCAGATGGCCGACTCCGAGCAGGTCCTCAAATTCCTCGATGCCGCCGTGCTCGATATGCCGGCCGATGTCGAGATCATCGGCGTTGTGGTCAATGAAAAAGGCGCCGAACGGGCCATTGCGACAGGTGCCGTCCACACCCTTGGTTTTCCTTACTCCGTTTCGCCGGAGTTTCTCAAGCGCAACCAGCATCAGACCCCGGAAGAGTCCCTCGACAGCCTCGAAACCATCGGCCAGCTCGCCTTCAAGGCGGGTCTCAACATCGTCGCCTATATCTCGATGGCCTTTGGAAACCCCTATGGGGACGCCTATGATATCGATGAGGTTGTGGCTGCCTGTGACCTTCTCGTCGATATGGGGATCACCCAGATATCGCTCGCCGACACCGTGGGGCTGGCAAACCCCAGGCGGATCGAAGATCTGTCGCGGGACGTTCTCGCGGTCCATGAAGGCATTGAAATCGGCCTGCATCTGCATTCCACCCCACAGGATGTTGCACGCAAGGTTGCTGCGGCGTATCGTGCGGGGATACGGCGGATTGATACCGCCATCGGCGGCCTCGGGGGCTGCCCTCTCGCCCAGGATGCGCTGGTCGGCAATATCGCCACCGAACTGGTCCTGGCCGAGTTAAGCAAGCTGGGAGCGGAACTTCCGGAGTTGACATCCCTGGAAGGAATCGTTAGCGCCAATGAAACGGTTGCGGCACTGTACGGCGCCGCCGTGCAGTGAGTTTTACCCTTGGTTGTGCTGGTTGGTTCGGGAGAAAGTCACCATGAGCAAGTACACATCGGTCCAGATCTGCGACGACGACGACGTTCGCACCATCAAATTAAACCGGCCGGAAAGACGCAACGCTCTCAACTCCACGATGATCGCCGAGCTGATCCAGGCCCTGGAGGAGTCTGCCGACGGGCCGTGCTGGGCCTTGATTTTAACCGGCGCCGGCAGGTGTTTCTGCGCCGGGCTCGACCTCGAAGAGTTGCGGCAGATGGAAACACGCACCAGCGAGGAACACCATGCCGATGCCCAGCAGTTCGCGCGTCTTATCCGCCTTCTCTACGACTTTCCCAAACCCACGATCGCCGCCGTAAACGGCTCGGCGCTCGCCGGAGGTACCGGGCTAGCCACGGTCTGCGACTTCACCTACGCCTCGTCTGACGCAACCTTTGGCTATACCGAGGTGAGGATTGGCTTCGTTCCCGCCATCGTTTCTTCCTTCCTGCTGCGCCAGGTAGGCGAAAAACAGGCACGCGATCTCCTACTCACCGGCCGCATCTTTGACGCCAAGGAGGCGCATCAACTTGGACTTGTCACCCGCATCATCGCTCACCCGCAGATCCTGTTGCGCGAAGCCTTCAATCTCGGATTGTCCCTGCTGAAAAACAGTCCGGAATCCATGCGATGGACCAAGGGCTTGCTGAGTGAACATATTCGTCAGGATCTCGATCGCGAGATCGCCGAATCCGCTTTATGGAACGCAAGGGCTAAGCAGAATGCCGATTTCCGCGAAGGCATTCATGCTTTTCTCGAAAAAAGAGCGCCGGAATGGCCCTCGTCGCGCGAGAAAACCTCTCGTTTTCAGCCAGTCTAATCGAGCGTCCGGCACAGACGGGTCAAGCCAGATTCATTGTCTTGCCTTTTCAGGTAAGTCCACACAGGCAACTAGCAGAACCGCTCTGCCTTTGGGAAATGCCGGATCGAAATCAGGTCGCGTCGCATCTCATTCCTCATGCGGCCCACGGAAGCGACACAAGACTCTTTAGCCCTGCGTCAACTAGGTAATTCGGGTCTGCACCTCACCCGCATCGGTTTCGGCGCCTAGGCCATCGGCGGCGGTAATTGGGAGTTTGCCTGGGGCGCTCAGGACGACGACGAATCCGTCAAGACCATCGAACGAGCCCTCGATCTTGGCATCAACTGGATCGATACCGCGGCGATCTACGGTCTCGGGCATTCCGAAGAAGTCGTCGCAAAAGCCCTCCGGCGCACCACCAAAAAACCGTATGTCTTCACCAAGTGCTCCATGCGCTGGACCCCGAATCGTCAGATCTACCGCAGCCTCAAGCCTGGTTCAATCGAGGAAGGAGTCGAGGCTTCTCTGGCGCGCCTTCGCGTGGATACCATCGATCTTTACCAGGTTCACTGGCCCCAGCCCAGGATGAAATCGAAGCAGGCTGGGAAGCCCTGGCCAGACTGCAGCAGCAGGGAAAAGTCCGGTATGTCGGCGTCTCAAACTTCAATGTCGAGCAGATGGAGCTCGCGCGGAAGATCGCGCCGATCACATCCCTCCAGCCGCCATACTCCCTGTTGAATCGAAAGGTCGAGTCCGAGATACTTCCTTACTGTCAGCAGCACAATACAGGAGTCATCAATTACTCTCCAATGGTCTCGGGACTGCTCACTGGAAAGATGACTGCCGACCGCATTCATGACCTGCCAGAGGATGATTGGCGCAAGCGCAGCGCCAACGTCAAGGAACCCAAACTCTCGCGGAATCTGGCCCTCGTCGAGTTGCTGCGGACGGTCGGTGATGAAGAGGGAGTGCAACCGGGAGTGGTGGCGATCGCATGGACCCTTCGAAATCCCGCAGTCACAGCGGCCATCGTAGGCGCCAGGCGGCCGGATGAGATGGACGGCACGATCCCTGCCGCTGCCTTCGCGCTAAAATCGGATGCCCTTGTCAGGTTCGACAAATTCCTTGAGGAAAATTCCTGAATCCGCCATCCCATGACCGGTTCGAAGCGAGTCCCGGGCTTTTCCCCGACCTCAACAGCGACTACATAGCGTCGAGGAACTTGGGAAAGAGTAAAGTGGAGTGGTCCTGGAAGAAAGCGGTCGTTCGAGCCAGCATCACGGTATATCCGACCGTCGCCCGGTAGGCGCTTACCCGGGCCGCTACCGAGGAACGCGTGAAGACGTGCTGCGCGAGTGCCATCAGAACATACATTCTTATGTGGAATGCATCCGTTCGAATCCCCTCTAGCAACTCTTCAGGAATCTCGTCGCCATTGCCGTGCTTCGCTGCATAATCTGCCAATTGCACCAGCACCGAGGCATTGCTATACATCGCCCAGAGCCCCTTCGCTCCCGAAATCCTGCCCCATACATCTTCTGGTTTGGCATTGATCTCTTCGCTATAAAGGTAACGTTGGGTCACCTCTTCGTAACCCCAGTCGTTCGGACGAAGTTTTAGGATAATTTCATCCCATGACTCCGAACGGCGCTTTGAATGATGCTTTCTCCAGTAACCGGCGTAGGTTAGCAGGACGGCCGTAAGCAAAACTTGGAAAAGTGGAAGCATAAGATTCGCAAAGGTTACTTTATGACCCTATTTTGTTACTTTCGAGATAAACGAGCCGCGAACAATCTGTTACTTTTGTTGGCTCCAGATATTAATACCAGAAAATTCATCATTTTGGGACTGAATTCCTTTCGAGGGGCCTCTTTTTGTACAAGGGTGTAACTCCAGTAACCAAGCGCGGTACACCAAACGGCAATCTTGAGAAGTCCCAGCACGTGAAACTCCCGGCTGTCGTTCCCTCCAAGGAACCGATGGGTCAATTCGATCAGCAACACCCCCAACGAATAGGCGACGAAGCCTGTTGCCAACTGGAGCACGTGGTTCTTCCAACTGATGCCCAGCATCTGCGAAAAACACGCGATGCCGGTGAAGATCACCAGTCGCAATATTGCTACCGAGTAGGTGAGTTGGACGAAATCTCCTGACCACCGGGTCAGCGCTGCTGGACTGGAATGGAGCGAGAGTAAAAGTGCCAGGATTGTGCCCAGGATCAAAGTGAAGGCGAAGGCATACACGGAAGCTCGAGGCAGCGACCGCTTCACCGGGCTGAAGACGTTCCACCCGACTTCGATCAAGACCCCCAGCTGAAGCAGAAACTCCGGCACCTTATCGGCAAAATATGCAGCGAAATAAGCATTATTCGAGAGGTGCCGGAAGAGGACGACAAGGCTGAGATCCGAAATGGATGAATAAAAAATAAAGAAGGTAAAAATGGGAAAGAGACGGTAGAGACGGCGGCGCAAGAGGATCGCCAAGAGCAGTAGCGCTCCGCCAATACTGAGAGCCGAAAGAATCGCGTCAACCGGATTCAGTTTCATCGTCCGCTCGATTCATCACCGTCGCTGGTGACACGTGCTAATCCCGCAATCCGACTATACGGCATCGTCTGCAGGATAGTTCCTGGCGCGTGAAGTGGATGGTTGTGCAGGCTGACCAACCTGTTCTTATCTCTACGCGACCATCCCCAAGACAACACCGGACTTCGGCTTTGTCGGCAGCGTCGGAACCGGGGCGCCGGGGCCAGCCACATCACCCAAAACAACACCGGACTTCGGCTTCGTCGGCAGCGTCGGAACCGGGGCGCCGGGGCCAGCCACATCACCCAAGACAACACCGGACTTCGGCTTCGTCGGCAGCGTCGGAACCGGAGCGCCGGGACCAGCGATTTGAGGAGCAATTCCAGCGGCTTCCCTGTTGAAAGCTGCTCCATTGAAGTGATGCAATGAGCCGGCAAGGAAAAGGGCGAGGGAAAAAGAAGTGGTGAGAAGAGCAGCGCGCATAGTAAGGACAGGCATAGTAATCTCCATGGAATGGTTGGATTTCGATTGGTATTCCTATCGTTCGGCTATTGAGAGTCACTTTTCTCGTCGAAATGAGCCGATGATCGAGGGCGTTGCCGTGGCGAGGGGTTGCGGTATTAAGAAAGAGTCGGACTGCGGAAATCCAGGGAAGGGTGTAATGCTTAATACGACGGCGAGTGGCCCTGTATCATCGGGAGCTACCAAGGCTTGTTTGTACAAGGGATAGCTGTAAAGACTATGAATCATCTCACGAATTCCAGCGATACTCCCATTCGCGACCATTTACAAGCTAGTATGTAGAGTTAATATGGACCTTTCGTAACCTATTTCCGTCTTTTCTCATAAAAGTTCTCTTGCTGCGCGAATCTTTCCTGTCTTGGAACTCGTCGGAGGCTTAATTCAAGGTGCCAAGGTGTCGCTTGCAGTAGGTCTTTTCGCCTGGGGAGCTCATGATTCCATCCATTCGGCAGACGTTCAATCGTCGCTACCGGCCTGAACTCTATCGTAGATTATTGATCTCGCTCGACGCAGCGGCAAGCACCCACGTGGAATTCAGGGTCGCAGAAACTCCCTGCTTTTTCCCCCTCGAGTTGATGAATCAGGCGGCGGCGATCGGTGCCGAGTTGACCAATCGGCTGGTAAGTGACCCGGAGTATCTTCAGGCATCCAGCAAGGCTATCCCCGATGCATATCGAATGCCGGACGAAAGCCCGCATCCTCATTTCATGACCGCCGACTTCGGGCTGGTGCGCACGCCATCGGGCTCACTTGAGCCCAGGCTTGTCGAACTCCAGGCATTTCCATCCGTCTTCGCTTATCAGTGCGCCCTCGCCGATGTCTACCGCGAGGTCTATCAGTTAGATGACTCTCTGGACAGCTTTCTTGCCGGTCATACCGAGACTAGCTTCTGGAAGGTTTTCTCCCAGGTGGTGTTAGGCGGCCATCAGCCGGAGAACGTCATTCTCAGTGAGGTCGATCCTCTCCAGCAGAAAACCCTGCCGGACTTCCTCATCACCGCCAGAAAGCTCGGCATCGCCGTCGTCGATGTAGCCCACCTGGTCAGGAAAAAAGAAGCCGGCAGGCCGGCGAAGCTGTATCGCCGCGATGGGGAGAAGCTGATCCCCGTCCATCGCATTTACAACCGGGTCATTGTGGATGAAGTAATTCGCCGCGACATTCCGTTGCCCTTCGACTATCGGGAACCACTGGACGTGGAGTGGGCTGGTCACCCGAACTGGTATTTCCACATCAGCAAGTTCTCCATTCCTTACCTGGATCACCCTGCCGTGCCGCCAGCGGTTTTTCTCGATGAGTGGATGGCTGGCGAGTCGACAGACCGGCTCCCTTCAGACCGCAACTCCCTCATCTTAAAACCCCTCTTCTCGTTTGCGGGAAAAGGCATTCAGTTTGCACCATCGGATGAGGATTTGCTTGCCATACCCGAAGCTAGCCGTGGCGACTACTTGCTGCAGGAGCGAGTGCATTTCGAACCGGTCATCGAAACTCCATTCGGTCTGACCCAGGCCGAGATTCGCATTCTCTATGTGTGGCCCGACGGAGGAGACCTCGATCCCGTACTCTCCCTCATCCGGCTAGGACGAGGCAAAATGATGGGAGTGGATCACAATCGAGACCAGCAATGGGTCGGAGGCTCGGCAGCTTTTTGCCCTCCCGCGCACTCCTGATCTCTTCACCCGGCCCCGCCCCGATCCTGCTCGCGGCATAGGGATGTTTGCTGAACGGAGTACCCCTTTTGCTTCCCGCTGGTCAAGCACAAACCGCGGGTGTAAACTTCGGTAACTCGATAGAATTTGCAAACCGCTGTATCGTACATGAAGACCAGGAGTAGAACGACCAGGTTCGAGGTTTTGTCCTAGGTGGGATCCGCAATTCAACTCGTGCCACTCCCTGAAAAGCCGCAGAGCGTAGAAGTCCGCTGTGCCGTGCGCTTTCCGCTGTCTCTGCCTATTCGGGTCATTACGGACAAGGGGAATTATGAAGCCACCACCGAAAATATCTCCGCAAGTGGTGTGCTGTTTCGATCGAAAGAAGATTTAGGCATCGACAGCAAGGTGGAATTCCTTCTGAAAATGCCCGCCAACGTCGTTGGCACTCAGGAAGATGTAACGCTGCACTGCTTTGGACGGATCGTTCGCAGCTATGAGGCCCAGCAGGATTATCATGCTGCCGCCGTAATTGACGATTACGTTTTTAGCCATTCGATGTAACACAACCAACTTATGTCGACGACCAATACTGAATTGATTGAGGAAAGTCCGGCTCGCAATGAGATCGGCGAAGAAGCGGTTGAGAGTTCATCTCTCATCCGTATCATTCTCGCCGATACCCAGGCCATCTATCGCGTTGGCATGCGAAAGGTGTTTGCGCTGGAAGACGATCTTCGCGTCGTGGCCCAAGTCGATACGCTGGAAAGCCTCCAGAACGCAATCCAGAGGTTTCCTTCAGATATCGTTCTGCTCGAAGGCAGCCTGCTCGGCGGCTCGATCAATGCCATCCAGGAACTCATGCGCATGGCGCCCCAGACCAAGGTCATCATTCAGGCTTTGTCCACCGACGAATCGAACACCGTGGAACTGTATCGCCGCGGCGTGCGAGGCATCATTCCCCGCTCCATCTCTCCTGACCTGCTGGTGAAATGTATTCGCAAGATCGCCCAGGGCGAGACCTGGATCGATAATCAGTCCGTCAACTGGGTGATCGAGGCTTACCGCTCGAACGCCGCCGCGCTGACCAACCCGCGCACCCAGCCGCGCCTCTCTCCCAAAGAACAGGCCATCATTCACTGCATCACTCAGGGAAAGCGAAACAAAGAGATTGCTTCGCAGATAGGCACGACCGAACAGGTCATCAAAAATTACCTGCGGAAGATCTATGACAAGCTCGGCGTCTCCGATCGCCTCGAACTCGCCCTGTACTGCCTTCATCACCAGTTGGCCACCGGCGGCGCCGGCGACATTCAGTTGCCGACAAAGCCCAAGCAGTAAGCCTCTCCTACTCGGCAACCGCTTCCCGCACCTCTTCCAGCAGGTCGATGAGCTGCGTCAATTTCTCTTTGTGCATGTGGGCCAACATGGATTCCGTCGCCGCCTTGATGAATGGATCAAGCGCTTCCAGCAGCTCCGAACCTCGACCGGTAATCTCCGCATAGATGATGCGCCGGTCTCTTTCCTCCCGGCGGCGCTCGATCAACCCCTGCATCCGCAGCTTCTCGAGCAGGCGGGTAATATCCGGATCGCGGCTGATCATCCGCTCTCCAATCTCCGAACAGCGAAGGCCGCCTGGTCCGGCGCCCCGCAGGATTCTCAGCACGTTGTACTGGGGATTCGTCAGGCCGTGCTGCTTCAAAATCAGCCCGGAAATGTGCGTCACATGCCCGGATGTGCGTTGAATATTGAGGATCGCTTCCTGTTCAAGTCCCGAGAATGGCTTGCTCTGTTTGATCTCATCTCTTAACTTGTCTGCCATATTCAATCCTCACGCAATCCCGGGACGAGCGCCTGCATTGCGGCGCTCGCTCCCCATGCTGCCTTCCCTTCCTTCCGTCCAGCGATGTTTCACACCCGAGGCTTACGACTCAACTCTCAAAGCTCGAGAAGTCTGTCATGCTCCGAAATGCGAGCGCTGCGTCTTACCGCCGACAGCTCTTTTCTCGGGACCGTTCCGGACTTACTGCTTGATCACTTCAATGTTTAATTCGACTTTGATGTCATTGCCGACCATCGCATCGCCTGAAGGCAGGTTTCCTCCCCACACCAGGCCGTAGTCCTGGCGGTGGATCGAAGTCGTCGCCGAGAAAGCGCGCCGCACCTTCCCCTGCGGGTCAGCCTGCTCCTTGCTCGGGCCCTCAAGATCGAGCGTGACGCTCTTCGTGACCCCATGCAGCGTCAGGTCGCCGGTCAGCTTCTTCTGGCCGCCATCGTCGGTAATCTTCTTGCTGACGAAGTTCATCGTCGGGAACTTGGCCACGTCAAAAAAGTCCGCGCTCTTGAGGTGGCTGTCGCGTTTGGGCTGCCCGGTGTCCACGGTTGTCGTGTCGATCGACGCCGTCACGCCCGACTTGGTGAAATCCTTCTCGTCCAGCATCAGCGTGCCCGTCACCCCGCCGAAAGCCCCGTGAACATTCGTGATACCCAGATGCTTCACAGTAAAATCGGCGGAACTATGAGCCGGATCTATGCTATACGTTGACGTTTGCGCTACGGCCAGTCCTGTACCGGCTGCGAGTAAGACGGCCAGGATCCCTTTCGTCCATGCACTGCGTGCGATCTTCATCTTGCGAAATCCTCCAGCCCGTTTCAACCTTCGCCGGGCGCTTGTATAAAGATGTACGATCGCGTTAATTGTTGCAACAAATAAATGTCTGCTGCTGCTTTTCCTGTTGCTGCTTTAGGTCGAGGCGAGATCGGCCCCCCTCGATTCCCGTCCCATCGAGGTTACCAAGATCAGGTATACCGCCACGATCAATACCGTAAACCCAAGCACCTTGCCGTATCCGCCGAAACGCACGGCTCCCTCCGCCTGCAGCACCGAATTTCGCGAGGTAATCAGGTTGCCAAGTTGGTACGCAAGCCCCGGAAAGGTCGCCCGCACCGGCTCGGGCGAGAGTTCGCTCAGGTAGGCAGGAACCACACCCCACGCGCCTTGCACCATGAACTGCATCAGGAAGGCTCCCGGTACCAGCAGCCACAGCGAGTGCGCCAGGGCAAACAGCGGAATAAGCGGAATGGCCAACAAAGCTGCTCCGATAATCGCCCGTTTCCGGCCGACTTTCTCCGAGAGGCCACCCACACAAATGCCGCCAAAAATGGCGCCCACGGTATAGACGATCGCGATACTGCCCGTCGCCGCGGGCGACAAGTGATGGTCATGCTGGAGAAACGTGGGGTAGAGGTCCTGGGTGCCGTGAGAAAGTGCGTTAAATCCGGTCATCAGCAGGATGAGAAAGAGGAAAGTCAGCCCGTAGCGGCGCATGTTCTGGCCAAGGCTTGGCCGGCTGCCGGCCGCAGCCCGCCGCGCGCGCCCTTCCGTCCAGACCGGCGACTCTTCCACTTTCAGCCCGATATACGCCACCAGGACGGCCGGAGCCGCGCCCACCAGGAACATGCCTCGCCAGCCGATGGAATGAAAGAGCAGCGCATATGTGGCCGCTGCCAGCAGGTAGCCAAGAGCATACCCCTCCTGCAATAGCCCCGAGAAGAAGCCGCGCCCCTCTTTTGGCAGGCTCTCCAGCGCTAGGGCCGCACCGACGCCCCACTCCCCTCCCATCGCGATCCCGAACAGCGCCCGCAGAATAATCAGGACATGCAGCGACGGCGCGAAGGCGCAAGCCAGCTCCAGGACCGAGAAGCAACCGATGTTGATCATCAAGGTCGGTCGCCGCCCAAACCTGTCCGCCAGTGCCCCAAACAGAAGCGCGCCGACTGGGCGAAAAGCGAGGGTCAGGAAGATGGCCTGCGCGACGGCAGGCACCCCGGCGTGGAAGTCTTTCGCAATCGCGGAGACGCAGAAGACGAGAATGAAGAAGTCAAACGCATCCAGCGACCAGCCGAGAAGGCAGGCGAAAAACGCGTGGCGCTGATGGGCGGTAAGAGCGCGAAAGTGATTCAGCCAGGTCATTTCGAAGTTTGCCATGCGATGCGCCGTAGCATAGCAGAGAGTCCGGACTAACGTTTTCTCACAACCATCCGTCCGACAGTCGTGAGTTCCCTTCCCGCTCTTCTGACTCGTAGCGACCGCGGTGCGCCGCTCGCCGGGTCACGGAGATGCTACTCTGGCTTCGTCAGTCGGCACACCTGTGCCGTCATCCTTCAGGATGTCTCGGGAATGATCAGAAGAATGATCGATCGTGCCGCCCTCCGGCTTTTCCTTCTGACACTCCTTTGCCTGCACGGAAAAACGGCATCTGCGGAAGTCATGCCGCCTTCTCGCCTGCTCAATCTGGACGCAGCAATCCATCTCGCCTTACTGGCGCAGACCGAGCAATCCGGCCAGAAGCCCCATGCCATCCAGGGAACCGTTGTGAACAGCGTCACCGGCGAACCCATCTACCGTGCCCTGGTCCAGATCGGGGGCCAGGCTGGGACGCTGACCGACCATGAAGGCCACTTCGAGTTCGAGGGTCTGACGACCTCGGGCATCCCTCCATTTGCGATGAAGCCCGGCTATTTCCCTGAGAACGACTCCCAAGGCTTTCAATTCAGCTCGTCGATCGGAACAAGCAGCGGCCTCGCGGAAACCGGGAGCCAGCCGATTATAGTCAAGCTGATCCCGGAAGCAACCCTCGCCGGAATCGTGACCGGTCAGGACGGCGCCCCCCTCGAAGGCATACCGGTGCAGTTAAAGATGCTGGCAGTCACGGACGGCCTCTTGCGCTGGCGGCAGCGCCAGGGAACAACCACCAACTCCGAAGGGCAGTACCGCTTCGCCGACCTGGAGGCGGGCAGGTACGCGGTCAGCACCGGCTTTCACACTGAAGGACTGGCAAACTCCCAATCCTCCATAGCGTATGTTCCGGTGCGCAACCCGCCGGCCGCGGCAACGGAGGGCGCGGGGACGGCAACCGGCAGCGGAGCCGCGATCGCGGTGCAACCCGGCGATCATCGTGAGGCAAACCTGACGCCGGGAATGGAAAAATTGTATCCCGTAACCGGCACCGTCAGCGGCTACGGCGAGAGCCGGGGCGTCAGCTTTCGCATCGAAACAGCAGAGGGCGAAGAGATCTCTCCCGTCTCGCACTTTGCCGCCCGGACCGGCGAGTTCCGCTTGATGCTGCCGGGCGGCGCCTACCAGGTCATCGCCACGGCCTATCTCTCGCGCGGGCCGGAACAGGCGCGACGCGAGATTACCGTGGCGCAGGCGCCGGTCGGCGGGATCACCTTTGCAATGGAACCGTATGCGTCGATCTCCGTGGATCTCGAACTCAACCCGGTTGCCCAGACTTCGCAAGGCCAAAACAATGCTCAATCACCGGAGGACGCCGGAGCCAACATCAGCCTGACAAGCGCCAGCGGCTCGGGATACAGTCCGTACCTTCAGGCGCAATCCCTTCACCACCGTGGCGACGACGCGGCTTCTGGAGCCCAGGGGCCGTTGACCATCGAAAATGTGTCTCCGGGCCACTACGTTCTGCAGGCGACGCCATCCGGCCAGTGGTACGTCGCCTCCGCCTCGTGCGGCGGCGTCGATCTCATGCGTGAGGAGCTGGCGATTGCCGGCGGCGCCGCAGGATGCTCCATTCGCGTCGTCTTGCGGAACGATCCGGGATCGGTAAGCGTGACCGTTCGTGATTCGTCATCGCAGTTGTCGGGAGCCAGCACGCAACAGGACTTTCTTTACCTGCTGCCGGTCGGCGACCTGGTTCGGCGGGAGCTTACCTCGACGCCGGCGGCTGCCGGAGCAGCAGGTTTTCAGTCCGTGGCGCCCGGGCGCTACCTGGTCTTGGCGGCCGATCATAAGCTCGACATTGCCTATCGAGACCCTCAGGAATTGAGACGCTATGCAGCAGCTGGGCAGGAAATCACCGTCTCTCCTGCCGGCAAAACCGATGCCGAGGTCAGCCTTATTCATGGAGATCAGTGAGATGAAGCTGCTCCGCATGGCCTCTCTGGCCGCCTGCATCTTCCTGCTTGCGGCGACGGCCACGGTCGGCTGGGGCCAGCAATCCCCTGCTGTTCCCACCCCCCATACGACCGGCGCTCCGGCCTACCGCATCAGCGGCAAGGTCATCGACGCTCACACAGGGGCGCCTGTGGCGCGTTGTTCCGTCCAGATCGCCGATGTGAAAGACCGCGGCCAGCCTATGACGACGATCTCGGCCGACGATGGCACTTTCTCCTTCGATCGACTCCCTCTCGGCAAATACTCTCTTTCTGCCGAACGGCGTGGGTACCTGCAACAGTCCTACGAAGAGCACGATGTGTTCTCGACTGCGATCGCGGTCGGGCCAGGACTCGTCTCGGAAGACCTGCTCTTCCATCTGACCGCTGAGGCGATCCTGGGCGGAACGGTGACCGACGAAGCCGGTGAACCTGTCCGCGGCGCGCAGGTACGGCTCTTTGAAGACCAGAACTCTAGTGGCATTCGAACCACCCAGCAGCGGCATACCGCCGTCACTGACGATCGCGGCGTGTATGAGCTTCCCGGTCTCAAGCCCGGAGCCTATTTTCTTGTAGTCACCGCTCATCCCTGGTATGCACAACGCCTGCAGGAGGAAAATGCGCCATCAGGCGGCGGTACGCAGGCCCTAGATGTCGCCTATCCGACGACCTTCTACCCGGGCGTGACCGACCAGGATTCGGCAACGCCCATTCCGGTCAAGGGCGGCGAACGCCTCGAGGCGAACCTCACCCTTGCCGCTCAGCAGGCGCTTCGTCTGAAATTGAACGCACCGGGCGGCGAAGCCAGCCGCGGCGTTTCCGTTATGCTCACCCAGACAATCTTCGGCCAGGTCGAGAACCTGCCGGCACAAATGACCTTCCGACCGAACGGAGCGATCGAGGTCGAAGGCGTTCTTCCCGGCCACTACGACGTCGCGCTCTCCCGGTTCACCCCCGGAGAAGGCCGGGGCGATACCAAACACTTCAACGCCGACCTGACCGGCGGCGCAACCGAGCTCTCAGAGGATGGCGGTGTCGGGGAAGTCGCAATCACGGGACGGGTGATCGCGCCGGCCGGCAAGTTGCCCAGGTCTGCCGGGATTGCACTGCGCTCCCCACATGGAGGCCGCCGCCAATATTCCACTCTGAACGAAAACGGCGAGTTCAACATGGAAGTCTCTCCCGGCGCCTTCGAAGTCGTCGGCGGCATCAACGGCATGTATATCGCAAGCATGAAGGTAACGGGCGCGACCCTCGCTGGACGCATGTTGACCGTCAAAGCTGGCGACTCGCCAAAGCTTGAGATCACCGCCGGCAGCGGGCATGGCGAGATCGAAGGTACGGTCCTGCGCGCCGGCAAACCGGCCAGCGCCGTGATGGTGCTCCTGGCTCCGGAAGACCCAAAAGACAACGAGGTCCTCTTCAGCCGCGATCAGACCGACTCCGATGGAACCTTCGACCTCCCTAATGTGGTTCCGGGCCGATACCGTTTGCTCGCCATCGAAGAGGGCTGGAACCTGGAATGGGCCAATGCCGCGGTCCTGCAAGCCTTTCTCCCCAAGAGCGTTCCCCTTGAGGTAAAGTCCGGAGACCATCTGCATCAGCAGATCGAAGTGCAGGTGCGTTAGATCTTATTCATCGCAGACGCCGCCCTGCACAGCGCTTCTCCGCCCACGCCGTCCCGCCTTCAGTTGCCTGCCGGCGAGGTATCCCGGTCTTTGCTCCAGTCCTTCACGATCTGATCGACCACGACATGGCCCACGCTATAAGCGCTCTCGAGAGACGGAAGATAGCCGCCATACTTCGAGACCCGCTGCTCGGCCAGGCTCTCAGCCGCGGTCACTCCCGGGCGTTGCTGGTCAAAGTTGCTCACCGTCCTCAACACCATCACCCGCGAGTAGTCGATCCGGTTTGCCTTGGCGAGAAAAGTGAGAGATTGCAGCGTCCCGCTGTCTTCCATGGCGGTCGTCACGTAAGTCCCCTTGCCGCCGGTGTAGTAAGCGACCCAGGCATTGGCCCACTCGTCCAGCTTCCGGCCGTGCCAGTAGGTTGAGGAAGAAAGCTCGCTGCCCTTCAAGACCGACGGCGGCCGCCGGGCTATCTCCTGTTGAAACTGTCCGCGCCGGGCGCGAATAGCCTCCGTGTCGCCCAGGCGGAGGTCTTTGGTGAGCCTGTAAGCCCAATCCATCAGCGCGGAGTTGAGTGGATAAACCTGCCCCTCACCCGATTTCATCGGCATCTCATAAGGCTTGCTCTTGCCCAGCGGCACATAGCCCGTCGCCCAGTCGGCTGGAATCTCCCGCGCGTCGATCTCGTAGCCAAGATCGCCGTCGACCACCCAGTCCGTCCAGACCGCCGAGCCGAGAGTTGCCTTCGCCGGATCGGCGCCCGCGATTCCCGCCACTAGCCAATACGCCTTGCTGAGGTCAAAGCGCGGGTCGAGCCCCAGGGCCATGATGCTCGATGCCGCTTTGGCTGTACCCTCGCCGGTAAGCACCGCGAGCACGCCGTCGCCATTCATGCGCAGGTCGCGGTTGCCGGCAGGAAAAGGGATAACCTGGTCGAGATGTTCGCGCTCTACCCAGAACTGATACTCGCCCGGGGCATCGCCGGTATCTGAGCCCAGCTCGAACATTGCCACCACGACCACCTTGATCGGAATCGGCGCTGCCGCCGCCCTCGCGTCGCGCGCCGTCAAAGACAGGATCGCCAGCAGCAGGGTTGGCAGAATTTTCAAGTTTCTCATCGTCGGATAACGTGATCTTATTGGCGGCCTGGCAATCTACCTAGCGAATTCGGGTTCTCAGCCGCCGTGATTCCTTGTAAAGTCATATCCATCCGCCCGAAAAAGACCGAGAGAAACCAGCCCATGTCCGAACTCACTGCCCCTGCCCTCGAAGCCGTAGACCCTGCCATGACAACGGAAGAAGTGGTCGCCGTCACCAAGAAGTTGAACTACGGCACCTGGCGCTACCAGAAAAGCTGGATCCCGCTCCATATCGTCGATGCCGAGGGCTGCTACTTCACCGACGCCACGGGCAAGCGGTATTTGGACTTTTCATCGCAGCTGATGTGTGTCAATCTCGGGCACAAAAACCAGGCGGTCATCCGCGCCATCCAGGAACAAGCCGCTTCCCTGCCCTACATCATGCCGGGCTACGCAACCACCACCCGCGCGGAGCTGAGCAAGTTGCTGCTGGAAGTGCTGCCCCAGGGCCTCGATAAGTTCTTCTTCACTACCAGCGGCACCGAAGCGAACGAGGCCGCCTTCAAGATCGCCCGCATGTATACCGGCAAGACCAAGATCATCGCCCGGTATCGCTCGTACCACGGCTCGACCATGGCCTCGATCGCCGCCACCGGCGATCCGCGCCGCTGGCCGATGGAACCGGGCGGCAAAGGCCAGGGCTTTCTCTTCGCTCCTGAAGTCAATTGTTACAAGTGTCCCATTAAGCACACCTATCCGGGCTGCGATATCGCCTGTGCCGACTACCTCGAGCACATGATCGAGAACGAACACGACGTGGCCGCGGTGATCGCCGAGCCGGTCGTCGGCACCAACGGCGTCTTGATTCCCCCGCCTGAGTATTTCCCGCGCCTGCGCGAGATCTGCGACCGGCATAACGTTTTGCTCATCGCCGACGAAGTCATGTCCGGGTGGGGCCGCACCGGCGAGTGGTTTGCCGTCGATCGCTGGGGCGTCAAGCCAGACATGCTGGTCACCGCCAAGGGCATCACCTCCGCCTATGTGCCGCTCGGGGTCTGCGCGACTTCGACGAAGATTGGGGAATTTTTTGAAGACCACTTCTTCGCCCACGGCCACACCTACGAAGCCCATCCGATGACCCTCGCTCCGGCAGTCGCGGCGATCCACGAGATGCAGCGCCTCGACCTCGTCAACCGCTCCCGTGAAATGGGCGCCTACCTGGGCGAAAAGCTCCATGCACTGAAGGCAAAGCATCCCTCGATCGGCGAAGTCCGCGGACTCGGCCTCTTCTGGGCTGTCGAGCTCGTCAAAGATCAGGCCACCAAGGCCCCTCTGAACACCAAGCAGGACAAGGTCGACGGCAAGGTCTCGATCGTCGACAAGGTAGCCGGCGAAATGATGAAACGCGGCGTCACGATCCAGGCGTGGATCAGCCACTTCGTCATTGCCCCACCCCTGATCGTCGAAAAAAGCGAGATCGATTTTGGAGTGGACGCGCTCGACCGCAGCCTCGCAATCGCCGACGAATTCGTGGCGTCAGCCTAGCCCTACAGGTAAACCTGCATCATCCGCTGCCACGTCGGCCAGTCATGGCTGTTCCAGGCGTCCCAGATGTCCATCCGGCAGCTGACGCCTTTGGCCTGCAGCAGGCCGGCCAGATGGCGGCTCTCCTGCAGGCAGTGGTCGTCCCAGCCACTGGCAAAAAGATATGAGTTTTGCCGGTAGCGGTCCAGCTGCCACGAGTCGCCCAGGTTCGCAATGTAATGCGGGGGAATGTTGAAGTACACGTCGTTGTCGTAATATCCGTGCAGGAACCGGCTCAGGTCAAAGGCGCCGCTCATCGAAAGAAATCCGGTGAACTTGTCCGGGTGCCGGAGCGCAATGTTCACCGCGTGATATCCGCCGAAGCTGCAGCCCAGGCTGATCATCTTCGGGTTCCAGTTCTTGTTGCGAACCAGCGGCATCACTTCCTCCACCACATAGCTCTCATAGCTCATCTGGCGGGCGATCCGCCAGCGCGGCGGCACGCTGCGGTTGTACCAGCTCTCCGCGTCCACCGAATCGACACAGTAAAGCTGCACCTCGCCGTTGTCGATCTTATAGCCGATGGAGGCGGCCATGCCGCGCTCTTCAAACTCGTAAAAACGCCCTTGCGAAGAAGGGAAAACAATCACTGGCAAACCGGCGTGCCCATGGACAAGCAGCTCCATATCGCGGCCGAGGCGGGGTGAGTACCACTTGTGATATTCGCGGTGCATAGCCTCTTATTTCATCGCTTCGTAATATTCTTGCTACTGTAACAGGCTTCGCAGGCAATGCATCTGACCCACAACGGGGTCTTCTCTCCGGCTCCCGGGTCTATCGCTTTTTGGTTGCAAGCCGAAACTTCTTTAGGTGAGTGTTGGATTGAATTCAGAATGGGCGGCGCCTTTGCACGCATTGGACCATGCCCCCGAGAGACAACTTCAGCAAGAGGCCGGCACGAGTGACGATGCTCTCGGCGGCTGCACCTCGTCGCGGCTGATCCTGCATGCGAACTTCCACAGCCGGTTCCTGCCCGACGATCGCAGCATCATCGTCTATCTGCCGCCCGGCTATGAGGAGAAGGCCGAACGCCGTTATCCCGTGATGTACATGCATGATGGGCAAAACCTCTTCGATCCCGAGACTTCCTTTATCCGAGGGCGCACTTGGGAGATCGGCGACAATGCCGACCGCCTGATCCTCGCCGAGGTAATCGAGCCGCTGCTCGTCGTCGGCATCTACAACACGCCTCGGCGTCTCGAGGAGTACACCCACGCCCGTGATCGCCGGATGGGCGGCGGCGAGGCGAATCAATACGGTCAGCTGCTCGTCCAGGAACTCAAACCCTGGATCGACGACGGATATCGAACCCTTCCGGACGAGGGCAATACCGCGCTCGGCGGCTCTTCGCTCGGCGGCCTCGTCTCCATGTACCTGGGCCTGCTCCACGCCGAGACCTTCGGCAAGCTGGCAGTCATGTCCCCGTCCGTCTGGTGGAACCGCCGCAGCATCCTCGGCTTTGTGAATGACTACGAGGGGCCGCCCTGGCCGCGCATTTGGCTCGACACCGGCGATGGCGAGGGCAAGCGTACCCACCAGGATGCGACCCTGCTCTACCAGCGGCTCATCGCCAATGGCTGGCGCCCCGAAGAAAATATTCACTACCAGATGGTGGAGGGGGGCACCCACGATGAGTCCGCCTGGGCAGCCCGCGTAGGAGACATGCTGCGATTCCTCTTTCCGCTCCGCTCCCAACCGTAAGAGCCTTCCACTGCAAGCGCAGCATTCCAGCCAGATCTACCTCTCGTCGCCACGCCAGCCCAGACGCAACCCGGGACAAGGGTCCGTGCCTGTCACGGCTTGTGCAGATAGATCCTGTACCCGGCAGACACTTCAGCCCTGCTCCACCAGCGGATCGCCGCGCTCGGATTCGCTGGACGTACACGAAGTAGTCATCGCGGAGCAAAGCGTCAAATCGCGGCCAGAGTGAAAGCTTTTGATAGTTGTCTGGTCCACTCGGAAAGAGGCGGTCCGTCACGATGATGACGCGCGGCGGTCTTGCCTGAATGTCGCGAAGAAACTTCTCCCGCTTCTGCCTCGCCGCTTCTACAGAATCGGGTCCAAAAGAGAAACTCGTCATAAAGCACGTTGCTGGTCTCTTCCAGTTTCATGCGATACAAAACGTTCGTACAGCCATCGATCGAATCGAGACACTGCACTCGCGTCGAAAGCCGCGATCCGCCAAGCGCCTGCAAATCGTCCAGCAGCGAGCGGATCGTCCCGAGTTCTTTCCATTCGTAGCGGCTGGCCATAACAGTGGAAACTGGCGCCAGGAAAACTCCCCCGAAGAGCAGTCCGGCCATTCCTAGTAGCGCAGCCGTCCCTTCTCACCTGCAGCATGAACTAGATCGATAGACATCACTAAGAGAAGAGATGCGAGAAACGGATATCTCTGGTACGACTAGCCCTTCGCCTGGGCCAGGTAAGAGAACAAGCCCACACCTCCAGCGGTCAGCAAGTGAGCCTTGTCCCAGCTAAAGCGCTCCCCCTGTATCCCGGCAATCAACAGCCACGCGACAACCAGCGGCAGCAGCGGAGCACAACTATGCACCAGCAGGTATCCCGCCGATCGTCGTGCCAACTCTGCATGATAAGCAGCCATCCCCAGTGTCGTCTGGAGAAAAGGTCGTAAGGCATGTTTCTCTATAAGGAAGAAAGAACCGAGGCAGCAGCAACAGCCATCCCACAACCCACTCATCAGGAACGGTCCAGGCCGTCTGCCGCTCCTCTTGAGTTGAAGATAGACCACGCAGAGCGAGAGGAGTCCGAGCGGCGGCATCGTTGGCTGGATCGTCGCCGCAAAGCCCGCAAGAACTCCAAACAGCGCGAGCATCCACGGTCGATTGCCCCTCAGAGATTGCAGAAGGAAGACGTGTGCGGCCAGCAAAACCACCGCGGCGACCAGGTCGCGCTGACCCAGTTCCAGGATTCCGTCTCGTCCATGTACCAGCAGGAAGAGCGATCCCGACCAGAACCCCGCAAACCAGTCCCGGGAAAGGTAAGGACCACCATGGCGGCACTTGCCTATACTGTCAGGAATAAGTCGAAGCACCGCCAGGCGAGTTCACCGCCGCCGGCGATGTGGACGACAGCCCATTCAACGAAGTAGGAGCCGGGAAGGTTGATCTCGGAAAGGTCGCGGTACGGGGCAGCGCCTCGATCCATCAGGAACACGACATAATGCATGAGAGCCGCATCGCCGATCATCGGCCACCGGATCGTTTGATACGCAAAGACGGCGATACAGGGGAGCATGACGGCGATCAAAAGATACCGCAGCGAGCGAAGTAGAGTAAGAGAAGAGAAGAGAACCCCGGTTTTCCAGTATCCCCTCCTGGGCGCACTGAGCCGTGCCCGGCACAGGTTTAAACCTTCTCATCCACGCCTTTTCTAAAGAGTACTCTCGGTACCGATTGAGACCCTGAGTCCGGGGGCAAAAATGAAGAACTCCTAAAGCCTGGCCAGGTTCGCCTTCGCCGCCTCATTCTCCGGGTCCAGCTTCAGCGCCCGTTCAAAGTCCCGCTGCGCCTCCACCTTGTCTCCTGCGTGAACGTGCAGCACACCCAGGTCGTTCCAGTCGCCTGGGTTGGCGGGTTCGAGAGCCAGCGCCGCCTGCTGTTCGCGAATGGCATTCTCCATCTCGCCCATGGCCTCATAGATCCTCGCCAGGCCAAGATGCGGCGCGGCGTCCATCGGCCGAAGTCTCTGGAACGCCTTGAACTCGCTCAACGCATCCGTGATCTTTCCAGACTGCGCATATACGGCGGCGAGCAGCTGGTGAGCATCCGCATCGTCCTTCTGTGCGAGCGCGGCGCGAAGCAGCTCCGCCGCCCGGGGCAGCTGCTGCTGGTTCGCCTCCAGGCTGGCCAGATTATAAAGCGCGTCAAAATTATGAGCATCGAGCGCCAGCGCTGACTCGAACTCCTCCTGCGCCTCCCGGTCTCGTTTGCCGGCCGCAAAGACAGCTCCTAACGCAGCATGGGCGCCGGCGTCGTTCGGGTTCACGGCCAGCAGCAGACGAAATTGTGCCTCGGCTGCCGCATAGTCTTCGTGCCGGCTCTCCAGCTCGCCAAGGTCGAAGCGCGCGTTCGCATCTTGCGGGTCGGCAGCGATCGCCTTTTCATACTCAGCGCGGGCCTGCTGCCAGTCACCCGACGCCTCCAGCGCGGCCGCCAGCGCGGTCAGGGTCAAGGCGTCCTTCGGCGAGCCGGCCAGCGCCCGGCGGTACAGGCCGGCAGCCGCCGGATAGCTGCCCTCGGTCATCTCGACCGATGCCAGGTTGTACAGCGCGGTGTGATCGCCGGGGTCTTTCCCGAGACGGCTTTGCATCCACGCCTTCTCGAGGAGCGCCCGCGGATCTTCTTCGCCGTCTTTTGCCGGGCGCGGCAAGACCTGCAGCCAGAGGTGCCCCATCTCATCGACCGAACGGTTCCCCGCTTTCACCCGGATCGGCGGATGGTTCGGATTGCGAACATTACCGCTGGAATTGTCGTAGGTGTACCGCATGTGAATCACGGAATCCTTCGGCAGAAAGACCGGCGCGGCAAAACGGTAGACCGATTGCCGGTCGATATCCCAGTCGAGAATCTGGATCAGCCACCTCTTCTCGCCATTCGGCAGGATCGCGTAGCCTTCCAGCTTCTTGCCGAGATAGTGAGCGTGGGGATAGATCCCGAGAGCATCGACATCGACCGGCAATTTCAACTGGTCTTCCACCACGAAGTTCCGGTCATTCGCAGGGATGTCGAGCGCTACGTCATGCTCCAGTTGCAGCAGCATCGGGTGCGCGCTCGGCGGCTTGTCGGCGAAATACAGCCCGATCGTCGCCTTCACCGTTTCCGGCTTGCCGGTCGGCTTCAGGTGCATGTTGAGGATCAGGTCGTTCCCCGGGTCGAGCCGCCACGGCATCCCGTCCGGCTCAACCAGCGCCGCAGAATCCGGCTTCCAGAAAAGGAAGTGGCTGTCGGGGTCGAAGCTGTCCCCCGACGGCACCGTGATCTCCATCCCGGCCACGCCCTGCTGCCAATCCGACGGGTGCGCCCGTCGCATCGAAGCCGTCCGGTCAATCAGCACGTTCGCATGATGCACCACCTGCGGCGCGCCCGGCTTGATCTCCATCGCCCGAATGTATTTCGTCTCCGTGATCGGCGCTGGAAGAATGAAATTCTCGAAAAGGTCCGTGCCCGACGCCGGCACCTGCATCGGCGAGTTGGATTCTAGAATCAGGTCGGGCGGCCCAAGCTGCCAGTCGCCCGAAAACACCGGCGGCTTCGGCGCTGCCGCCATATCGCCCTGCGGCATCCCCGCGTCGACCCACTTTTTGATCCACGCCACGTCGGCATCCGGCAGGCGGCGGCTCTCCGCAAACTCGCCGTGCCCCGGCTCTGGCAGCCACGGCGGCATATACCGGGACTGTGTCACGCTCACCAGCAGGCTGCCGCGCCGCGCCGCGTCCTGGTAACTGAGCAGGCTGAAAGGGCCGGAACCGCCGGGGTGATGGCAGCCGGCGCAATGCTTGTACAGGATCGGCGCGATCTGACGGCTATACGTGACAGGCGCTTCCGCCGCGTCGACCCGATGTGTTCCGGGGAATCCTCCGGCCGACCGGAGCAAGCATGCCGCCGCGAAAAATGCGCCGGCGACGCACCACAGCAACTCCTTCTTCACGGCTTGCCGGCTCCCGAATCGATCACCGATTGAGGAATAATCCCGCAACCGACGGGTGGCCCTCCCGGTGCCGGCACGGCTCGATGAGCCAGCACGGCCTCGATCGCCTGCTCTAAATCATTGCGGGTCGCCTGAGGGCGCTCCTTCCCGAAGCTCACATAGCGGTCGTCGATCCTGCCGGTATAGACAGCACGCAGGGTCTCGCGCCCGCCTGATTCGGAGGCCAGCACGACCGAAGCCTCGGGCGTAATCCTGGCAGAAGATACCGCGAGAAACGTCGCCGTCGGGCGCAGCAGGATGTTGTTCGCAGCCCCTGCATGATCGCCCTCGTTGATTGGCTGGCCGTAGGCAGTCTGGTGTCGAGATACCCCGGCACCCGTCTCGCCGGCATTCGGATACACCATCCAGAAATCCACGCGCCGCCCGGCAAACTCCGCCTCCAGCTTCTTGATTTCGGGCATGTACCGATTTGAGATTGGGCAATCCGTCGCCAGGTAAAAAAAGACCACTGCCTCCGTGCCAGCTGTCGCGAAATGGCTTACTGGAACCCCGCGAAGGGTGTAACCATAGACAATCGGCTGGCGCTGCACCATGGAATTCTGGGCCGGGCAAGAGACCGCCATACCCATTAGCCACGCAGCGAGGAGCATGACTTTTTGCACGTCTCCCAGTAAACAGGATCGCCGCTGCTTTGGGCAATGGCCGGCTTGCCTTGGTCCACCGGTCGCCGATGCTTCTCACTGGCTGACCGTATCGCGCTGTTTTTTGAGAAAAGCAGCTTTCGCCGCCAGCCCAAATTGGCCTCAGGGGCTTGCCGATTTCAGGCGAATCCAGCATACTTAAAAGCTGGGATTCCTGCGGCTTCTGCCGCGAAAGTGTCTGTCTCCCAAAACTATCCAGGCTTTCAGTTCGAGAGGATTTCTACCCGTGTTAATGATTCGTCTTGCGCGCTTCGGCGCCCGTAAGCAGCCGTACTACCGAGTCGTGGTGATTGAAAAGCGGTTGGCCCGCAATGGCCGTTCGATTGAGATCGTCGGCACCTACAATCCCCGTACCAACCCGGCCACCGTCGCCTTAAAAAAGGAGCGGATCGAGCACTGGGTCAAGCAGGGCGCACAGCTCTCAGAGCGCGTCGGTAAACTGCTGGCCAAGTATGAGTCTGTTCCTGCCGTCGCCGCCTAGATTGTGGCCCCCAAACGGCCGTAAAGTCCGGTAAAAACTGAGATCGGTTACTCAAGATTCTTCACTTCCCCCGCAATACCACTTGACGGACTCTGCTGCGAGTAGTTCATATGTTGCTTGCAGCTTTGATGCCTGCCCGCGGAGTCTTCAAACTCCAGCATGAAGGGCAGGCGTAGCTCGAGGGAAGTGTTATGACAGAGGGGCAACAAGACCCAATGCGCGATCTCGTCGTAGAAATTGCCCGTGCCTTGGTCGATGAACCGGATGCCGTTGAAGTGGAGCTGCAGCGGCACGAAGAGAGCAGCGTCCTTCGCTTGCGCGTCGCTCCGGCTGACATCGGCAAGGTCATTGGCAAACAGGGCAGGACTGCGCGATCCATGCGTACCATTCTGGGCGCGGTGAGCATGAAACAACATCATCGCTACACCCTCGATATCCTGGAAGATATCCCTAATGGCTCTCATGAGGGATAATCACTGCCAGAGGACGCTCTGTCGCCTTGCGCCGGGACGCTCGATCCTTTGACTTCACGCAATTCATCGATACCCGCGGACCGGCCAGGCTCCGGCACCGGCGATTGGATCCTTGTCGCCAAAATCGTTCGCCCCCAGGGGCGTCACGGCGAGGTGCTCGCCGACCTGCTTACCGATTTCCCGGAGCGTTTCTCGATCCGTAAACGCCTCTTCCTGCTGGCACCCAGCGCTCCGGAGCGTCCTGTAGAACTGGAAAACTACTGGCTCCACCAGGGAAGGATCGTTTTCAAGTTCGCCGGTGTGGATTCCATGAACGACGCTGAGGCATTGCGCGGGTTGGACATTGCCATTCCGCAGATCGAGCGCGCTCCGCTCGAAGATGGAGCCGTCTATATCAGCGACCTGCTCGGCTGCGTTCTGGTCGACTCGCGGTCCGGCCACGAAGTAGGCTTCATCAGCGAGGTGGATCGGGAGTCGACCTCAACGTCGCTCCTGGTCGTCGACACCCCAGCCTCTGGCCAGCTCCTGGTGCCCTACGTGCTCGCCTTTCATCCCCGGGTCGATCTGGCCTTGAGACGGGTCTCGATTGAGTTGCCCGAGGGCCTGCTCGAACTGAATGCTCCAGCCTCCAGAGACAACACCGCGAAACAACAATCCTGACCCTGCTCTGTGCCGGCAGAAAGTACCGTGACAGATACCCAGTATGCGCTTCGACATCATCACCATCTTTCCGGGGATCTTTGCCGGCATCTTTGAGCACGGCGTCGTCAAGCGCGCGATTGCCGGCGGCCTGGTCGACATCGCGACCCACGATCTACGCAGCTTTACCCATGACCGTCACCGCACCGTCGACGACCGCCCCTTCGGCGGCGGCGAGGGCATGGTTCTCAAACCGGAACCACTAGCTGAAGCACTGGAATCCCTCGGCATGGCGGAAAAGGACAGCCGCCTCGCGGGCCGTCAATCGGTCGTAGTGCTCTCCGCCCAAGGCAAGCCCTTTACGCAGTCGACCGCCCGGGAACTCGCGCTGCTCGACAGGGTCGTACTCATCTGTGGCCGCTACGAGGGTATCGATGAGCGCATCGGCGACCTCTTCGCGGACCGCGAGCTCTCCGTCGGCGATTACGTGCTCTCGGGCGGCGAACTGGCGGCCGCAGTCATCGTCGATGCCACTATGCGGCTCCTTCCCGGTGTGCTGGGCAACGAAGCCTCGAGCCAGTTTGAAAGCTTTGGCCATTCGGATGCCGAAATCTCCGCACGGGCGGGAACCCCAGAGGCACCGGACGGCGCTCCAGCGCCGCGCTCGACCCATGGCGCAGGCGGCCTGCTCGATTACCCCCATTACACCCGCCCGGTAGACTTTCGCGGAAGGCGGGTACCGGAGATACTCAGCAGCGGCAATCACGAGCAAATCCGTCTCTGGCGCCGCCAGCGTGCCCTTGAAAAGACCTTTCGCAACCGCCCCGATCTGCTGGTTAACGCGGAACTTAGTAAGCCCGACCGGGCCTTTCTACGCTCGCTCGAACGTAGCTCCGCCGAGGATTGACCCGCCGCCCCGCCCTCCGGCAGAGTGCAGCGTCGATTCCTCCCTTAAAAGTCCCATTTCCATGTAAAATCGAGGTTTGGAATCACTCTGGAATTCACTGTCAGGAACAAGCTATGTCTATTCATCCAGTAATGCAGCGGCTCGCCGAAAAGTTGAACCGTACCGATCTGCCGGATTTCGTGTCCGGCGATACGATCCGCGTCCAGGTCAAGATCAAAGAGGGCGATAAAGAGCGCCTCCAGGCATTTGAAGGTATTGTCATTGCCCTGAAGCATGGGGCACAAGGCAGCTTCACTGTCCGTAAGATCAGCTTCGGCCAGGGCGTCGAGCGTATCTTCCCACTCAATGCCAAGGTGATCGACAAGATAGAAAAGATTCGTTCGGCCAAGGTTCGCCGCTCGAAGCTCTTCTATCTCCGCGGACTTCGCGGCAAGGCCGCCCGCCTCAAGGAAGTCGACCGCAAATCAGTCTGAGCGCTTTACGCGCTTCAGCACGGCCCCGGCTGCGACACCGCCGGGGCCTCTCGCTGTTCCCCTCGCGTTACACTCAAATGCAGCAATGCTGAACGTACAAGATCTAGCCGCCCCCGATCCCCTGCCTGCGCTGCTCGAGCGGCAACCCTCCGCCGCAACCCGAAAACAACGCATGCTGCGCAGCCTCGTCTGCGGCCATCGTTTCGAGCGGGAGGCGCGTCAGCAGGGGGCGACCGTCATTGCGGGCGTCGACGAGGTTGGTCGCGGATCGCTCTTCGGTCCAGTCGTCGCCGCTGCCGTCATCCTTCCCCGCGATTGCCGGATCCGCGGACTTCGCGACTCCAAACAACTGCTGCCGGAAGATCGCGAGCGGCTGGGCGCCATCATCCATAAACGTGCGATCGCCATCGCCATTGAAGAAGTCTGCGCCGAGATCATTGATCACATCAACATCTACCAGGCCACCCGCCTGGCGATGACTGCGGCTGCCACCCGGCTCTCGCCCGCCGCCGACCATTTGCTGATCGATGCCATGCGCCTCGATCTCGCCTGCAGCCAGACCAGCATCATATACGGCGACTCGCTCAGCATCTCCATCGCGGCAGCGTCGGTCGTCGCCAAGGTCTATCGCGACCGGCGTATGTGCGAACTCGATCGACAGTATCCCGGCTATGGTCTCGCCTCGCACAAAGGCTATTCCACCCCCGAGCATCTGGCCGCTCTTCTCGAGCGCGGCCCCTGTGCATTGCATCGCCGGAGCTTTCGCCCCGTGCGGCTTTCGTCACTGCCCTGGGATGATCCGGGCTGACCTGCTGCGCAAAAATCTTCCGGCCGCCGGCGTCCTGCGCTCCGTCCTGGCACATCGAGAAACCGCTTTCTTCTGTTAAGATTGGACGCGAAAAGAACGAAGTGTTTTCCGCGTTTCGTGAGTCAACGCGCATCAGCATTCATGGGGAGACTTCATACTTGAGCCACCTGTTCAGGCATTGGCGCCATTCACTTTGGCAATCGTCGACGTATAAATTCGGTACCTGCTTCGCAGCTCTTTCCTTTCCGTTGGCCTGCATCGGTTTTATCGGTATGGCAGTAACGGCCTCTGCGCAGAAGCCTGTGAGCGGAAAAGCCGCGCACGGTGAAGCCATATTTAAAACCCAGTGCATCGGTTGCCATAATAAGCAAGCCGGCGATACAACTCCCTTCGGTCCTCCCAATCTTCATGGGATTATAGGAACGACCCCTCCCCAGATCACACCGCAGGTGGTGATGCAGACGGTAAAGCAGGGCAAAGGCATCATGCCGTCTTTTGATGGTAAGCTGAGCCCCGCCGACATCAGCGACATCGTCGCGTATCTGAAAACGCAATAGCGGTTCTTCGTGGGCAGATCAAGCGTGGCAGCATTGGAAGCTCCCGCGAGAAACCTCGCGAGGCGATCGAGACTTAGCAAAACTTTCCCCGGCACAACGCCGGGAGTAACCCTGGGTTGGAACGGATTTACACCTTGAAGATTCTACGGGCCACCGCACTCCTGATTGCCGTCGCTGGAACCATCGCCTACCAGAGCAGGCGCCTTCCGGTCTTCGCCTCCGCCGCATCGCTTCAGGGCGACGCCTCCACCAAAGCTCCGGGGCTCGATGCCACCAGCGCTGCCGGCATGAAGGTCTTTCAAAGCAACTGCGCCATGTGTCACGGCGAAAACCTGCTCGGCCATCCTCCCACCTTTCCCTCGCTTGCCGGCATGGGAAAGACGATGAACGCGCAGCAGATCACCGAACTCGTCCGTCACGGGCGCGGCATGATGCCCGCCTTCGCCAATACCAAGGTCACCGATACCGATCTGGCTGCGCTGCTTCAATACCTCGCCCACGACCCGACCTTTACGCCGGCCGCCGCAACCAGTGCGACCGTGGCTGCGCCGGCCATGGTGCCCACCACGGCAACTCCTCACCCGGCTAACGATCCAGGCGCTTCAATCTATCAGCAGAACTGCGCCTTCTGTCATGGACGCGAAGCTGGCGGCGGCGAATCCGGACCCGATCTCACCCGTTCGAAGCTGGTAGCCGAAGATGTCAACGGCGACAAAATCTCCTACGTCGTCCGCAATGGACGACCCGATAACAAAATGCCGAAGTTCAATCTGACCGACGCTGAGATGGCTGACCTGGTCCGCTGGATCCATGCCACCGCCAAAGCCGCTGCCACCCGCCCTGGCGGTCGGCGCGGCGTCGATGTCGCCGACCTGCAGACCGGCAATGTCGCCGCAGGCAAGCAATATTTCGATGGCCCCGGCAAGTGTTCCTCCTGCCATTCGCCGACCGGCGATCTGGCGGGCATCGCTTCGCGCTATCAGGGCCTTCAATTGGAAGAGCGGATGTTGTATCCAAAAGATGCCAAGGATACGCTGACCGTGACCCTGCCCTCCGGGCAGACCGTCACCGGCAAGCTCGAGTACCAAGATGAATTCACTGTAGCCCTCCGGGATAGCGACGGAATCTATCATTCCTGGCCGGTGAAAGGCCTGAACTACAAGATCGATTCACCGGTGACCGCACACGTCGACCTTTTTCCCAAGTACACCGACAACGACATTCATAATCTCATGGCATACATTCAGACGATGAAGTAGCAGCCTGCAGCCGGCCCCCGGGGTCTGCATGGAAGGGTTCTAAAACAGTGATCAGCCTGTCGCATCGTGCCCTGCTTCTTGCCGCGAGTGTTTTGACCGCGTGGACGATTGTCCCGCACCAGCTTGCAGCGCAGAACGTGACCTCCGCGGAATTGACCAATCCGCCCGACAACAGCTGGCCCGCCTATCACGGCGACTATTCGGGCAGGCGCCATAGCCGGCTCACCCAGATCACGCCAGCCAACGTGGATAAGCTTGGCCTCGCCTGGGCCTTCCAAACCAGTCAGGCATCCGGCATTAAATCGACACCGATCCTGGTCGATGGCATCGTCTACTTCACCGTGCCGGATAATATCTGGGCGATTGACGCCCGCTCCGGCCACCAGGTCTGGCACTACACCTACCCCGCAAACGGCGGCTTGCACATCGGCCATCGCGGCGTTTCCATTTACAAGGGCTGGCTTTTCTTCCTCACCCCCGACGCTCACCTGGTCTCGCTTAACGCCAAAGACGGCACCGTCCGCTGGAAGGTGACGGTGGCCGATGCCACCAGGGGCTACTGGACAACCATGGCGCCGTTGATTGTGAAAGACAACGTCATTGTGGGCGTCTCCGGCGATTTCGATAATCTCAGCGGCTTTCTGCGTTCCATTGATCCCGAAACCGGCCAGACCAAGTGGCAGTGGGACAGCGTCGCACCGGCCGGAACGCCCGGAATGACGACCGGCGCGATGACCTGGATGACCGGGACCTACGATCCGACCCTCGATCTGGTCTATTGGGGAACCGGCAATCCGACGCCGGTATTGAATGGCAAGCTTCGTCCGGGTGACAATCGCTACACTTGCAGCATCGTTGCCATTCATCCCAATGACGGAAAACTTGCCTGGGCGTTTCAGGCCTCGCCTCATGACACCCACGATTGGGACGCCGTAGAAACGCCGGTGCTGGTCGATGCCGACTTTCACGGCAAGCCGACAAAAATGCTCATGCAGACCTCCCGCAACGGATACTTTTTTGTCCTCGATCGCACCAATGGGAAAAATCTTTTGAGTGTGCCCTTTGGGCCGATCAACTGGACCAAGGGCACCGATAAAAACGGCGAGCCGATTCCAAATCCCGAGAAGGAACCCGCTCCCGATGGGCGCCTCATCGCCCCCGACGAGGGCGGCCTGACCAACTACAGGGCGCCCAGCTTCGACGCCAGGCGCGGACTTTTCATCGTCGATGCCAAGCCAAGCTACAGTCTCTATTTCGCCAAACCGGCCGACGGCAACTATGGCTGGGCGGGTGCCGACTACGGACTGTGGGGCAAAGGCGTCATCGAAGCCATTGATTACCAGACCGGAAAGATCCGCTGGAGTCATGAACTCGGTCGTGGCGGTGCCGGCGCCGGTGTTCTCACGACGGACTCAGGATTAGTCTTCACCGGCGATGTCGCCGGAAATGTCCTGGCGCTCAATTCCGACAACGGTAAGACCCTGTGGCACTCCGGCACAGGCGCACAAATGCAGAGTTCCCCGATCACGTATGAGATCGATGGCAGGCAGTACCTGCTGACCAGCAGCGGTGGCGTGCTCTTCGCCTGGGCCCTTCCCGCTCCTTCCACCGATGCTCGGAGTCCACAACCCGCCGCAGCCTCTGCGAGCGGCGCACCTTAATCCCGCTCTCTGCTATTGCATCGCGGCCAGATTTCCTGGGCTCCATCCCGGAAGGACCTGCACCTCTTCCACCACCCTCACCTTCACCCCGATACCAATTACCGTCATCCTGAGCAAAGCAAAGGATCTGCGGTTCCTCTACCCTCATCATGCTCCAACCCCAAACAAATGTCATTCTGAGCAAAGCGAGTGATCTTAACTATCACTGCCGCCCTTGTACAACACCCGAAATCCAACGGATTGCATTGTCATGGTAGAGCTTGTGTAAGACGGCAGGCGGCAGGTTCACCCCTTCGATGGCCTGTCCTTCGTAGGTGAAATGGTCCGATGTCGAAAAGTACCGCCATTCGGCTGCCAGTTGCGCCTTCCAATCCTGGATCGTAGATGTCACATCATCGCCCTTGTGCAACTCCGTATCCGTGCCATAGATAATGCGGTCCTGGTACTTGATCAGAAAAGCCCTTACTTTAGCCGATGGCTGCACCCCAAGGTGCGGGACACGTGCCGCCAGATCGACGGCAAAGTTGGGGTAACGGTCCAGTCGCTCGGCGACGAGGTCCACATCGCCTTCCATGCTGCCTAGGTGTGCCCCGATGACGCGTAGATCGGAATTCTCTGCCAGTAGGTGATCGCGTGAGGCAAGCACTGTTGCTTTCTTCGGAGCATCGGGTCGCTTCTGCATGTTCCATTCCGGATGGTCCACATAGTAGGAGTTGTCGATCGCCTTCGGATCGGGTGGTCCCCATGCCACATCGGGCTCAGCCTGGTGCGCGATCAGCGTCTTATGGTTAGTGGCGATGTCCTGGAAGATTGGTTCCAGGCGCGGATCGTCGATCAACACATAATGTCCGACGCTGTCCTTCAACTCCATGCCGACATTCTTCCAGACCTTCACCGCAACCGCGCCTCTGGCAAAGTCGTCGTTCAACTTGGCAATGGCATCCCTTTGGAAAGTCGCCGTTGAAAAAAGAAATGGGTTGAAGCTGGTGCAGACCGTAGCTCGCCCGTGGGCAGAATGCATGAAGGCAAACACTTCGGCCCGCTGCTCGTCGAGAGATGTACGCACCGGGTCCTTATCGTCAGGAACTACGATGTCCAGAACATGCAGGTCCAGGCCTTCGAGCATGGAGGTCACAGCCGGATCGCTGACCGTGATGTGAGTGTGCGCGTCAATCGGCTCTAGCGCCGAAAGCGCTCTCAGCTCGGTAGTCTGCCGGTTCATATCATTCGCAGCCGGGGCATAAGTCCACGCCCAGGTCACCAGCGCAACCGAGCAAAATAGCGGCGCACGACGTTGCATGAAAGCGAGTGTCGCGCCAATGAGACTGATCGTCATGGTTGGTGCTTCTTGCCCGGCGAACCAACATCGTCCAGACGGCGCTTCTCCTCGGGAACAAATTTCGTATTGACCGAGCCTGTGATGGTGATTGGGAATTTCTGGTCCGACGAGACGCCTCCGATCCCGGCCAGGTGCGCAGTCACCGTATAAGCGCCGGCATGCGTGTAAGCATGTTCCGCTCGAGTCCCTTCTAGCTGAACACCATCGCCAAAATCCCAAGTCATATGAAGCAGCGGCGCCTTCACGTCAGCCGCTTTGGCTGCAAATGCCAGCGTCTGGCCGGCGGCGCCGGCATCCGGTACAGACGCCGTTACCGACGGTGGCGCAGCCATAAGCCTCGTCGCAATGATCTTGAGCATATGCACCGAGTGAGGTGGTTGGCTGAAAGCAATAGCGTCACCCGTCAGCGCCTTCGGTGCGCCGGGCGCCAGCACATCGGTGATTGTGTACTCGCCGCCAGCATGCAGGCCGAGTGCGGCACGGGTGATGGTGTGAGACCGCGCGGCTTCCGTCCAGTTGAAGACTGTGAGAATGCATTGGCGCGGATCTTCCTGCAACAGGAACACGCTCGGCTGTCCGTCGGCAGCCGCATAGTTCATCAGGTCGAGCGGTGTCGAGGCCCGTCCCAGCTGCGCGATATCCAGTATGTCGCGATTCTTAACCAGCGCCACGCGGTCCGCATCTTCCCCGAGCGTAGGCAGGTCATCGCCGATCTCAAACATGCCTCCGGAAACTGCCGTCAGCGCAATCGAGACCTTCGCCTCATCCAGCGTGAGAGGGTGTTGGCCGCCATGCCAGCTCTGATCGTCGACCGTTTGCCTTGAGACGCTGAAGGCGTCCGGGTCGGCGACAAAATAATTGCGATTCATATAGTAGCGGGCCGCGATTCCGGGAGCTGCATCCTTGCTCGCAGAAAAGGTGTGGCCGGTGTCCTGCGAAATACGACCCATGTCGACCAGGCCGACCGGGTTCAGGAGTTCGCTGCCATCTTTGTCGAGCAGCACCTGCTCACCCACCGCTTCACGAACCGTCTCGATGCCGATCCGCTGCGCCTCGAGCGCCGTGGTATTTGCTGCGTGATAAAAGCCTTCAACAGCGCTGTCCTCCATGAAATCCATCTTGATGTAACGAATACCCCAATCATTTACCAACGTCGAATACGTCTGTTTCAAGTAAGCCTGCGCCTTAGGGTGAGTAGGATCGAGAGCATAGAGTTGGTCCTTGCCTTCTGCCACCAGCCCGAGGTGAATGGGCAAACCCTTCGCATTATGGACCAGCCACTCTGGATGATGCTGGAAGACCCAGGAGCGCTCTGAGACTTCGAAAGGAGCCGTCCATATCCCCGGCGTCAGTCCCTCTGCGACGACCTTGTGTTCAAGCGCGCCAACTCCATCGGGAAACGACGCTGCATCGGCCGTAGCGTACTCCCCACGCGCGTACTGGTAGCCCTCATCCATATGAACGAAGGTATAACCGAGCGGCTTCAGATTCTGCGCCAGCCACTCGGCATTGGTGAGTGCGGTTCCCTGGTTCAAACCAAAGTAGTAGGCCGTCCAGCTCCACCAGCCTAACGGCGTCGGTGCGCTCACCCGGGCATGATGCAGATCGCGAATAAGACGCCCATAGGTTTCGAGCTGCTCATGATAATCGCCGCTCACACTGAAAAGCATCCTCTCAGAAGCAAGAGAACCGCCCGGAGCGAGAGGCAGGCTTAATTCAACCTGGTCGTCTACCGGCGAATCCTGCAAGGAATTCTCCTTCAGTAGTTCCGTGGTTCCAGTCGAGTCCACCTCGTACGAGCGTGTCGCAAAAGTCGGATCGCCGCTCATATGCAGCCGAAGAACGCTGAGAAACTTATCTGACGTCAGTGCGCCGAGAAACCAGCTTTGATGGCTCTGCTGGTTGTAGATCAATTGACTCCCCACCGCGCGATGCATCTGCTTCTCAAAGTCGCTGAGATTGTGAAGCTGCATGCCGGGACGGTCTTCACTGAAACTATCGTTGAGAATGCGATCGGACGATGGATCGCCGCCTAGTTGGATAACCTGCGGACCGGTCGCCTCGACGAGCCGGAACGACTGGATGGAAATCGTCTCGTTCGTCGTGTTCTTGGCGCTAAGTTGCATCTCGCCAAACGGCTGGCTCGCGTAGCTGCGCAGGCGCAGCGTCAACTCCGGCGCATGCTCGAGCCCGGAGTAGTGGATCGTCCACTCTTCACCGTTGCCCAACTCTCCCTGCACGATTGCCCGCTCTGACTTGCAGGACGGGTAGTCCTTCGCGTGTAGCCAGTTGCCGTTCACCCGAATAGCCGGCTGCGCGATAAGCACCGGCATAGCTATGCCCGGTGCGGAAACACTATAGCTACCGCGCCTCTCATCGATCGACACAGTAAGAGAACGCGTGGCCGCGAGAAGAGGCAGGCTCAGTGCAAACAAGGCGAGCACCGCGAATGCGGCCAAGCCTGGGGCAGAACGCAGGCTCTTTTGTTCCCTGCCGAGACCTGCTTGCGATGACGCGTAAATAAGCTCTCCCAATCGACACTCTCTTTCATCCAGATATTTTGGTCCGTACTTGCCTCGCTCAGCCAGCACACCGATCTGTTCTCTTCGCATTGCGCAGACACTAATCAACCCAGGCAACCATCCCTCGCTCGATCACGGGTAGGGTGAACACCATCTTGCGTCCTTCGGGCTTCCCGGCAATCTCCGATTCTTTCCCCAGGAATGGCAGTACGTGGAGTCTTGCACCGGCCCGCGCTTCCAGCGCGACAAGCACGTCGTGCTGTGCTCGCGGAATCGCTACTTCGCCGGCCTTTAAACCGTCGAAGTTCGCAATGAAGAGAAAACGACGCGCCCCGATCATCGCCACGTGAGCGACTACATTGTCTGAGGCGCGAATGGTCATCTCGTCCGAAACCCCGAGCGATTGAAGCAGCTCGCTTGTAGCGCTGAGATCCGGATGATCGAAGTCCGCTTCCGCGGCCTTCAGATAAGCTCGCCCCGGAGAGGTCCGATCGCGAACGGCGTTGCCCAATTCGTTCAACTTCGGGTCCCAATCTCCTGTCAGGATCACCCGTCCGCCCTGCTTTGAGAAACTGTGAATCGCCGTTGACTCGGCCTCGTCCACGATCCGCGCATCAGGAAGAACCAGCACTTTTCCCTTGAAGCTTTTTACGGTGCGGGGAGTGACAATCCGGAATTGTATGTGATTTCTTAACAGCAATAGCAGCACTCCCCGGTACGCCTCAACGAACTCTCGAGGATAAATATTGCGCGTGGTGTCCGAAAAGTAAACCCCGACTTCCCCGACCGGCTCTCGATGCACTCCGAAGATATCCTCGTGCGCTGCAACCCACTTGAAGATCTCGGTGCGGGTCACCATATCGTTAGAGCCGGACATGACATGCCCTCGTGCGTCCCACAGGTTCGCTCCCGCCATCAGCTCCGACATCGCCAGGTTGAGCATTGCATCGCGAGGGTTCACGTGCGGCGCTCCATCCCACGAGTAGTTCAAAATCCATGTCGGCTTGTCGCCGGCAAAAGCACGAAAGCTGCGAATGCCGATCTGGTATAAAAACCAATCCAATGGTGTGCGTGACGCCGCTGTGTGGTCTTCGCTATCGCCGAACTCATACTCGTGCGCGATCGCGTCCACCTGAGGATACAGCTGATACACATCCGCGCCCACGCGTGGCGCCTCCGCCTCAATCCCCGGGTAAATCTCAGGAATCAGCGCTATCGATGGGTTGACGGCGACAGCATTGCTGCGAATCTCTGCAAGAAACTCCGTAATTGTCGCGATGCGGAATGTGACCCATTTCCGAAAACCAGGATCGCTACCGTCTCCCAGCTTGACGTCTTTCCGGGCATCCAGACCCGTCTGTTTCTGGAACGCAGCCACCGTGTTGTCGTCGAAGCTGGCCCAGGTATCTTCCCATCCTGTGAAATGCGTCATCCAGTAAGGAATGTCGACATAGATGCCATCGATGCCGGTAGCAGCGATCTGGCGAATGCGTTCCATGTACTGTTTCCGCCACGCTCCTGCATAAGGGCTGACCCACGCATCCTCTTCCCCCTTGGCAATCCAGAAAGCGGCCTTCGCATCGAAGACCGCCGGCTCGCCGGAGATTTTTCGCTGCAACCAATCCGGATGTTCTTTGGCCAGTGTGCGGGCACTCCCCGCATCGGCCGAGATACATTCAAATCCAGCGATATAGACGAATGCCTTGTTGTTCGCGCGATGCGCCGCAACCGCAACCCGGCGGATCGCTTCCAGCTTTTCCGCGGGATTGGTCAGCGACTCGTAGCGGCCGGGAATATCATTATCGACCTCAATGCCGTAAACTCCGCTGGCCTGCGCCTGGCGCACGATATCTTCCGCATTCCCCGAAGTCAAAGAGTAAGCTCCGATGCGGACCTTCTTGAGCCAGCTTCGATCCGGTTCCTGCGCAGTTAGAGCCTGTGAAGCCGCCGCCAGCAAAGCCAAGGAGACGCAGGCAGAGAAAAGCATTCGGTTGCGCGAGCGAAAGGCACCTGCTGTCACACGGCTTCTCCCCAGGTGGCAAACACCACCCGCGCTCAAAGGTCAATTTTAGAACTGGTACCTGACGCCCAATTGCATATTCCTCGGCAATGCACCGCCCGCTGTGCTCGAGATAATGCCAAAGGTCGAATCGCCATAACCGATGTCCGGGACCCCGAAACGCTCCGTATTGGTGCAGTTCAGGCAATCCCCGTGGAACTCCAGCGAGCCGCCCTTTTCGCCAAATTTGTAAATCCGCTCTACGCTGAGGTCGGTGTTGTGAATTCCATCGCTCCGCAGTTGGGAGGAGTAGCGCGGTCCGTTGCCCGCCTGCTGGTCGCCCGGGTCCGCAAAACAATTTGCATTGATGTAGGGCAGCCCATATTCCGACGCCTGGTGAATGCTGATGCCCGTCGTCAGTGACTCGCTCTTGGCGCAAGTTACATCCGGCCGCTGGTTGCCGTCGGCGATTCGAGGGTTCCCCATCGTAATCGCAAGTGGCTGGCCGGTCTGGAACGTGGTGAGCGTCGTCACCTGCCACCCGCCCACCACCATGTCCAACACACGATTCATATTCGCGCCAATCAAGGTTCCCCGGCCCACCGGCACCTGCAAAACGGCGGCCAGCACAAAGCGATTTGTGGCATCGTTCGCGCTTACCGACCACTCTGCTTTGAGATTATCCAACTCCTGCGGATTCCCATTATTCAAGGTGCCCACAAAAGCATTGAAGCCCGTCGACGAGTTATCGGTGTTCTTTGACCAAGTGTAGTTCCCCTCAAAATTAAGGTAGCGCCCTTCCCGCTTCTGGAAGACGATCTGTAAGGCGTTGTACCACGAAGCCGCGGCCAGACGCGGCAAGCCCTCGTATAGTCCGTCAAACTGCGGGTACGGCCGCAACAGGTTCAGCAGCGGCAACTGGTCGTCGCTATAGCGCGATTCCGGCTCATCGAACATCGCCGTCGGTCCAGTGAACAGGCTCTGAAACGGATTGTTCACCAGCGAGGATAACTGCTCGCTCGTGTGCTGCTGCCGGACCGGCGAAGCAATGAAGTTACGATTACTGGTGCTGCTATAGCCTCCCCACGGCAGGTGCGCGCTATGGTTCGCGGAGTAGTTGATCCCCACCACGATGTTCTTGGCGAATGCCTGCTGCACCCCTAGATTCCATTGATAGATATCCGCATTTCTGGCCACGCCGGTATCCAAGTTGTTGTCATTGGAAAGGCCCCACTCGGCAAGCCTTCCATACTTCGTTCCCTGCGGCTGCTCGATGCCGGAAGGAAATGGATTTCCGAGCGTCGCGTATTGCGAGAGGTATCCATCCTTGGTGAAGAAGGCTTGCGGACTGGCAGTAAATGCGGGGCCGGGGTATTGGTAATTCGTCGCCACGCTCATGCCGTAGTAAACCCCCGCGCCCCCGCGGACGGCCAGCTTATCGTTGACGAGATAAGCAAAGCCGATGCGAGGAGCAAGATTGTTCCAATCCGTTGGTACACTGCGCTTATTGCTGCCGGCAAAGATAGTTGTGCCCGGCAGGTTGGCGCTTACTCCCGGAACAGAGACGCCGCTGCTTCCCGTGAAGTCGCTGAACTGGGAGTTGTTATGGCGCTCGGTATAAGGCGAGCTCCACTCGTACCGAAATCCGAGATTCAGGGTCAACTTCCGGTTGACTCGCCAATCATCTTGGCCGTAAAAGCCGGTCTCTTTCGATTTGTCGGCGACCGATTGTGTCACGTTGATGCTGCCAGAATCTCCATACCCCAGCAGCAGGCCGGCAAAAGAGTTTCCCTGGATGCCATCATCTGTATCGTAGGGAACCTGCGCGGTCACATCCTGCGCGAAGCTGAAGTATCCATTCGGGTAGTTCGGCTGGAAGAAATTGTTATAGAAGAGCCGCTGTTCGCCACCAAACTTCAACGTCTGCTGCCCCTTCGTCCAGGAGAAAGACGAGGCATAGTTTACCAGCGTATGCGCAAATTGTGTATCCACGCAGCACTGATCGTAGATCGAGGTCCAGGGGGACTGCGGCATGATGATCGACGGCATGCGAACAACCCCGTTCTGCTCCAGATAACTGGGGAAACCCACCGACGTCGGGTTCGGATAGTTTGAGTGGCTCGGCTGCGAAACCCGGTCCAGTGCAATGCTTGAGGTCCACAGCGTATTCGCCGTTGGCATGTACGAGTAAACCACTCCATCGTTAAACACTCTTTCGGTATACGCGGTCCCGTCGTTGAACTCGTAGTCTCCCAAGACCGTCGGCGTCGAGCCGTTCGCAAAAACGTTGCTGTAACGGCCCGAGAGCGTCGACCTATCGCTGAAATGCTGGTCGAGCTTGACATCGAACTGCAGCTGTTTCCCGGTCGACAATACCACCTGCCGATAGTTGTTTGCACCCGAAACCGCGTCGCCCGTCGTATTCGGCTGGGGATATAACTTCAAGATCGCCTGGCCAACCGGATTGATCTCGGTGACGGGAATCGTGTTGTTCGTGTAAGCAGGCCGGCTATACGAATTAGCGTCGATCTTCGAAGGATCGAATATCTGGTTGAGTACCGGGTTGCCGTTCTCATCGTAGGTCATCGCCTGTGAGAAATCGCCGTTGATTTGCGCGGCTGTCGGCACTGTCGCGACAATGTTCACCGGGTTGCTGGCAATGACCGTCTCTAGGTCCGCAAAAAAGAAGGTTTTGTTCTTAATCACCGGACCGCCGATCGAAAAGCCAAATTGGTTCTGAGAGTGGCCCGGCTTCGGTCCGCTGTTGAAGTAGTCGCGCGCATCAAATATGGAATTCTGATTGAACTCATAAGCGCTGCCGTGCAGGGAGTTCGTCCCTGACTTCATTACCTCGTCAATCACCGTGCCGCCATTGTTCCCGTACTCTGCGGAGAAGCTGTTGTTCTGCACCTTCACCTCTTGCAGCGCTTCGACAGTGGCCTGGTAGTAGATGTTTGAGGTACCCCCTTCCCCCTGCTCGGGCGCAGTCGTGAGGGCGCCGTCAAGTCGAATCTCGGCCGTCGCGTTCCTTTGTCCGTTCGAGACAAAATTTGTCCCCGCAGGATAAGAGTCGTTGATACCGGAGCCCGCTGTCTCCGTGACACCAGCGGCCAGGAAAGCCAGCCCGAAAGGATCTCGGTTTTCCAGCGGTACCTGCGTCAGGTACTTCTCCCCGATGTCTGCGCCCAACGTGGCATTGTCCGAATCGAGCAGCACCGGCACTGATTCGACCGTAACGCTGGTGTTTGCCGTAGCCGGCTTCAACATCACGTTGAGAGTCGTTTGCTGGTTGACGGTGAGAACGATTCCCGCCTTCTCCACCGGTCCAAATCCCGGCAGCTCAATCAACATTCGGTAATTGGAAGCGGCGAGCGCCGTAAACACGTAAAGGCCACGTTCGTTCGATACCGTCTTTTGCGAGACATTCGTCCCCGTGTCGGTAAGAGTGACGTGCGCCTGCGGAACCACCGCGCCCGATGAATCGGACACCGTGCCCCGGATTTGACCTTGGTCATTGGACTGGCCGCTGGCGAGACGTTGGATGGAACAGATCGCGAGAATGAGAGCGCAGATTCGAAACCATCTCACAGCAGGGGCCTCCGCTCAAAGCTTCCGATTTATGTTTCGTGACGTTACGTTACCTAGTGTTTAGTTCCTTTTTACTTTCATGTCAAGAAAAAAACCTCCCCTCTCGCTCAGGTCATGGGAATGTTTTACGGGTCGCCCTGGTTCATAGATCGCCCTTATCGCCGCGGGAGCCGTTCACCACGCCGCACGTCTTCTAGTCGACAGAAGAGAGAGCACCACGGCAGCAATCACCGGCTCGGGAAAAGGCAAGAGAATGCCTAGGATTGGGAAGTCCGGCACGAACGCCCTGGCGCCGCGTGACCAGCTAGGCCAGGATGATCTCAATGCCGCCGCTGCGTAGCGCTTCAGCATCTTCCGGTGAAAGCTGCGGATCGGTGATCACCGTATGAATCGCGGAAGGCGCAACGATCAGGGCAAAACTGCGATGGCTGAACTTGGTCGAGTCGCAGACCGCGACAATGCGATGAGCGGCTTTCACCATCGCGCGGTTGACACGCGACTCCAGCACGTTTGGGGTAGTCAGCCCCCGGCGAACATCGAAGCCATCCACTCCGAGAAACAGGATATCGGCATTGATCTCGCGCAGCCCATCCTCTGCCTGTGGTCCCACCAGCGAGAAAGAGTTCCTGCGCAGCATACCGCCAATCAAAATTACGTCGAACTCCGTGTTCGCCAGCTCCGCCGCGATGTTCACGGCGTTCGTGACGACCGTGAGCTTGCTAAAGCTGCGCAATGCGCGCGCAATCAGCGTCGTCGTCGTGCCGGAATCGAGAAGCACACACTGGCCTTCTTTCACCAGCTTCACAGCAGCCTCGGCAATCCGTTGTTTTTCCTTCAATCGGTACTGCTCTTTTTCCTGCAGCGTCGGGTCGAGCAGCGATCCCGTTTGCGGCGCCAGGGCCCCCCCGTGAGTTCGCTGCAGCAGACCCTTGGCCTCCAGGTAGTCAAGATCTTTCCGAATGGTGATGCGCGAAATACCCAGCGTCTCCGAGAGCTCCGAAACAAGCACTCGACCCTCCTGTTTGATGGTCGCGAGAACGTGCTGCCGCCGCTCTTCGATCAACATCGGGTTGAGTTCCTTCTTGGCTCTCGGCGTGCTCTTTCTCATAGCCCTCGCATCGCTCCCCTCGGGCAGAAGAAGTGTCGCCCCGCATAACCCGGATGCATATTCATCTTCTTCGCAGACACTCCCTTCCCGCTACGCAATCTCTCTCGTCACAGGCTTTCCTTGCCATGACTTTTCAAGAAGCCATCGACCAGCCTCCTGTCGCGAAATGCCTCTGTGCCGCCGGCACGCAAGGTGGAGAGCGCGCCTGCCATATTCCCCAGACTCGCTGCCTCGACCGCATCTTCTCCTCGCAGCCATGCGTGCAGGAAGCCGGCATTGAAGCTATCGCCCGCCCCAATAGTATCAACCGGCTCGACAGCAATTGCCGGAACATATTCGCGGCGTCTACCCTGCTGAAGAATAGCCCCGGCAGATCCCGCCTTCACGACAATGAGCGGAACTCGCTCTGCCAGCAAGTCGAGTGCTGCCTCTACACTATCTTTTCCGGCAATGCGCAAAAGCTCGTCGCGATTGGGAAGCAGGATGTCGGTCAGATCGAGAAGCGGCTCCAGCACTCCCGCCCATTCATCCTCGGGATCGTCATTGGTATCGAGCGACACGGTCAGCCCGGCCTCTTTCAAGTCGCGAAAGAGCTGTGGCAGACCGGCGTGCAGCCCCTTCTGCAGAAAGAGCGACGAGAGATGAAAATGCCGGCCTGAGCTCAGGTAGTCAAAATCGAGATCGGCAACACTCATCGTGGCCATGGTTCCAAGGCATGTCAAAATGTGGCGCCGCCCGCCATGCGGCAAGATCACCGTAACACCTGTTTGCATCGAGGACTCATGTCGCACCGTCGAGAGATCGACGCCGCTCTCCCCGAGCCGCTTCAGGGCAATCGCGCCGAGTTCATCCTCGCCCACGCTGGTGATCAAGCCAACTTTCGCGCCCAGCACGGCAAGGTTGTGCGCGAGTATCGCCGAGGAGCTGCCTAGCGTCATCTCAAATCGAGATGCGATGAGTTCCCGCTCCAACGGCATCGTCTCCGGCAGGCCGTACAGGATGAGGTCCAGGTTGATTTCGCCGGCTATCGTGACGTCGAATTGATGTCGTTCCAAACTCCCTCCGTTCACATTATCTTTACTTATCTATTGTTTCTTTAGATTATAATTGCCTTTCGAACGAAACCATAAAGGAAATCCGTGGCCAGTCTCCTGCACCTTGTTCAACTACCACGTGAGCAACAGCATGCTCGCGGCCTTCTTTATACTCCGCGCGAGATCGCGCAGCAGCCTGATACTTGGCAACGGACGCTGCAGCTCTTTCAGCGGGCGCAGGCGCCCGTCTCCAGCTTTCTTGAAGAGGCCGGCATACGAAACGCGCCGGGCGAGCAGCCATCCGTATTCTTGATCGGAGCGGGCACCTCGGACTACATCGGCCAATCTCTCGCACTCCTGTTGCGGCAGCAATGGGGCTGCGAGGTCACCGCGTGCGCCAGCACCGAACTGCTGCCGAACCTTAATGACTATGTCGTCGACGGAAGAAAATATCTTTGGATCTCTTTCTCCCGGTCAGGAGACTCGCCAGAGGGCGTCGCCGTACTCGAACTTGCCCTCAAACGTTTCCCCCATATTGCTCACCTCGTCGTCACCTGCAACGCCCGATCGCAGATGGCCGGTCTGTGCGGCCAACACCCGCACACCATGGCAATTGTCCTCGACGATGCGGTCAATGATCGCAGCCTGGCAATGACCAGCTCCTTCACCAACATGGTCGTCATGGGCCAGTGCCTCGCCCACGCCTGGTCTGTCGAGGCATACCTGCCGCTCATGGAGAAAATTGAGGCTGCAGGCCGGCAATTGCTGATCGGCGGCTTTACTCTTGCCCAGAAGCTGGCAGCTCTCCGTCTCCCCAGGCTTTGCTTCGTCGGCAGCGGGCCGCTCGCGGCGGTGGCCAAAGAGTCTGCGTTAAAAGTTCTGGAGATGTCAGCCGGACGAGTCAAAACAATGGCCGAGACCACCCTCGGCCTGCGCCACGGGCCTATGGCTGCTCTCGATCCCGAAACCCTCTTCGTGTGTTTCGCCGCGGGCGACGGCGGGCGAACAGGATACGCCGCCGATCTCTTGCGGGAACTTGGAGACAAACGAATCACCGCCTCGCGGATCGCCGTCGGCCCTCGCGCGGCCGAACAATCCCTGCTTCCAAACTGCGACGAGTATCTTCCGATCGAGGCAGACATACCAGATCGATATCGGCCGGTCCTAGATGTCCTCTTCGGCCAACTGCTGGGCCTCTGCTCCTCGATCGAATACCATCTGCACCCGGACGCGCCGAGCCCCGACGGCGTCATCAGTCGTGTCGTGCAGGACTTCGCAATCTACCGGTAACCTGGCCGCTCCCTGCATCGCCCACAAGGCCCGCTGTGCCCAGCCCAGGACTGCGGTAAACTGGAGAAGAAGCGCTTTCCCCAGAGATGGCCCTGTAGCTCAGGTGGATAGAGCGACGGTTTCCTAAACCGCAGGTCGGAAGTTCGAATCTTCCCAGGGTCACCATAAACATAAGAAACAGACAGCTGAGACGACAACCCCTCCAGAGCATCGGAGGGGTTTTGTGAACGCCACTTTTGACGCCACTCGGGAACGTCTGTCGAAATTAACTGGCGACATATTCAGCCAGATGGCCTCGGGAGAGTTGCAGCCAATCTACTATTCGAGAGACTCGGTGCCCGGCGAGATTTTCAGAACAGGCAAATCGTTCTTCCCGTGGAATTGATTGTTCGGCATTCTTGCGGATGTAAGGCGGTAAAGGCGCCTAGCCCGCCCAATGCTCAACGCGATGTTCGCTGGATTACAAAGCGAAAGGCGCTGAAAACGAAAGCGGTTCGGCGAGGCGACGCTTAGCCGGCCTTCCGGCAATCGCATTGCAACCGGCGCTTGCGCCTCCAGCCGCCGGCCAGACGCGCCCACTCCTCTCGCAAGTTTTTCCCCGTGACCCGGTTTCTTCGACTTGGTTTTGACAGAAGGCGTGGCCGCAGGCCTCCGTGGCTTCGGCCGCCGGAACCTGCTCGAAGCCGCCGGAACCAAGCCCGTTCTCTTCACCTCTCCTGGCCCATAACGTCCCTCGGCCGGGCGCCCGCCCATCCTTCTGGCAGTCCGCCGGGAGATATCCCCTTCCCACGAAGCGCGTTCTCCCGGCATACATACAAATCGTTCGCCATGAAGACTGATGAGAGAATCCCTCGGCTCTCGTTCCGGCAGTCATCCGTGCTCCCCACCCCAGCCGGAAGCCGGCATTTCGCTCGTGACCATCCTGGAAAGCACGCCTGCGCAGACACTCGTGGCGCTCGCTCGTTACTCAACCTCCGCGCCCTCGCTGACTCTCACTGAGGTGCCTCAGCCCCGCGAGATCGTGTCCAGCATCTTGGTCTCCGTCGGCAGCTCGGCTGCTTTACCGGGCGTGGCGCTCACCGAGATAGGCCGTTCCCCTCCATGCGGCGCCGTATCGGCCCTTGGTTCGGTACCTTCACTGTGAACGAAGAGCTGCTCGGTCTCTATCTGGTTGAGAGGTTTTCCCAGCAGGTATCCCTGTAAGTGGTCACAGCGAAGCGATCGCAGAATTTCCAGTTGCCCGTCAGTTTCTATACCCTCCGCCACTACCGACATGCCCAGCGAATGCGCCATCCCGATAATGTGCTGCACTAGCAGTCTGTCCGGTTCCGACGTAGCGATCGACTCCACAAACAGGCGATCGATCTTCAACGAATCCAGCGCCAATTCCCTCAAGCGATTCAAAGACGAATATCCCGTGCCAAAGTCGTCGATCGTCACCCGCATCCCATGGCCGCGAATCTCCATCAGGTGCCGCCTCGTCAATTCGAAATCTCCGAAGAGCGCACTCTCAGTGATCTCCAGTTCGATGGCCTCCGGCGGCAGCCCGTGTTCGTTGAGCGTGTTGATCACAAAAGCAGCAAAGTCGGGCGTCGCCAGTTGCAGGCTCGAGACATTCACCGCGATTTTGCCGAAGAACGAACCTAGCCTTCTCCACTCCGCCGCCTGTCTGCACGCTTCCCGCAGCACATAAGCGCCCAGCGGCACGATCAGCCCTGTCTCTTCCGCCAGCGGAATGAACTGGTCGGGTAAAATACTCCCCCGTTCCGGATCCATCCAGCGGACCAGCGCTTCAAAGCCGGTAATGGCGCCCCCGTGCTCGATCAGCGGCTGGTAGTGAACGATCAACTCTCCTTTCGCCATCGCGTGGCGCAGCTGGTCTTCTGCCGCGGTCTGCTCTCCCGCCTCGGCAAACAGTGTCGGTGAGTAGACCAGGCACCCCTTGCGTCCCGTCCGCTTGATGCGGTACATCGCCTTGTCGCTCTTCATCAACAGTTCAGCTTCGTCCTCGCCGTCCTGCGGATAGTTGCTGATCCCGATGCTCGCTCCGATCGTCACCTGCTGGCCGGATATGTCGAAGGGCAGCAGCAGGGACCGCAGCAGCCCTCGGGCAACCTCCTGCACCAGGTCGGGGAACTCAGGCACATGCGGCACAATAGCGACGAACTCGTCTCCTCCCACCCGGGCCAGCGGAATCGCCACTCCCAGCTTGCCCTGCATCCTGTCGGCAACCGAGCGCAAGAGAGTGTCGCCCGAGGCGTGGCCTAGAGTGTCATTAATTTCCTTGAACTGGTCTAGGTCGATATACACGCAGCCAAATCCGGCTCCCCCCTCGCCGCTCCGTTGCATTGACTCCGCTATTTTCTCACTGAGATAAACCCGGTTCGGCAGCCCCGTCAATGCATCGTGATAAGCCTTGTGCAGCAGGTCGCCCCGCTCCACATGGGTCCGGCTCAGCTCCCGCAGGCTGTGCAGCCGGTCCAGGCACACGATAATGAGAAACACATCGCAAAAAAGCACCCAGCCGACATGCTCTACCCATCGCCACGGCTGCACCGAATAAGAGCCGAAAACTGAGAATGGAAGATAAATCATTCTCAGGAAGTGGTCCGTCGCAATCACCAGCGAGGCCGTCACCAGCACCTGCCAGTCCAGGTAATACGCCAGGAAGGCTAACGAACCGAAGATGTGAAAGTGCGTTTCAATGCGGCCGCCCGTCAGATGAATCAGCAGCGAAGACATCAGCATCTGCGTCGTCGCAATCGTCAATCGCGTGATCCGCTCCCCGGGTGCGCTCCAGGTCATCATCACCGGAACCAGGGTCAGCAATCCGCCGTAGAAAACCGCCATCAATACGTGCGGGTGCAGGCGACTGGTGTCTCCCGCCCAGGTGCGCGGGCTCGTGAGCAGAGCTATGCCAATGGCCGCTGCCCACTGCAGCAGCATGAGCGTGGCAAAATACCGGTCCGTGCGCACGCATTGCGCACGATACTGCCGGTCCACTTCCAGTCGCAGGCTCTCGCTTCGTGGCAGCCCGTCACATATAGTCGGCTCTTCGTTCGTCGGCACTGTTCCCTTTCAGCCCAGCTGCGATCGATGGAAGAGGGCGCATCCGAATACGTTGGAACGGCCATCCTGGGGGTGCCCGGTGCTCAGGGCGGCGCTCAATCGCTCTGCGCCGGCGCTATCGCCGGTGTGGGCCCGTTCAGGCGTAATCCCTCCTTGAAATAACAAGCGGCCGTCCGCGCCATAGAGCAGCACCTCGCCCGAGGTCGCGGCCCTGAACGCACGGGCCGTGCGCCCGTCGACATCCGCCTCGACAGCGACCCGTCGATGCAGCCAGGGCGTCGCATCGAAGGCAACCCCATAACCGTGCTCGTCAAGCACCCGGGATCGATAAACCTTCAGTTCGACGTCAACGGCAGTCTCAGTCGTCGTCAGGATCTGGTCGAGTTCCACCAGCGTTGCATGGGTGCAGCTGCAACCCGGATGGACAAAGACCACCAGCAGCGGAGTACGCCCATCCCCGATGCGACGTTCGTTGCGAGGCCAGGATCGCGGCGCCGCCTGCTGAGATCCTGGCGTCGCCGCAAAACGAAAGAGCTGAAACCAGCCAAATGCAATCGCAAAGACTCCCGCGACAAACAGGACGCCCACGACCTCTTTGTTCTTCTTCACGGTGCCTCGTCTCAGCACCCTTCATCGGCTCGACGATGCGTTTGCTTGAGCTGTTGCCACCCGCCCCCCTCATCCCTGCATCAGCGCACCGTCGCCAATCCCCGGCACGCTCCCGCGCCGTCCGGTCCTGTCCGCCATCATCGTTCCCGTCCGCCGTTATTGCCCACTCGGCGCTGCGCCGATAGACCAATCAGTCCATGTGGAGTGCTGTCTTGAAAAATGCACCGCAGAGCCTGGCGGAACTAGAGAAAGAGCGAAAGCGCCTGCTCGCCGTCGAGGCCCTCGACCTCTTCGCAAGTGAGTCCAATCCGGCTTATCGGGAAGCGGTGTACCTAGCTGCCATGATCTGCAAGACGCCCGTCAGTCTCGTCACCGTGCTCGGCGAGAGCCGGCAGCACTTCCAGGCAAAGCTCGGCACTGACATCTCTGACGTGCCAAAGGATGAATCTTTTTGTGTCCATGCCATCCGGCAGCGCGAGCTCTTTATCGTGCCCGACACACTCCTCGACACGCGCTTCTGTAACCTGCCGCTCGTCTCCCACGCTCCCCGCGTCCGCTTCTACGCCGGAATGCCCGTCTTTACCCCTGAGGGTCATGCCGTCGGCACCCTGTGTGTCCTCGATACCGTTCCTCGCGAGCTCGCCGAAGACCAGAAGACCGCCCTCGCCATACTGGGCCGGCAGGTCGCCAGCTTATTTCAGGAAAGACAGAGAGTGCTCTCCCTTGAAGTCACACTGACGGAAAAAGAAACGATCGAGAAAGAACTTCGCAGCAGCAATGCGCTCTTTCAGACCTTCATGGATAACAGCCCGCTGATCGGCTACATGAAAGACAGCTCCGGCCGCATCATTTACTACAACCGTTCTTTCGCCCAACACTTTCAAATCAGCGGGCAGGATTGGATCGGAAAGACCGAGTACGATGTCTTTCCCGCGGATGTTGCCCTCAAACTTAGCGCCATTGACAACGCGATCCTCCAAAATGATCAACTCTCCGTCTTGGAGACATCGACTCCGGCCCCCAACGGAACCATCACTGAGTGGCGCACCTACAAATTCGCCTTCGTTAACGCCTCGGGAGATCGCTTCCTCGCCGCGCTCTGCCATGAGATCACAACCGAGAAAAATGCCATCCACGAGGTCGAGCGATACCACTTGGAATTGCTCACAGCCAACAAAAAACTGCTGCTGCTCTCCTGGACCGACCCCCTCACAGGCTGCTGCAATCGCCGCAGGTTCGACGAATGTTTCTCCGAAGAACTCGCTTCTCTCGACCGGCGCAATCCCGGCCTCTCTGTCCTGTTGGTCGATATCGACCACTTCAAAACCGTGAACGATACCTTCGGCCATGACATGGGGGACCGCGTCCTCTGCCACGTCGCCGCTTGCCTGCAGCAGGGCGTCCGCGAGGCCGACCTCGTCTGCCGTTACGGCGGCGAGGAGTTCGCGATCCTTCTTCCCCATACCGCCGCCGATCAGGCCCTCCTCTTGGCCGGCCGGCTCCGCCTGGCGGTCGCAGAAACTTGGGATGGCTGCTCCGTCACCATCAGCATCGGTGTCGCCACCGCCTCGCCTGCAGTCTGCGATGCCGCGACTATGCTGCGGAAAGCGGACGAAGCCCTCTATCGAGCAAAGGCCTCGGGCAGGAATCGCGTCATCCTTGCTACGGAAGAGCTCCCGGCAAAACCTGCCTCTTGCGCTGCAACGATCGATCCCGCCTTCACGCCGATTCGATAGCTCGCCAGGGCTCGCCCGCTAAATCTGGAACGTCACCCCGGTAAGGCGCTCGCTCTCCGCCCACAGGCGCTTGGCCAGGCCGAGGTCCCGAGCAGCGGGAGCGATCTTCGCCGGCACGGGATACCCCTTCAGTTCCTGGAAGCCGCTGGGTCCGTAGTAGCCGCCCGCAGTCGCCGCGGCCGATGTCGCGGCAAAAAGAGTGGGGAGCGCGCCATGCGCCGCATCTTGAGACGCAAGCGGTTTGAGGATCAGCTCCGCAAAGCGAAGAGGCAGGGGAATTTTCCCGGCCGGCCCGGTGATCTGGAGATTGGTGATGGCGTAACCAGGATGTCCGCCCGTACTCAGGACAGGCGAACCGCCAGACGTCAGGCGGCGCTGCAGCTCTAGCAGAAAGATCAGATCCGCAAGCTTCGATTGCGAGTAAGCGCCGAACATCGGCTTATACACACGCTCGGACTGGAGGTTGTCGAACTCGATCTTCCCCTGGTTGTTCACCCCGCTCGACACCGTTACGATGCGCGTGCCCGGCTGCGGCTTCAGGCGCGGGTAGATCAGCGCGGTAAGCAGAAACGGGCCCAGGTAGTTGGTGGCGAACTGGCGCTCGTAGCCATCCACCGTCACCTCCCGTTGCGGCACAGCCATCACTCCGGCATTGTTGATCAGCAGGTCCAGCGAGCGGCCAGGAAAGCTCTCCGCTACAAATGCGGCAAACTCCCGTACGCTCGCCAGCGAAGCCAGATCGAGCACCGCAGGAGTGAGAACCGCGCCCGGCGCCTCGCGCAGAATGCGCCCGATCGCGCCCTTGGCTTTCTCCAGAGACCGAGCCGGCAGGATAATCTCGGCGCCATGGCGAGCCAGCGCCAGCGCGGCCTCATAGCCGATACCGGAGTTCGCCCCGGTAATGAGAACACGTCTTCCGTGTTGGGGAGCAATTTCGTTCGCCGTAAATTGAGAAGATCTCTTCGTCGTCATAAGAGGAGTATCCTGCCAATGGTATCTCTTTGCAATAAGGCACCTTTTCGGTAGATACTAACTCGGAGGTAACCATGAAGGCCGTCATCAATTGGGCAGAAGCGAATGCCGCATGTGAGGCATTGACCGAAAAGGAAGACTCTCTCACCCGCGACATCGTCACTCGGCTCGCAGAAAAATGGACCCTCTGGACCATGGCCGAACTCGCGGAAGCCAGCACACCCATGCGTTTCTCACGCCTGCTGGAACGGGTGGAGGGCGTAAGTCAGAAGTCATTAACCAAGGTTCTGCGCCAGTTGGAGCGGGATGGCTTGGTGACCCGCACCGTCTTTGCCGAGGTGCCTCCGAGAGTCGAGTATGCCATCACGGACCTGGCGCTGCAGATGCTCGAGGTCGTGCATCCGCTGTGGCGATGGGCGGCCGCCAACGTGTCAAAGTTTCAGGCTGCGCAGGCTGACTATGATCTGCGCCGTGCGGCCAGGGCCGCAGCCGGTTAGCCCGCAAAAGAGCGGCCGTCGAGCGAAAGTCGATGCCGTTCGTCGCTCCAATCCACATCACAGTTTCAACTCGTGCGAGACCCACTCCCCCATCGACTCACTCGCGCATGCTCCCTCGCAGGGTAAGTTGTGACTAATTCCGGGTCATTCATAGCGCTCCCTCAGATGAGATCCGAACCGCCGCCGATCAGCAATGAGGATTGACTCATCTACTGGCACATCGGCAGGCGCTGCGCCTCGAGTACGATCGGCCGCGCTTCGTCGCCTGCTATCTCACTGTTCACTTGGAGCCGCAGACGATGCATCTTCGCACGCCATCTCGTCTCTGCGCCGCCTTGCTCTTCTTCTGCGGTTCCCACATGAGTGCGCAGTTGCAGCAGTTCTCGACCGAAGGCGAGGCTTTCCTGAGAATGACGCAGAAAACTCGCGCAAGCTTCCTGGCCACCTCAAACCGGACAGGGGGCATTCGGCCACAGGCCGAGTTCGCAGCAGGAATCGACCTGCTCTTCCGGCCCCTCAACTCCACACATGGCAGCGACAAGCGCGATCCGGATACCGAAAGGTCGAACGCATTCCGTCTGGGTTCCGCGTACCACTATCTCCCCGCATCGAATATAGTGGCGGAAAATCGTCTGTCGCTCGACTTCGCGGCGCGCCGTCCTATCCTCTCTCGAATAACTTTTGCCGACCGCAGTCGCGGCGAATTTCGCTGGGTTGCCGGAACACCCTCCTGGCGCTACCGCAATCTGTTGACCATGGAGCGGCCGCTGCCTCTTCAACACCACCTTGTCATCACCTACCTCTCGGAAGAGTCCTACCGTGACAGTCGATACTCGAAATGGAATGAGACGGCATTGACCGGCGGAGCGATCTGCCGCTTGAACAAGCGCTTCCAGCTCGACGCCTTCTACGAGCACGATCATCAAACCGGCTCCGGGGGCAGCCCGCATGTCAATCGTTATAGCTTGAAATTGGACCTGTTCCTGCCCCACCGCCGCTTCAACTAGAGACTCGCCCTCCGGCGTTTTTTCTCTCCAACAAAGCAACCGACGCCCGCTGCCGAAACATGCCTTTCCCCTTCGCATGGGCAACGCGGGCGCTGCGCTCCGCGATCGGGTGCGGCGCAGGCAGCCGCGCGATACACTCTCTCATGGTCCAATGAATATTTCTCCTCATGGCCTCGTCTCAACTACCGGCATTGCGGCGAGGCAAGTCCGGGCAACGACCTCGCAGCACCAGGAAGGAACTTGAATGAAATATTTTCTGGCCATCGATGCCGGCGGCACGAAGACCGAGTTTCTTCTCGCGGATGAGCATCGAGTGCTTGCAACCGCACGCACCGGCACAATCAAACGCCTCCGCGCCGACGAAGCGATGACTGATGCGAACCTGCGCGAAGGCGTGAAACGGCTGGCTGAAATCTCGGGCGTCGCTCCTGGAGCGATCACCCGCTCCTGCATCGGCACATCCGGAGAGACCGTTCCGCTCGTCGCCAATTGGCTGCGTGACTCCATCGGCAGCCTCGTCGGTGGCGATCTCCTGCTCGTCGGCGATGTCGAGATCGCTCTCGACTCGGCTTTCTATGGCGACCGCGGCGTTCTGGTCCTCGCTGGTACCGGCTCCAACGTAGCCGGACGCGCCGGCGACGGCGCCATCTTCACCGCAGGAGGCTGGGGACCCGCCCTTGCCGATCAGGGATCGGGAGTCTTTGTCGGCCAGGAGGGTCTGCGCCGAGGCTTTCTCGCCATAGATGAAGAGCGCCCGACCATCCTCCTGGAGAGCATCATGGCGCATTGGCAGCTCTCCTCGTTAAATGCCTTGATCGAGTTCGCAAACACCAATCCGGCGCCCAACTTCGCTCCACTTGCACCCTTGGTCGTCGACTGCGCTGCGCAAGGCGACGCCGTCGCCCTTGAGGTCCTCGAGCACGGAGGCCGGGATCTCGCCTATCTTGCCAGTCTCGTCATCGAGAGAGTCCGCAGACGAGACGCCCTCACCCACATACCCTTTGTACTGCCCGGCGTCGCCGTGGCCGGCAGCATTCTCGGCAACGTGCTTCCATTGAGGAAGGCAATGGAAACCGCATTGACCATCGCTTATCCCGGCATCCAGTTTTTCGAAAAGGCAGCAGATCCGGTCATGGGAGCGCTATGGCGGGCGCGCCACGCCGTCACGGCAGCATAGCCGGCCTCGCCCCAACTGCAATCTCCCGCTAGACGCGGACGATCATCACTTCGGTCGCCTTCATTAAGGCGGCCGCCGTCTGCCCTTTGCGCAGCTGCATCTCCCGCGCGGCATCGGCGGTAATGATCGAGGTGATCGTCTGGGCGCCCAGTTGCAGAACCACCTTCGCCAGCAGGCCGCTGATCGTCACTTCGATGATCTTGCCGATCAACTGGTTCCTGCCGCTTACCTTGCGAAAACGTTCGCGCGAGGCCTTCTGCGCCGGCGTCGGCTTCGACGGAATCATCGGGCGCAAAGCGCTCTGCGGTACGCGGTGATGCCCGCCAGGCGTCTTGACCGTCTTCAACTTCCCGGTCAGAATCCATTGTTTGAGAGTGGCGTAGCTCACTCCCAGCGCCGCCGCCGCCTCGCGCGGCTTCAACATCAAATCGACTTCCGCCATCGAAACTCATCCTCGATCGAGGGGATCAAGTAACCTTTACCACTGCGCAGCATCCCATCCTTGTTCCACTTCCGCCGATTCCATCCGTCAATAATCGTGATTCACAACCGTATAGGATTAATAAAACATGAATCTGCATTCTTCTGGTCGCGCTCGTTCTTCGTCCATAAGCAGGATCGCTGCGCGCCTGGGTCTTACCGTCTCTCTCGCTCTTATTGCCCCGCTCGTTGCGGTTGCTCAACAGAGTACCACCTCGTCACAACCCGATGGCTTCTTCGATCGCTACGAAGCAAGGGTCACCGCCACCCAGGCGCTCCAACCGAACTGGATCACGCCGCTCGTTACGGTAACCCCACGATTGGAACAGGAGCTGCGCACCGACTTCGTTCACCAGTACAATCCGAAGGCCTTCAGCGTCTGGAACTACGGAAATTCCAAAGGCCTCGAATTCATTCCGCAGAAATACATTGAGCTGATCGTCAACGTACCGCCATTCTTCAATCGCTCGAACGGCGAGACCGACGGTTTCGGCGATCTGTCCTTCCTGGCGAAAGCTCGACTCTTCTCTCGCAATCAGGATCACGGCAACGCCATCGTCACCGTGTTCCTCGCGGCCACCGCGCCTACCGGCAAGAACGGCAACGGCAGCTGCTGTGCCGTCATCACTCCCACCTTGGCGGTCGGCAAGGGCTTTGGGCAGTGGGCGTTTACCTCGACCGCGGGCGGTTCGCTGCCAGTCACCAACTCGCAAGGTCTCGGCCACACCATCACCTGGAATAACGTAGTCCAGTATCGCCTCGGCCACACCGGCCTCGCCCGTCTCGTCTGGCCCGAAGCGGAGTTCAACTCCAGCTTCTTCAAGGGCGGCCCCGACGATGGCGACATCTCCACCTTCGCCACTCCGGGAATCATCTTTGGCCGCGTGCCTTTGACCCATGATGACGCCGGGCGGCCCGGCAGGCTCGGGCTTACCTTCGGCGCAGGGGAACAGATCGCTCTCACCCACTTCCACACCTACAACCACGCCACTGTCATCACCATGCGTCTCCCGTTCTAACCGCCCGCTCCCGAAGTAGGCCGGCCTAAGACTGCGTGAGATCGCGATCAAAAGCTGAGAAGCTCCGCCGCTCCTCGCGATCTCACCCCGCAGCCCAACGCAGCAGCTCTGCCAGATTTGCCGCCGATTTTGACTCGGCGCCCCGCGCCATCGACGGCGACACGACAAGCGCCTGGCCATGATCTTCAAACCACACCAGGAACGAAGCCTCCTCCGCTCCCGCAAGCCGCTGCTGGTTCAGCCAATGGTAGTAGGCCCCCATATCTGCATCCACCACGGAGCCGGCCAGGTCGAGGTCCGTCGCCTCGTGCTCGCCAGATAACAACTCGTTCATCGGCCGCTGCCGCTGCCTCGGCGCAAATCGGACCAGCAAGGTGAGCGGCTGGGCACGCCGCAGCGCCTCGCGAGCCGTCCACTGCGCAAAGGTCGTGCTGAAGATCTGCGTTCCGGAACCTTCGGTGAGTAGCTTGATCTCAAAGCGCGCCAGCACCGGGTCGACCCGCGAACTGCTGCCTAGCTCCTCGGGCGTGAGCCGTGCCAGGTGCGTCCGCAGTTGTTCGGGTCCCATCCCCGGCCGCGCCATCTCTGTCTGAATATTGCGCAGCAGCGCCGAGCGCACCGGTGCCAGTCCTTGGTACGAGACACACGTCAACAGCGGGCTGTGATCGGCCTCTTGCCCTCCGTCGATATACCAGTGGCCATAGGCGAGAGGGTGCGCCTTCGCCCGCGCCGTCACCGCATTCAGCAACAGCTCGAGCCCATTCTCAGGGTTCACGCGCCCGAAGTAGGTACCATGCTCGCGCAGGTTCCGAAAGAGCGGCGCCTCGTAGGAGCCAACCCCCTTCCCGATGACCGCGATACCGAGCCTCGGCGCCGGGAGCGATTCAGGCGCGGCTGTCGCCCGCAAACGATCTCCATAAGCACTTGCCGCCATCCTGAACTCATCCAGCTGGTGGGTCGTCCACAGGTCGGCCGAAAGCTGTTCCACAAACTGGCCCGGTTGATCCACCCAATCCGAGGCCTGCAGTTGTGCAGAGATCCTGATCTGCGAAAACGCCTGGAACCACTCCCCAACCTGCGCCGCAGAGAGCGCGCCCAGAGTGCTCAATTCCCCGTCGATCGCCGCTCGCTCTGCTGGAAATTTGAAGTCGTAGTCAACCACCTCCCGCAGCAGACTCGGCACGAAGCTCAATGGCAGCTGCTGCAGCACGGCCAGGTGCGTGATCACCACCGTCCTCGCCCGCGGAGGATACCCGAAGAACTTTTCTGCATTAAGATCGCGAGGAAGCATACGTTTAAGCAAGTTCCTGGATTCGTTTGCCCTGCGACAGCGCAGGCGAAAACCCCATGATCGAGCCCAGCGTCGGCACCAGGTCAATCGATTGGACAGGCCGATCGTAGATCACGCCCTCCCTCACACCCGCGCCGAGAGCCATCATCCACGTCGTTCGCGAGACCGCGTCGCCCGTGCGGTGATGCTGGAATCCATTCCCCCCTGCATCTTCATCCGCGTCCCGCCCAAAATCCGGCAGGATGAACATCGTCGTGTTCCCGGTATATTCCGGCTCGCTTTCAACCGCTTTCCAAAGCTCCGCGCACAACCGGTCCGTCCGCCGGATCGCATCGATATAGAGCGAATAAGCCCCGGTGTGGGCAACGTCGATATCATGCATCGTGATCCATAGTAGGCTCGGCGATTCTTCCTGCATCAGCCGCCGCGCGATATACATCGAGAGTTCGTCCGGGCTCGACACCGTTCGGGCGTGCGCCCGGAAATCCTCGACGGAAAGCTTCAGGATCATCTCCAGCTGCTTCAATTCAAACTCGCCGCCTTGCAGCTGCGGCGTGTAGAGAGGAGTTTCGTAGTTGTCCCGCAGCAGGTGTCCGTAGTCGGAGACATCCCCCTTCGACGCGGCGTTCAGCAAATGCTTCGGCAACACCACCCGCGCGCCCAGCCCCGGGCCATAGCTCCGGGAGTCGCTCTCGCCGATTCGGTTGAAGCCATTGCTGGGCGCAACCACCCAGGCATCGGAGGGCGGCCGTTTCAGGTCTTTCCGAAAATATTCAAAGACCGTCGGGTGGTCCGGAGGAACCGCAGAAAAATTATTCAGCGTCTCATACACGCCGGTCGCCAGGCTCGCCGTCGCCACGTAGTGGCCCAGGATTCCGCCATTCACCACCTGCGTAAAAAAGCTTGACTGCGGAACCAGCTCCGTCAGCATGCGGGGGATGTTCTCCTGCCCCTGCGGAGCAAAAGTCTCCTGGTCGCGAGCCCCTCCGCCAAACGTGATGACGATCACCTTCCGCTTTTTTCCAGGCAACGCTCCTCGCAGCAGCGGGCCGCCGCCAAACAAGGCGCCTCCCATCGCAACCCCCGCCGCTCCGCGCAGGAAGTCTCGCCGGCTCCGCCCAAGACGCATGGCAATCTCAGCCGGACTGTAGGCTCCGAGAGAACCGCCTCGCTCGATTGATCGCTGAAATGCTGATTGGGCCGTCAACGCTTTCTGCCTCGGGACTTCGTCCCTGATTCCTTCGTAACTATAGGTTCGTTCACAACGATAAGTTCTCTGGTAACGATAAGTCTCCTAACTTAGTTAGGAAAGTCCCCTTATAACTATCGGGAATCCGCTGACTACCGGCCTCGCAGCTTTATCTCCATGACGCACAGCTGCTCCTATTCCGAGCCGGCTCACGGAGCTGCCGAATGCGCCGGCTTCTCTGCATAGACAAACTGCTGAACCTCGGCCGCTTCCTTGTCAAGCGCTGCCTGCCTGCGGCTGCGCAGCTGCTGGTATAAGTCAAACTCCTTCTGCGCATGGTCCTTCTCGCCGGCATGAACGTAATATTGCCCCAACCGGTAATGCGCATCCGAAAGATCGGGGTCCAGCTCCAGCGCCCGCGAATACTCCGTAAAGGACTTCCCCTCCTCATGCCGATCAGTGTAAAGAGTTCCCAACTGGAAATGTGCCTCGGCAAACGCTCCATTTAATCCGATTGATTTCTGCAACAGCGCCTCCACCGGCTGCAGGTCGACGCTGGCGTCCTCCGGCGTCTTCCCCTTCCACAGGCTCATGGCATAGTAATACTGCGCCAGCGCATTCCGCGGCTCTAGCTCCGCATACCTTCGAAACACCTGGATCACGTCTTCCGCCCGGTCTGGATAATGGTCGTACGACTTGGATAAGAAGAGATAACACCGGGCATCCGTAGGGTTGAGAGCCGCTGCCGCCAGCAGCGCCTGCACCGCACCGTCATACTCGCCACGCCAGTAAAGCGCCATCCCCAACCCGATCATCAGCCGCGGCGACTTCGGGTATCGCTCCGTAGCTTGGCGAAAAACCGTGATGGCCGGATCATAAGTGCGGTGCAACAGGAGTTCGCTTCCCCAGCTGAAGAGGTTCTCCTCGCTCGGGTCCATGCGAGCGGCTGTCTCATACTCGTTCGCCGCCGCAACGAACTTCCCGTCCTTCTCCTCGATCTGGCCCAGCAGGTTGTGCAGCTCCCCGGTATTCTTCTCTCGCACGAGGGCCTGCACCAGCTGCCTTGCCTGGTCGTTTCGACCCGTCAAAAGATACGCCAGCGCAAGGTCGTAGCCATTCTCGTACGAGGATCCATCCAGCCGCTGCGCCGTCTCCAGCAGTGGTGTCGCTTCGGCAATCTTCCCCGCCTGGATGTAAAATTCGCCGAGGTTGTGGTTCGTCGCATAATCGCGCGGCGCCAGCTCACGCGCCTTGCGGAACTGCTCCCCCGCCGGCTCCTCCTGCCCCGCCTGAGTAAGGCTCGCTGCCAAATTGGTGCGTGCCTCCGCAGACTCGGGTTTCAGCCGGACCGCAATCTTCAGCTGCTCTAGCGCCTTGGCATTCTTCGATTGCGCAGCGTAGGTCAGTCCCAGAAGTTCATGGACCTCAAAGCTCTTCGGGGTATTCGGGACGAGAGTCTCTAACCGGGCAGCGGCATCGTCGAACTTTCCCGCGTCATATTGAGCTACGGCCGCTCGAAATTCGCGATCCAGCTCTGCGGTTGGGCGGCCTTGCGCTCGAGCACCGGCCGCGCAGATCAGGAGCGAACAGGCAAGCCTTCGAGACCGGAACCATCTACCCACAATGCACCTATGCTACCACCGCGAACTCAGGCGTCGCGTCGCCGCCCAACCCAAAAAGGCGTCCTCGCGAGGACGCCTTTTGAGCAGCGTGAAGCTGTTCTCTTAGTAGTACAACTTTAGCGCAAACTGTATCTGCCTCGGATCATAAGGAGCATCGCGGGTCGAGCCAATCTCGCCGAAGTTGGAGCTGGTGAAGTTGGTTGAGTTCGGGATCGACACCACACCGTTGCCGCCGAATCCGGGAGCGTTGAAGTTCGCATGATTCAGGATGTTGAAAAACTCTGCCCTGAACTGCATCGACACCCGTTCACTCACCTGGACAGCCTTGAACGCCGAAATGTCGAACTTGGTGATCCCCGGAGCCGTGGTCGTCTGCAGACCACCGCCCAGTACCGCCAGGCCGCTCAATGGAACGCATCCGGTTGGGGAGCCGGCGATCGGGCCATTCGCGCCCAGCAGGCAAGGCTGCTGGAACGCCGCCGGATTCCCGAACCAGTTCAACTTCCCGTTGGAGTCGGTATGCAACCCGAGCTTTTGGCTCTGCCCCGGGACGCGCACATCGAAGCAACCCGTCCCTGCGGTCGCACCCGATGGGCAGCTCAGTGTGATCGGTTGACCGCCCTCGAGCGTCGCAATCGTGTTCAGGCTCCAGCCGCCAACCGCCAGGTCCTGCAGTCTGCTCGCATTCGTCATGAACTGCTTCCCTTTGCCGAACGGAAGTTGGTATCCGCCGCTGGCGTGGAAGACGTTGCGAATGTCGAAGTCCGCCGGGCCCCAATCGTAGTGGATCCCCGCTCCCGGTACATAAGGAGCGCGGTAGCCGCCGTTGTTGCCGCCGTTCAACAAGTCTCCGGCGTCTGACAGCGTCTTCGAGAAGGTATAGGCGAAGAGGTAGTTCAGCCCATTGTTAAACTGCTGTTCCAGCGTCAGCAGCCCGCCGTTGTAGACGCTTCTGCCGATCGTCCTCTGGTAGCTTCCGCCATGACCGAAGTCGGGGAACGGAACATTCGACGAGGTACTCGCATCCGCTGGCAGCAAGGTGTCCACCTGGTTGTTGCCGATGCCTGCCTGCAGATTCGTGCTGTTCGTCAACACGTACGCCGCCTGCACCGAGAGCGAATGAGTCAGCGAATATTGAACCGTCATATTCGTGCTCAAGGTACGCGGCGTCTTGAAATTGAACTGAATGCCCTGCAGGCCCAGGCCTGAAGCATTCACAGCCAACGGAGTGAACGGAATGCAGGAAAAGCCGGAGGACAGCGTCGCCGTTCCGCCCGGGCCGGCCGTGCCGCAGCCCGCCCACGGAGTGCTGGCGCTGATCGGCGTCACGCTGGGAATGTATCCCGGCAGGTTCGCCTGCGCATAGTTGAAGTTGAAAACGAAGGGATAGTTCTCGCCGATATTCGGTCCGTATCCCTGATTTTCAAACGAGTTGTAAGCGAAGCCGAAGCCGCCGCGCACCACCAGCCTCGGGGTCGCCTGGTAAGCAAAGCCGAGACGCGGAGCGAAATTCGTCTTTTGCGTCTGGTACAGACCCTTGCCGTACTTGTCCGTCTCTTCGAGCACAATGCCGTCCTTCGCCAGCAGGTCGAGGAAGCCATTGCCGCCAAGCGCGGGGTTGTTTGCGGTTGAGGATAAGCTCCGGTCGTCCTTCCCGCTTGCCGGGATGATGTATGTCGGCACCCCATTCGGAGGGCCATCCTGGACAAAGTTTGCCTGGCCGCCATTCGCTTCGGAGATCGGCGTGAAGTAATCCCAACGCAGGCCTAGATTCAGCGTCAGCTGAGGAGTGATCTTCCAGTCGTCCTGGAAGTACATCGCCCAGTAGCTCCGGTTGTCATAGGTCTTGTTGATGTTCGAGGCTTGCACCTGGTCCGTACCGCCGACAAAATTCACGCCATTGGCGACCGTTGCCGCCTCCGGAGTCAGCAGGAACTGCGCCTTGCCCGTCGCGCCTCCGCCGATATTTGGAATATCGGTAAAGCTCACCTGGCTGCTGTTCGAGTTATAACTGAACGTTCCCCGCGAATAGGCCGGCTGCAAGGTCGAGAACCTCACGTGCTGGTACTCGATGCCCATCTTGAAGCTGTGCTGCTTATAGATCTTCGTGAAATCGTCCGTGAGCTGCAGCGTCTGGCTGACCTCGTCGGAGGGTAGGTACGAGTTGCTGCCCAGCGTCGAAAGCCCACTGATCGAGATCGCTGGCAGGCCGCCGTTCTCAGAGACCTGGGAAATACCCTGGATGCCGTACTGCGCAGGAATACCCGCGTCCCCGCCGACCGGACCGTACCGGGTCGTGTGCAGATGGTTCAACCCGGCATGGACCACGTTCACCACACTCGGCGTGAACACGTGCGTATACCCGGCAACTGCCTGCAGGGACTTCGCCGACTGATCGCCCTCCTGGAAGCCGCCGCCGTCCGCCACGCCGCCGAATGGACCGGGAATCATGTTCGGATCGTCCTCATAGCTGAAGCGGACAAAAACCTGATCCTTCTCGTTGGGATCGTAATCCCCGCGAACGTCGAACTGGTTCCGGTGTTCGTACAGGTTCGGGCTTGATCCGTAGTTGGAGGAGACTCCGGCGCTGGTTGGGTTCGGAAAAAGGTTTAACAGCTTGATCGCATTCGCATCCAGTCGCCCGGCAGGCAGTTGGTTCAGATCGGGGCAGGCAGCCAGCGAGTAGCTGGTGGTTCCCGGTCCGCAGATCGCGCTGAATGGATCGCGCACATACCCCGTTGTCGGCGACACGATGCCCGAGACCGGATCCACCACGCCCGCCGTCACCGGTCGCGTCGTCGCAGGGTCGAGCACTGCGCCCAGCGGTATCTGCCGTCCCAGAGCGTCGGCCCTCGGCGCGCCAGTAATGATGTCCGCGAGATTGGTGTAATTGCTGGCGCGCTCGGCAACCGTCGGCACGCTCAGGCCGGACTGCGTGTTGCCCTGCACGCGGCGCAACCCCTCGTAATCGCCGAAGTAGAAGAGCTTGTTCTTGATGATCGGGCCGCCGACTGAAGCGCCGAACTGGTTCTGGCGCAGCTCGCCCTTCGGGATACCGGAGTTGTCCTCAAACCAGTCCGCGGCATCCAGCTTGTCGTTGCGGAAAAACTCCCACACCGCGCCATGAATGCTGTTCGTTCCCGACTTGATTGAAGCATTCAGCACGGCACCGGCCGAGCGGCCGAACTCGGCGCTGAAATCGGCCGTCTGCACCTTGAACTCCGCAATCGCGTCGATCGGAGGAAGAATGACGAAATTCGTCCCGTTGAGAAAGTCGACCGCATTCGAGTTGTTGTCAATGCCATCCAGCAGGTAGTTGTTCTGCGCCGGCCTCAAGCCGTTGGCGGTAAAAGCGCCTGACGCCGAGTTGCCCCGGGTATCCGCCTGGGCCGTGTTCACGCCGGCGCCGAGCTGCGCCAGAAAGGTAAAGTTGCGGCCGTTCAGAGGCAGGCTGTTCACGCTGCGCTCCGACACCACCTGCCCCACCGAGGCCTCGTTGGTCTGCAGCTGCGGCGGCGCCGTGGTCACCTCGACCGTCTCCGTCGCGGAACCGGTCTTCAGTTCCACGTTGACCTGCAAATGCTGGGCAACCGCCACCGTGAGGTGCTGCTGAGTCGTCGATGAAAAACCAGGCGCGCTGGCGGTCACCGAGTAGTTGCCGATTCTGACCGGCGAAAAACTGTACTCGCCGCTGGCGCTCGTCGTAACTTCCAGCGTCAGTCCTACGTCTGTGTTTAACAAGACCACTTTCGCGCCGCTCACTACCGCGCCCGTCGGGTCCGCGATCGTACCCGAGATCGAACCTTCGTCGACCTGGCCGAAGACGCACCACCCCTGCACCAGCACAAGGCATAGCAAACTTAGAGTTAAGTAGCGAAGTGGCTTCCACCAACTAAATGCACTGCGATCACGGCTCATCCGAAAAACCTCCACCTTCATCTGTCACATGGTCATTGCGCTATGGCGACGAGCGCATAGCTGACTCGTTGAGTAACCGGTTACATCACCGTCCCAAAGGAAAGTAGTACAAACAAAGAACGGTTGTCAATCAAAAGTTGTAGGTCCGGCGCTTGTCGGTCTAACCGTGAGGCTGTTCGCTGCACTTTCCTCAACTTCCATCCCTCCATCGCTCGATTTTGGCTACATCCAGCCTTGATGCTACGATTCAGTGACCCCGCCGCCTTTACGGAAGCTCGAAGGATGTCCCACCGCAAATCCGAACCCCGCTCTCTCTCCCGTCGCAGCCTCCTCAAGAGCATGGGATTGGCGCCAATCCTCCTCCGCTCCGCTCCGCTGCACGGGTCGTCACTCCTCTTCGCCCCAACGGCAACCCCGGTCGCTTCTCCCGCATTCCCATACGCCGATCTCCGCCTGACCCCCCATTACCCCGCAGGCTCCCCCCTCGCCGATGTTCTCCGCCTCGTCGCCCCCGGCTCCGACGAATACCAGTCAGAAAAGTACGCCTTTGAAATAGAGTCGCTCCTCAGCCAGTGGAGCCACGCCCTCCAAGGCTCGGTGCGCGATCTCACCTTCCTGGCCGGCATCGCCGATCCGTCCATCCAGTCTTCCTCCCTTGAGCCCATCAAGCAGACCCCCGCCCGCACCGGCGGCGGCATCGACGTCACCCGGCTGAGCTTTTCGCCCGATATGGTCACCGGACGCGACCGCTTCCTCGATCAGGTGCGCCGCTGGCTGGCAAAACTCTCCCTCGTCGAGACCGCGGAGTTTCAGATCGTGGCCATCGAAGAGCTCTCCAGCCTGCCGCTCTCGCTTCGCCTCCACATCCGCTTCGGCATCGTAGCCGTCCGCACCGATCGGCGGCGTGAGGAGCGGGTAGGCCACTGGCTCACAGAGTGGTCGCAAGGCCAAGCGAACGAATGGCGCGTCACCAGGTGGCAGGCCGGCGAAGCAACCGTCGCCATCGTCCCCGCCGCCGCCTTCGCCGATGTCACCGCTGCGGCCCTGGGCGCAACCCTCTCCTACAAAACCCAGCTGCTGCACGGCGCCGACTACTGGCGCACCGTCCTCGACGGCGCCAGCGGTATCGACGTCTATGGCAACAACGGAGTCGCCGCCGGCGACTTCGACGGCGACGGCTTCGACGACCTCTATGTCTGCCAGCCTGCCGGCCTGCCCAACCGCCTGTATCGCAATCGCGGCGATGGCTCTTTCTCCGACGTCACCGAAGCAGCAGGAGTCGGCGTTCTCGACGGCACCGCCTGCGCCCTCTTTGCCGACTTCGACAACCGCGGCCTGCAGGATCTTCTCGTAGTCTGCGGCAGCGGCCCTCTGCTCTTCGTCAATCAGGGCAACGGCGCCTTCCAACGAAAGCCCGACGCCTTCCAGTTCAAAACCCTCCCCCAGGGGACCTTTACCCACGCCGCTATCGCTGACTACGACCGCGACGGACGCCTCGATATCTACTTCTGTCTCTACAGCTACTACGTCGGCCTCGACCAATATCACTATCCGGTTCCTTACTTCGACGCCCGCAACGGCCCGCCTAACTTCTTCCTCCGCAACCAGGGCAGCCACACCTTCTCCGACGTCACCGAGGCAGCGGGGCTCAATGCCGATAACAACCGCTACAGCTTCGCCTGCGCCTGGGGCGACTACCAGTCCAAGGGCCTGCCTAGCCTCTACGTAGCCAACGACTTCGGCCGCGCCAATCTCTACCGCAACAACGGCGACGGAACCTTCACCGTCGTCTCAGGCGAAGCCAACGTGCAGGATGTAGGCGCCGGCATGAGCGCCAGCTGGTCCGACTACGATGGCGATGGCCGCCAGGACATCTATGCCGCCAACATGTGGTCCTCCGCGGGCCAAAGGATCTCCGGGCAGAAACAGTTCCACGCCCGCGCTCCCGAAGAAATCCGCTCCCTCTACCGGCAGCACGCCCGCGGCAACTCCCTCTATAAAAACGACGGAAGCGGTAAGTTTCAGAACGTCAACCAAGAGGCCGGCGTCGAAATGGGCCGCTGGTCCTGGTCTTCCGACTTCTTCGATTTCGACCACGACGGCTATCCCGACCTCTACATCGCCAACGGCTACATCTCCGGACCGGATCGCCGTGATCTCGCAAGTTTTTTCTGGCGACAGGTAGTCGGCAACTCTCCCGAAGACACCACCCCCAGCGCCGCCTACGAACGCGGCTGGCAGGCGCTGAACGAGTTGATTCGTTCCGACAGCTCCTGGAGCGGCTACGAGCGCAACGTCCTGTTCGCTAACAATCGCGACGGCACTTTCTCCGAAGTCTCCGGCGCACTCGGGGTAGATTACCCCGACGACAGCCGCTCCTTCGCGCTCGCCGACCTCGATCACGACGGCCGCCTCGAGCTCGTCCTTAAAAATCGCAACGCACCCCAGTTGCGCATCCTCCACAACGTCATGAAGGATCTCGGAAGCTCCATCATCTTCCGCCTGCACGGCAGGAAGAGCAATGCCGACGCCATCGGCGCCTCCATCACCCTCGAAGCCGGCGCCCTTCGACAGACCAGGTACCTGCAGGCCGGCACCGGCTTTCTCGCCCAGCACTCCAAGGAACTTTTCTTCGGGACCGGCAACACCACCGGCCCCCTTCGCGCCGTCATCCGCTGGCCCAACGGTCTCACCCAGGCCTTCGAGAACATCCCGGTCAACCACCGCATTGACATTGAGGAAGGCTCCGCCGCCTTCGCTGCGAAAACGTTCGCCCAGTCTCCATCCATCGACGGCCACCCGGCGCCATCCCCCGGAATCGAGCCGCTTCCCTCGGTCGTCGAAACCTGGCTGGTGGAACCGCTGAAGGCGCCGGGCTTTTCCCTGCCCGACCTTTCCGGCGGCATGCGAGACCTCAAATCGTTTCAGGGCCGCCCGGTGCTGCTCAACTTCTGGGCCGGCGCCTCGCCTCTCTGCCGCGAAGAGTTGCAGCAGCTCAACCGCCGCCAATCCTCCCTCACTGCCGCGGGACTCACGATCCTGGCAGTGAATGTCGATACCGCCAATGCGGCCGCCGCCCGGGTCGGTGCTACCCTTGGCGCCTTCTCCCTCGATGCCTTGTCCTTCCCGGTGCTCTTTGCGACCGAAGAGCTCGCCGGCGTCTACAACATCATTTACCGCTACCTGTTCGACCGCCGCAGAGATCTGCCCATCCCCTGCTCCCTCCTCCTGGATAAGGGCGGCATGATCGTCAAGGTCTACCAGGGACCCATAAATCCTGAAAGCCTTCGCGTCGATCTCGAGACTATGCCTGCAACCTCCGCCGAGCGCCTGAAAAAAGCCTTCCCTTTAGGCGGAACTCCCTACGACACCGCCTTTCTCCGCAATGACTTTACCTACGGCGTCGCCATGTTCCAGCATGGCTATCTCGATCAGGCGGCCGAATCCTTCGAACAAGTCGTCGCCGCCAAACCGGGCGATCCCGAGGCCTACTACAACCTCGGCACCCTCAACCTGAGAAGAAAAAATTACCCGCAGGCCAGACAATACCTCCAGCAGACCCTCAAGCTGCGCCCCAACTATCCCGAAGCATGGAACAATCTTGGCATGATGGCCGCCCAGCAAGGCCATCCCGACGAGGCCATTGCAAGCTTCCAGCAATCCCTGCTTCTCCGGCCGGAATACGCGATCGCTCTCTCCAACCTCGGGAACGTCTACCGCCGCCAAGGTTCCTTCGAAAAGGCGAAAGAAGCCCTGGATCACGCTTTGTCGCTGCAGCCCGGCGATCCCGAAATCAACTACAGCCTCGGCATGTTTTACGCCCAACAAAATCAGGCGTCCCAGGCGGCCGAGTATCTCCACAAAGCCATCGCCCTACGGCCCCAGTATCCCGAGGCCATCAACAATCTCGGGGTCCTCTTCGTTCACCAGAAGGCTTACGCGAAAGCAGAAGAGCAATTCCAGGCTTGCATCCGCGTCGCCCCCGCCTTTGATCAGTCCTATCTCAACCTCGCGCGGCTCTACACGCTCCAGGGCGATAAGGCGAAAGCGCGCGGCATCCTGCTCCAGCTCACCCGCCTGCAGCCTCAGAACAACGCCGCCAGCCAAGCCTTGCAACTGCTGCAGGACGCGCCCTGAGACGCCGCTCGCCCCTCATGACCGCACCAGCCGCGTCCCGCCAGCCGCCAGTCTCGATCGCTATAATCGTGACAGGTCCATGATTCTTCCGCGGCGGCGTTTCCTCGGCTCTTCCCTCTTCATGCTCGGCGGCTCGCTGACAGAGGCTCTGGCGACTCCACTCTGGCAGTGGAAAGACCCCGCTCTCGCCGCAGCCGCAGCCTCGCCTGTTCAGTTCGTCGATGTAGCCCAGCAGGCCGGCCTCACCAGCCCTAACGTCTGGGGCGGCATTGACCACAAGCGCTCCATCATCGAAGCCAAGGGCAGCGGGCTTGCCTTCTTCGACTACGATCAGGACGGCTGGCTCGACATCTACCTCACCAACGGCAACCGTCTGGACACAACCTGGCCCGTTGGCAAAGCGCCGGCCTCGCACCTCTACAAGAATAATCGTGACGGCACCTTCACCGACGTCACCGAAAAATCCGGCTTGGGAATCACCGGCTGGCAGACCGGCGTCTGCGTCGGCGACTACAACAACGATGGCTGGGACGATCTCTTTTGCTGCTTCTGGGGACATAACATCCTATTCCGCAACAACGGGGATGGCACCTTTACCGATGTCACTCGCAAGGCCGGCCTCTATGAGGACCAGGTTCGCTGGGGCTCCGGCTGCACATTTCTCGACTATGATCGCGACAGTCATCTCGACCTCTTCGTTTGCAATTACCTGAAGCTCAACCCGGCGAAAATCCCGCCCCCCAACGATGCCGGCTACTGTCAATGGAAAGGTGTGCCCGTACTCTGCGGCCCGCGCGGGCTGCCGGCTGGCGACAACATCCTCTTTCATAACAACGGAGACGGCACCTTCAGCAACGTCTCGGAAAAATCCGGCATCCTCAAGCCTGGCCCCCGGTACTCCATCACCGCCGTCTCCTATGACTTCGACAACGACGGCTGGCCCGACCTCTACATCGCCGTCGATTCCCAGCCCAGCATCCTCTTCAAGAACAATCACGACGGCACCTTCACCGATGTAGCCGTCATGTCCGGCTGCGCCTACAGTGACAACGGGCATGAACAAGCCGGCATGGGCGTCGCCGTCGCCGACTACGATTGCGATGGCTGGTTTGATATCTTCAAGACCAACTTCGCCGATGACACCTGCAATCTCTACCACAACAACGGCGATGGCACCTTCAGCGACCTGACCTTCACCTCCGGGGTCGGCATCAACAACCGCTACGTCGCCTGGGGCTGCGGCTTCATCGACTATGACAACGACGGCTGGCAGGACATCGTTCAGGTCAATGGCCACGTCTACCCCGAGATCGATAATTATCACTTCGGCCAGACCTTCAAAAACCAGCGCCTCGTCTATCGCAACCTCGGCAACGGCCGCTTCAAAGATGTCTCGTCTGAGATGGGCCCCGGCATCAGTGAACACTTCTCCAGCCGCGGCGCCGCCTTTGGCGATTACGACAACGACGGCGATATGGACGTTCTGGTCCTCAACATGAACGATCTTCCGTCCCTGCTTCGCAACGACGGCGGCAATAAGCAGAACTGGCTCAAGATCAAGCTGATCGGCACGAAATGCAATCGCACCGCGATCGGTGCTCGCGTCCGCGTGATCACCGGCAAGCATATCCAGATGGACGAGGTCCACAGCGGCTCGAGCGTCATGTCGCAAAGCGATCTGCGCCTGCATTTCGGGCTCGGCCCCTCCGAGGTCGTCGACCAGGTCGAGGTCAAGTGGCCGACCACGCAGGCCATCGAAACCTTCAAGCAGGTCAAGGCCAACCAGATCCTCACCATCCGGGAAGGCGCAGGCATCGTCTCCCCAGCCAGGCGCTCCTGAGACGAAGGCCTCTCTCGAGCCTGCCGCACCGGCACAAGCCGGCGCTACTTCTTCAAGAGTGCATCCAGCCCCGCCTGCGCGACCTGCTCATCGATCTCCGACTTCGCGCCGCTCGCCGAGATCCCGCCCAGCAGCTGGCCATCCACCTTGATCGGCAGGCCGCCCTGGTTCGGAAAGAAATCCGGATACGCCAGCACCTCGTAGTTGCCCTTCTTCGCCGTGTCCGCTCCGTCCTTCGACGGGCTGCCGTAGAACGCCGCATGGCGCGCCTTCTTCTGCGCGAACTGGATCGTGTTCAGCGTGGCGCTCTCGCCTTTCTCCAGGAAGAGCAGGTTGCCGCTCTCGTCCACCACGCAGATCGTGACGCTCACCTTCAACTCCTGCTCCTTCGCCTCCGCCGCGGCCACCATCACCTTGATCGCGCTCAGGTCCAGGTACTTCTTCGTCGGCAGATCGCTGGCATACACCGTGGTAAGAGAAAGAAGCAGAACAGCCATCACTTTGAACATTGCGGAATCTCCTGTCGATCGTCATCGGACTTGTTCATCATCGCATCGCAAACTCGCACCCGCCGCAGCTTCTCTTCTTACGGCGTCGGCCCATGCGACGGCTGGCCCTGCAGCACCACCAGGAACTGCTTGACCTCCCGCCGCTCCCGGTCGGTTGCGCTCGCCTGCTGCTGCTCGAGCTCATCGTGGATCTGGAACTCTTCCTTGGCCTTCATCCCCTCGCCGCTCCGATCATAAGCGACTCCCAGGCGGTAGTGGGCCTCGCTGAGCTTGCCATCGGCGGCGATCGCGTCCTTGTAAAACGCGATCGCTTGCCGCGCATCCTGCCTCTCAAACGACAAAATGCCCAGTTGCAGATAAGCTTCCGCGCATCCGGGGTCGATCGCTACCGCCCCTTTCAGCAGCTCTTCAGCTTGCACCGGCGGCTGGCTCTTCGACGGCCCCTGGCGCTTTAAGATCGCCATCGCATAGTAATACTTCGCCAGCGCGTTCCCGGGCTGCGCCTGCACAAACTCCGCCAGCTTCGGCTCCACGCAAGCCAGCGGCTCCGGTGAGGCTAACGCGATCCTGCCTAGAAAAAAATAAGCCGACGGGTCCGCCGGATTCAACGCCGACGCCGCACAGAGACGCAGCGCTGCCTGCTCATACATGTCCCCGGCAAACAACGCCGCGCCCAGCGCAGTCAGCATCCGGGCAGACTGCGGATACGCCTCCGATCCCTTGGCGAAGACCTCCCGGGCTTGCCAGACAGCCCGGTGCAGCAGCAGCTCCGATCCCCAGGCGAAATAGTTCCGTTCGCTCGGGTCTAGGCGCGCCGCCTGCTCATAGTCGTGGACCGCCGCCAAGGGGTCGCCCGTGCGCTCATCCAGGTCTCCCGACAGCCGGCGCAGCTCCGCATTGTCTTGGACCGCCAGCATCTTCGCAACAAGTGCGCGCGCCTCGGCCACTTTGCCGGTCTCTTCATAGGCCTGCGCGAGGCCATACGCGTTATCGTCATTCGCAGCATCGATTGTGGACGCGCTCTGCAACAGCGGAACTGCCTCACTATACCTGCCTTGCGACAGGTAGAACTCCCCGAGCTGATGGTTCGCCTCGTAGCTCTGCGGAGACGCGCCGACCGCAGCCCGCAGCCTGCCTTCCCGCTCACTCGTTTCGTGATCGCCAGCCGGCGTACCGCCCGCGCCATGCCCCGGACCCTCATTCTTAACCGCCAGGCTGTCCCGCGTCAGAGCCTCGCTGGTCCGCAGCGTCGCGTCTGAGCCATGGCCACCCGCCGCCGTCCAGTCGGTGACCCCCGCGACTGTGAAATTCGGCTGGTCCGCAAACTCCATCGCCCCCGCCGCTGCCCCCATCGTTGAAGAGGTCGTTGAAGTCGCTCCCGAGGCCGCCCTCCCCGGCGTCGAAGCCGGCTTCGCCTCATTCGCCTCAAGCCTCAACTCGACCCTTTTGTGCTCTCCATCCACCAGCGCGAAAGCCGCAGGTGCAAGACTATGCAGCCCCGGCACCGCCGCACTCAAAACATACGTTCCCGCCCGCAGCGGAGCAAAGGCCAGCGAACCATCCTGCCCGCTGCGCGCCGACACCTCCGCCTGGCTCGCTTCGTTCCGCAGCCGAACCGGCGCATTCGCCACCGGCCTGCCCCGTGCGTCCAACACCATGATCTGCAGAGTGGCGTCAGCCCCCCGCCCTGCCGCCGATTGCTGCGCCATCACTAAGCACGCGGACAAGCCGAAAACCGCTGCGGCATCGCCAAAGCCGCGCAGAATGCGTCGGAACACTCCTGTTAGCACCGGAAATCGCACGATAGATCGACCGCTCGCCATCCAACCCCACTCTACTATCAGCCGGCCCGCATTGGCCGCCTCGAGCCCAGGCCGCCAACGCTGGCAGACTGCAGCACTCCGAAACAATATGTTAGTACGCGCCCCTTTTCTGTTTAGAATGCCCCATGCTCCGCATCCAGCTTCGACCACCAGCTCCGGCTGCTTCCCGCCTGTCTCCCCGCTCGAGGTATCTGGCCCGCGCACTCCTTCTGGCCATCCTCCTCAGTCCCGCCGCTCTACCCGCCCGCGCCGCAGACTCGCTTGCCACCAACTCCCCCAATGGAATGCCGCTCTCGCAGCGTGTCGTCGCCTACTCCATCGATGCGAAGCTCGATACCAATGCCAAAACCCTTGACGCCACCGAGACCCTCGAGTACAAGAACCTCACCGGCCAGCCGCTCGACACCTTTCCCTTCCATCTCTACCTGAACGCTTTCCGCCCCCAATCCTCCTTCTCATATGAAACCCACGCCAACGGCGGCATTCGCTCCGTCGAGAACAGTTACCCGCCGGAAAAAATCGGCGGCATCGATATCAAGGCCATCTCTGCCGACGGCTTCGGCGATCTCTCCGGCGCCATGCAGTTCACCGCGCCCGACGACGGCAACACCGCCGACCACACCGTCATGCAGGTCAGGCTCCCTCGCCCGCTCGCGCCCAACGAGACTATCCGCTTCCACATCGCTTTCCACGACAAGTTCCCCATTTCCATCGCCCGCAACGGCTGGAAGCGCGACTTCATCATGGGCGGCCAGTGGTTCCCTAAGGTAGGCGTCTTCTGGAAGAAGAGCACCGACCCGCAAGGCGCCTGGAACTGCCATCAATACCACTCCACCACCGAGTTCTTCGCCGACTTCGGCACCTTCGACGTAAAGCTCAACGTCCCGCAGCGCTACATCGTCGGGGCCAGCGGCGTCCCCACCGGCGAGCAGTCCAACGCCGACGGCACCAAGACCCTCAGCTTTCATGGCGAAGATATTCACGACTTTGCCTGGGCCGCCTCCCCCAACTTCGTCGCCGCCGATCGCGTCTTCCAGTCCTCCATGGGGCCGGTGAAGCTCCACGCCCTCGTCCTCAAAGCCCACCTCGGTCAGACCCGGCGCTATCTCGACATCCTCGAGCACACCATGCAGAAGTTCGATCAGTGGTATGGCCCTTTTCCTTACAAACAGATCACCCTGATTGACCCCGAACCCGGCTCCGAGATGTACGGCATGGAATATCCCACCCTCATCACCGCCGGCACCTTCTGGGGATTGCCCGACAAGCTCTACTACAACGAACTCGTCACCGAACACGAATTCGGCCACCAGTACTGGTACGGCATGGTCGCCACCAACGAGTTCGAAGAGGCGTGGCTTGATGAAGGCATCAACTCCTACACCGAGGTCAAGGTCCTCGGCAGTCTCCTCGGCGAAGACACCTCGGTCATCGGCTACCCGGTCGCTCACTTAAGCGACACCGAGAACGAGCGCCTTGAATACACCAGTGCCGCCACCTACGACCCCATGACGCGCTTCGCCTGGAAGTTCTACTCCGGCAACAGCTACGGCGGCGTCACCTATGGCAAGACCTCGACTGTCTTGAAGACCCTCGCATCGATCATCGGGGAAGAGACCCTTCGCCAGGCCCTGCACACCTACTTCATGCGCTATCGCTTCACCCACCCCACCGGCGAAGACTTCCTCAAGACCATCGAAGAGGTCGCTGCCGCGAGCGGCAAAACTACCGACCTGCGCCCCTTCTTCAATCAGGCCGTCTCTGGTACCCAGGTCCTCGACTACGAGGTCAAAGCCGCCGACAGCGAACCCGTCGACTGGTGGAAAGAGGTCGGCAAAAGCTACAAGGGCGACTACCGCAGCATCGTCAGCCTCCATCGCAAAGGCGATTTCGTCTTTCCGGTGACCGTAGAGATAAAGTTTGACGACGGCTCCGTCGTTCATGAAAAGTGGGACGGCATCGATCGTTGGACCCGCTACACCTACGTGAAAAAAGCCCAGCTCGTCTCCGCCGAGATCGATCCCCAACACCAGATCGAACTCGACAAGGACTTCTTCAACAACAGCTACGTCGTCGCCAGCCACGCCACGGCAACTCTCAAGCTGAGCAGCTACTGGACCGTCGCCCAGCAGTTGATCGCCCACTTCGCCGCATGGTTCGTTTAGCTTTGATCGCAAAAACACTGCTTTTCCTCCCTGGAGAGAACTCAAGACATGGCCGAATCTGAACCAACGATTTTCCTCGGCGGACTTCGCCTCTTACTGGCGAACAAGCGCACCCTGCTGTGGAGTTACCTGCTCCTGCTTGCCCTCGGCCTCATCGCCGGAGCCTCGTCCTTCGCCCGTCTCGGCCCGTTTCTAGATCACTCCCTCGCTGCGCAAAAGCTGGCCGGCAGCATTGACATCGGCTATTACGCAGAGCTCATCCAGCACCTCGATGAGCACGACCCCGGCTCCGGCCCGGTCACTGCCGGCCTCACCCTCGTCGCAGTGCTCTTCGCCTTCTTCTTCGCCGCCGGCACCATCTTCGTCTTCCTGTCCGGCGAAAAGCCGCGCCTGGCGACCATGCTTCGGGCTGGCGTCGACTACTTCTGGCGCTTCTTTCGCCTCATGCTCTTCGCCGCCATCCTCGCCGGCATCATCCTCGGCGCTCTCGGCGCCCTCCGCACTCTCTATCTCAAGCACGCCGACGAAAAGTACGTGGAGGCCGCCTATGACTCTCGCTTCCTGCTCACCCTGGCCGTCCTGATCCTGGTCGCTTTGGTGCTCCGCCTCTGGTTTGACATCGCCGAGGTCTATGTCGTCCAGCTTGGCCGCGAGGGCGACCGCCGTGTTCGCCGCACTCTAGCTCCGTCCTTCCGTCTCCTGCGCCGGCACTTCGGCCGCGTCTTTCTCAGCTACTTCGCCGCCGGCGCCCTCGGCGTCCTCGGCTTTGCGCTCTTCTTCTGGATCTACGCAGCCGGCCAGGGCTCGCGCCTCGTACTTCCCGTATTCCTTTGGAGTCAGCTCGGCCTGCTCTGCCTGCTGGCCTCGCGCATCTGGCAGCGCGGCATCGTCACCTCCCTGGTGCTTGCCACCGCCGAGCCCACCCAGAGAGTCATCTTCGTGCAGCCCAGCCCTCCCGAGCCCTCGCCTTACACGCCATTCTCCGACGGCCCCTCGGAAACGGAAGGCGAAGGCATCCCTCTGCCTTCCGCCGGCCCCATGCAGGAGCACGAAGACTTCTGATGCCGCAGCGTGAACCCTTCATGGCGACCACGCTAAGTCTTGGCCCCCTACGGAGCCACCTTCGCCTTCGGCCGCTCCGCGCCATACCACGCAAAAAACAATTCGCACCGCCAAAGGTATAGTCTGTCTTCGTGAAAACAGAAGAAGCCGTCGAGTCGATACCTGTAGGGCAGCACGAGGTCCGGATCACGCACCCGGATAAACTCTATTTCTCCAGGCAGGCGCAGCTCACCAAGATAGATCTGGTTCGCTACTATCTCTCCGTCGCACCCGGCGCCCTTGCCGGCATCGAGGATCGTCCCATCGTCCTCAAGCGTTTCGTCAACGGCGCAGAAGCCGAGCCTTTCTATCAGAAACGCGCTCCCGTCGAGCGGCCCTCCTGGTTGCGGACCGTCACCTTGTCCTTCCCCTCAGGCCGGACTGCGGAAGAGTTAGTCATCGACGACGCGGCTGGCCTCGCCTGGATCGTCAACCTGGGCTGCATCGAACTCCATCCTCATCCGGTACGATCGAGCCACCTCGAGCATCCCGACGAGCTGCGGGTTGACCTCGACCCCGGCCCTGGCGTCAACTGGGCCGATGTCCGCCTGGTCGCGCTCGAAGTCAAAACCCTCCTCGAGGAAATGGGCCTCTGCGGCTGGCCCAAGACCAGCGGCTCCCGCGGCATGCACATCAACGTTCGTATCCAGCCTCGCTGGACCTTCAGCGAAGTACGACGCGCCGCCCTCGCTCTCTCCCGCGCCATCGAGCGCCGCCTCCCAGCCCTCGCCAGTTCTAAATGGTGGAAAGAAGAGCGCCACGGCGTCTTCCTCGATTACAACCAGAACGCCAAAGACCGCACCACCTGCTCCGCCTACTCCGTCCGTCCGTTGCCCGACGCGCGCGTCTCCACCCCGCTCCACTGGCACGAAGTGGCAGACGCCGACCCTGCCGATTTCACCGTCTTCACCGTCCCCGCTCGCTTCGCCGCAGTCGGCGACCCGCATGCCGGCATGAACGCCGCACCGGGGTCGCTCGATCCCCTGCTCGAACTCGCCGATCGCGACCAGGCTGACGGCCTCGGGGATGCGCCCTGGCCTCCTCACTTTCGCAAGATGGAGGGCGAAGCGCCGAGAGTCGCGCCATCCCGGGCCCGTCCCGCCGTCAAGCAAACCCGGGCGAAGATGCCCTTGATTGTCATTGCCAATTCACCCAGCAAAGAGGCTGCCATGGCCGGCCTCGAACGCTGGAAAAGCAATCACCCCGAGGCAGCCTCCCTGCTCGCCGTCGAGGACGTCCTCATCGATTCCCAGCGAGGGCGCGCCTCCAACTGGACGCGCATTCGCATCAATCTACGCAACGTTCCCGAATCCCAGCGGCCGCCGCAGCAAACCCCTGATCCCGACGACGACCCCACTCGCAAATCTCGCGCCGTGCGCTCTCAGCCAGCATCACGACAAAACCAAATTGGCCATGAGTAAAGAGACCCAATACTGCGCAGGCCCTTCAGCGGCCGCACACGAAGATTTCCATTAACTCCTGCGGCGCCGCGACTTCAAGCTGCGCATACGTGCAGGCCGCCGGGGCCTTATCGCTGCGCCATCGCCGAAAATGTGCAAGATGGCGGAACCGGTCGCCCTGCATATGTTCATAAGCTACCTCCGCCACTAACTCCGGCCGCACAGGCTCCCACGACAAGTCCTTCCCCTGGCTCCAGCGGCTCTGGCCTCCCGGCATCCGCTGTTCCCCGTCCGCGCTCGATCCATGAGCATCTCCCCGCGGGCGCCACGGATGATCGGCCAGCGCATCCTCGCGGAACGGCGCGAGCAGCTCCACCAGTTCGCGCCGCTTCTCTTGCGTAAAGCTGGCGCAGACCCCCACATGCTGCAGCCGGCCTGCATCGTTATAAAGCCCCAGCAGCAGCGAACCCACCGCCGTTCGCTCGCCATTCTTATGCCAGCGGAACCCGGCAACGACGCAGTCGCAGTCGCGCTCGTGCTTCACCTTGAGCATCACGCGCTTGTCCGGCTCATACCTGCTCGAGCAGCCCTTCGCGATCACCCCGTCGAGGCCGGCCCCTTCAAACCGCTGGAACCAATCCGACGCAACATCCAACTCCTTGGTCGCCGGGGTAAGGTGAAGCGGCGCCTTCGCCGCAGCTAGCAGCGCCGCCAGTCTGCCGCGCCGGCTCTCAAACCCTTCGTTGCGTAAGTCTTCTTCTCCTGCACAAAGCAGGTCAAAGAAGATGATCGAGGCCGGCGTCTGCTGCGCCAGCAGCTTCACCCTTGAAGCAGCTGGATGAATCCGCACCGACAGCGCATCGAAATCGAGCTTCCCATCCCTGGCGATCACGATCTCCCCGTCCAGTACGCAGCGGCTCGGTAGCGTCGCAAGCAGCGGCCCAACCAACTCGGGAAAATACCGGTTCAACGACTTCCCATCCCGGCTCTGGATCAGGACCTCGTCTCCGTCGCGAAAGATCAACGTCCGAAAGCCATCCCACTTCGGCTCAAATATCCACGCGCCTTCCAGCGGCAGCGCGTCGATACGTTTCGCCAACATCGGCAGCAAGGGCGGCTTAATGGGAAGATTCACAGCAAACCTCGATCGCTCCGATCACAGGCAGTGAATCCTACAGCAAGCCTGGAATCCGCGTCACCCGCCTACAACTCATTCAACTTATAACTGGCCGATTCGCCCAGCATTGTCAACGGCGATAACTCCTTGCCGTCCACCTCCCCGCCGGGCAAAGCGTCCTTTGCGTTGCCGGAAACCGGCCTAGGCAAAATCACCGAATTCACCAAGCCCAGCGCCGCCGCCGTCAACCCCGGGGCCAGCTGCGCCGCCTTCGCGCCCACCCACGCCTGCGGGGTAATCGTAATCTCGCTCACCCCCGCGATCGTCGCTCTGACTACCTTCCTCGCCGCGGCCCGCGCACCGATCGACACTCCCGGCAAACTCGCCCCCAGGCTGAACCAGCGGTATTCCCGCTCTCGATCTCCACGGAACTGCGCATGAATATGCGAACCGGTACGCATCAACCCTGGGCAAACCGTAGTTACCTGGATGCCCTTGGAGCGTACCTCCGCATTCAAACCCTGCGAAAATCCCACCAGTGCAAACTTGCTCGCCGAGTAAGGCAGCAGGTGCGGAACGGCCAGCTTGCCGCCGATCGAGGCGATGTTCACAATGCTTCCAGCCCCGCGCGCAAGCATCGCCGGCAAAACCGCCATCGTTGCATGCAGCGCGCAATAGTAATTCGCCTCGATCGCCTGCTTGAAAGCTGCGAGCGGCTGATCTTCCACAGGTCCCACGCTGATGATCCCCGCATTGTTGACCAGGATATCGATCCGCCCGAAATACTCCGTCGCGCGAGCGGCCATCTCCTGGGTCTCTGCCGCGCCTGTCAGGTCGCACGCCAGGCTCAACACCGCCTGCGGACTCGCAACCAGTCCGCCTTGCAGCAATTTTTGCCGGGCCCGCTCCAGCTCATATGGGTCCCGCGCCGTCAGCACCAGCCGCGCGCCGTGCTTCGCAAACTCCTCCGCCATCGCCAGTCCAAAGCCGCGGGAAGAGCCAGTAATCAACACCACCTTGTCCTTCAGCCACTCCGGCCGGCGCCGTCCCTTCAACATAGCCGCCAGCGCCAGCCCCGCGACACCGCCAGCCGAGAGTAGTAAGCCTTTCCGTCCCATCTTCAGTCCTCCGTACAAAAATAAGAGCGAAGAGGCACTTTCCCAGGCCTCTTCGCTCACCCATTCGCGGCTTGACTAGGTCTACGCCGCCAGCTTCCACGGATCGATCACCACCTTGACGCACTGCTCTTCCTTGTTGCGGAAGATCTTGTAATGCTCGGGAGCTTCCTCGATGCCGATGCGATGAGTGATCAGGAAGCTCAGATCGATCTCCTTGCGCTCCACCCGCTCCAGCAGCGGCTTGAGATAGCGCTGCATGTGGGTCTGGCCCATTTTGAAAATAATGCCTTTGCCAAACGCCGCGCCAAAATTGAACTTGTCCAGCGCCCCGCCATACACCCCCGGCACCGAAACCGTCCCGCCCTTCCTTACGGACTGGATGGCCTCGCGCAACGCCGTCGGCCGGTCCGTCTCCATCATCAGCGTCTGCTTCACCTTGTCATATAGGCCGGTAGCTCCGCCATGCGCTTCCATGCCCACCGCGTCGATGCAGGAATCTGGTCCATTGCCGCCGGTCAGGTCCCTCAGCGCGTCGGTGACATTCAGGTCTGGCTCCGAGTAATCCAGCGCAATAGCGCCTACACTTTTCGCAAGCTCCAGCCGCTCCGGAAACCGGTCGATCACGATCACCTTCTCGGCGCCCAGCATGAATGCGCTCGCCGCCGCAAACAGCCCCACCGGCCCCGCGCCCCAGATAGCTACTGTATCGCCTGGCTCGATATTCGCGTTCTCCGCGCCCATGTAGCCCGTCGGAAAAATATCCGACAGGAAGAGCAGCTTCTCATCCGGCAGATCGTTCTCTATCTTGATCGGCCCGATATCGGCAAATGGCACGCGTGCATATTGCGCTTGCCCTCCGGCATAGCCGCCCATCATGTGCGAATAGCCATACAAGGCCGCCCCGCTGAAGCCATACGCAGCTTCCGCGATATGCGCATTCGGGTTCGAGTTATCGCAGGCAGAGTAAAGTGTCTTCGAGCAGAAAAAGCAGCTGCCGCAGGCAATCGTAAACGGAACCACCACCCGGTCGCCTCGCTTCAACTTCTTCACGCCCGAACCAACCTCTTCGACAATCCCCATGAACTCATGGCCCAGAATGTCGCCCGACTCCATCGTCGGAATATAACCGTCATAAAGATGAAGATCCGAACCGCAGATAGCCGTCCGCGTAATGCGGATAATCGCATCGCTCGGGTTCATGATCTTGGGGTCAGGTACCGTGTGTACCGCAATGCTATGCTTGCCCATCCAACAGACTGCCTTCATCGGATCACTCCTTATTTCTTTGCGCCTTCTATGGCGGAAATAGTTTCGCTGCCAGCGCTTCCTCTTACGCGACCGACTGTGTTCCTGGGGGAGTAGGGTTCGTCTCGCCCAGCATCGCTTCCTTTGTCGACCCGGTAATGCCTCGCGGCCCCGTCGGCTGCCCTTCGATCGTCGGAATCTCACCGGTCTCGGCTAACTGTTTGAAATGGCGCAGATTTTCAATCACCATCTGCCGCGGGCTGCGCCCGAAAATGCCCGCCATCGCATTCGCAATCTCTGGAATTCTGAACTCCTGCACCAGCCGGACGATCGTGCCGCGTCCGGCCGGGGCCGCGGTAAACGTTACCTCTCCCACCTGTTTCACATCCCCGCTGATCGATCTCCAGACCAGCTTCTTGCCCGGGATATCCTCGACAACCTCGGCGTCCCATTCCACCGTGCGATTCAGTGGCAGCTTCACCACCCAGTGCGAGAGCCCAGGCCCCGTGGCCGTGACCGAGTGGACCCGCTCCTGCCAATACGGGGCCGACGACGTATCCCTCCACAGCGAGTAAAGGCTCTCGGCATCGCGGGCAATCGTCACCGTGGAGTGCGCCCGCACTACGCCGCTGTCATCATCGTCGGCGCCATGGTACTTCCCGGTAAGTTGAGTTCCAGGCGGCGTCACCCATGCGAGCGGCTTCGCTTCAATGTTGGTCGGTGCTGCTGCTTCGTCCGTTTGAATAACTTGGGTCATTGTTTCCCTCGATCGGGTTCAGAATTGGTATCTCACTGGGCTTGCTCGACGACAGCCATTGGTCAAAATCCGACCGCGCGATGAACTGCCTCTTCTTGCATTCAGATGTCGATTTCGGCGCACGAAGCCGCTCGCTGCGACAAGAAACTTCAACCTCTATCCTCCCTATGCAAAGACAAACCGCCGCCTTGAAATCGTCACTTCCGCATTTCTCCACATCCCCCGCATTCAGAAGCGCCCACCGTCCGCATCCCTTCGAACGCGGCATCCAAATCAGCCAGAGGTGTTCCGCAATGACCATATCCACTCCAGCCAGCAGCCTGTACACATTGCAGGATCCAACCACCCAATACCCCCAGCCGGAGTTCGACCATCAGCCGCAATCCGTCCCCGGCCTCGCAGCCAGCATGACTCCCCAACCCGACCACGGCGAGACTACCTATCGCGGCAGCGGCCGGCTGCCCCATCGCAAGGCGCTCGTCACCGGCGGAGACTCCGGCATCGGTCGCGCCGCAGCCATCGCCTTCGCTCGCGAAGGGGCAGACGTCGCCATCAACTACCTTCCCAGCGAGGAAGAAGATGCCAGGGAAGTCCTCGCCCTCATTCAAAAGGAAGGCCGCAAAGCCATCGCCCTGCCCGGCGACCTCAGCGATGAGCAGTTCTGCAAACAGCTCGTCGAAGACGCCCACCGCAAACTCGGCGGCCTCGACATCGTCGCATGTGTCGCCGGCAGGCAGCACGCAACGGAGAAGATCGCCGATCTCACCACCCAACAACTCGAAGACACTTATCGCGTCAACGTCTTCTCTCTCTTCTGGATCTGTAAAGAAGCGTTGGCCCTCATGCCTCCGGGCGGCTCGATCATTACCACCGCCTCCATCCAGGCCACCCATCCCAGTCCAAGCCTGCTCGATTACGCTCCTACCAAGGCCGCCATCCTCGCCTTCACCCGCGCCCTCGCTCGCCAGGTTGCCGAAGATGGCATCCGCGTCAACTGCGTCGCGCCTGGCCCCATTTGGACGCCCTTGCAGACCAGCGGCGGCCAGCCGGATAAAAAAATCCCGAATTTCGGCGCCGAAACACCCATGAAGCGCCCCGGCCAGCCCGTAGAAATGGCCCCGCTTTACGTCCTGCTCGCGTCGCAGGAATCCAGCTACGTCACCGGAGAGGTGTACGGCGCAACCGGCGGCCTCGAAGTCTCGTAAAAGCAAAGGCGCGGCGCCGCCCCCACTGCATCGCAGAAAAGCAGCCCTGCACGCGCGACCTCGCGACCCCCAGATCGCAGGAATGGAAAATCCGGTTCCCGGCAAAATCCTCGTGTAGGGCGCTGACCCCGCCTTGTTTCTGCGCCTCAATCCGGCCGCACACAGGCGACTGCCTCTCCCGCCTCAACCCGCCCGTACAAAAGCCCGCTTATCGAAGATTTCTTTTCTTCTTATTTGAAACGTTTTACATCTGGCCCACACCATCACTTGTCCCCTCCCTCAGCCGGGCTATGGGAAGTTTCAGCTCCACAAATCCAAACTAAGTTGCCGCACCCCTCGAAAGCCCGAGGGCATGGAGTGCGCGCAAGGAGTAGCCGATGCATCTCCGCCGGTTGTCAATCGTCTTTGCCCTCGTCTCTGCCCTTCCGGCCTTCTCGCAGACCGCCGTCGGAAAGCCTGCCATGGTACCCACGCCCCCGGCCGCGACCGCTCAGACCGCCGTTCCGGCCTTGCTCCCTTTCTCATCGCTCGTCACCGCCGCCGACGGCAAGCCGCTCACCGGCGAGGTAGCCATGACCTTCCTGCTCTTCAAGGAAGAGTCCGGCGGGGAGCCCTTGTGGAGTGAGTCGCAGCTGGTCGCCCTCGATGCCCTCGGCCACTACTCCGTCCAGCTCGGCGCAAGCTCGCCCTCCGGGGTGCCGCTGCAGCTCTTTGCCTCGGGCGAGGTTCGCTGGCTCGAGGTGCAGCCCGCCGGGCAGAAACAGCAGCCGCGCATCTTGCTCAGCAGCGTCCCCTATGCTTTAAAGGCAGCCGATGCCACCACCCTCGGCGGTCTGCCTGCCTCCGCCTATGCGCTCGCCAGCAACGCCGTCGCCATCAGTCCCGCCACCGCCGCCCTCGGCGTCACCCCCGATGCCGCTTCCAACGTGACCACCGCTGGCGGCGCCTCCGGCTACATGCCGCTCTTCACCGGAGCCTCCAGCATCGGTAACTCCATCGTCATCCAGAACACCAGCGGCATCGGCATCGGCGACATCCCCAACGGAACCCTCGATGTCAACGGCAAAACCATCATTCGCGGCCCCATGCAGATGGCCCGCATCGGCAATGCCACCACCTCCGCCGGCGTCAACTCCAACCCGCTCGTCTTCTTCGCCCAGGGCTACGACACCAGCACCAAGGGCAACGTCGGACCCTATCTGCAACTGCAGGCCGAGCCCACCGGCAACAACACCGCCGCTCCCGGAGCCACCCTCCACCTGCTCTACAACACCGGTCTGGCCAGCGGCCCCTCCGAAACCGGCTTCTATTTCAATGCGAATGGGACCGTGCATTTCGCCGCCGGCCAGACCTTCAGCGCCAGTTCCACAACCGGCGTCGGTTTCACCGCCACCAGCAACTCCGGCACCGGCCTTGAGGGCGCCAGCACTTCAGGCATCGGCGTCCTCGGCAAGACCGGCGCGACCGCCGGCGACGACGCCGGCGTCACCGGCATCGCCACCAATGTTGCCGGGGTCGGCGTCTTCGGCGCAGGCACTGCCTTGAGCGCGACCGGGCAGTACTACAGAAGCGTCGGCGACGGGGCCGGCGTTTGGGGAGATTCTGCACCATCGGCCCTTTACACTCACCTCACCTTCGGAGTCATGGGCACCGCGGACGATCAATACGCCGGCGTCTTTTATAACAACTCACCTAATGGAGCCGAGGCTCTGTGGGGGTACAACAACACGCAGAACCAGGGTATCGCTGCCGCGCTCTTCGGTGGTCCCTATGGAACATGCATCATCGACACCAGCGGCGACTTGAGCTGCAGCGGCACCAAGTCCGCCGTCGTGCCGGTCGATCAAAACACCCGTCAGGTCGCCCTCTACGCCGTCGAGTCGCCCGAGAACTGGTTTGAAGATTTCGGCTCCGGCCAGCTCGCAAACGGTTCAGCCACGGTCGCCCTCGAACCCACCTTCGCCCAAACCGTCAACCTCGTCGCCGGCTACCATGTCTTCCTGACCCCCAACGGAGACTCCAAAGGCCTCTACATCAGCAAGAAGACGCCTACCTCCTTCGAGGTCCGCGAATCCGGCAGCGGCCGCTCCACCCTGGCCTTCGACTACCGCATCGTTGCGCGACGCAAAGGCTACGAGACCGTCCGCCTGGCCGACAAGACAAGGCAGCGGGACCTCTCCCGCTCGCCGCAAATGCTCGCCGCAAAAACCATGCATACCGCTCCCTGACCGCCTCCAGGTAGGCGCCGCCCATCACTCGATGAGTGATCAGGAACGACGCGCCCGGTGATGCCTCGCCGGGCGCGATACAATAAGACCGTCCCGAAGCTTCGGTTCGAAACCTGGAATTGCCCAAGACCCGGGCCAGAGCTCAAGCAGGAACACCGGCAACGACGCGACGATGACAGTACCGAACCAACACCTGCGAAAGTGGCGAAATTGGCAGACGCACCAGACTTAGGATCTGGCGGGGCAACCCGTGGGGGTTCAAGTCCCCCCTTTCGCACCAACTCTTCACCGGCCCGCAACCGTCCTTGCCTCAACCCTCCCTCCCGGAATAGCTGACCGCAACCCGCGTCCCTTCGCCTTCTCCAGCCAACCGGTCTCGCCGGCAACCCACAATTGAGTCGACAATTTCCCGCACCGGTGCCATCATCTCTGCACTGTTCCTAGGAGGACTTTGCCGTCGTGAACTCTTGGCCCTGGTTTTCCCGCACCCGCATCTTCGCTTTGTCTCTACGTTCCAGTCTTGTATTGCTCACAGGGGTGCTGGGTTGCCTTTGCCCGGCCGGCCTCTCGGCGCAAGCTGTAACCTTGAACGGCGCGACATCCTTCGTGGACTTCGGAACCGCCAACCTCTGCAAGGTCGGTCAGACGACACCAGCACCCTGCAGCAAAACGTTGACGCTGGACTACAAGGTTACTGCGAGCGGAACGCTGGGAACACCCAAGGTGCTGACGAAAGGATCGCCGAATCTGGATTTCACGCTGGCGGCCGGCACTACCTGTATCGGACTGGTGACTGCAGGAGGCACTTGCACGGTCAACGTAACGTTTGCCCCGCTGCTTCCTGGCACCCGCCCAGGCGGCGTTCTAATCACTGACGCTGAAGGCAAGGTCATCGCGACAACCTATATCGCAGGGGGTGCGGTCGGCCCGCAGATTGGCTTTAATCCGGGAATCCAGAAGGAAATTCACAGTTTCACCCAGGATGCTGTGTGGCCAACTAACATAATCGTCGACGGGGCAGGAGATCTTTTTATCGGAAACTACTCTCTTCCGGAAATGGAGCTGCCCGTTGGTGGAGGTCCTCCCATCCGGATCCACACAGGACCCACCACCCGCCCTGACGTTACCACGATGGATGGGCCAGGCAATCTGTTTGTCTGGGACGGCGAACAATACATCTTTGTTAAGGTTCCAGCTGGCGGCGGAACCCCAACGGTCCTTCCGTACCAGCCCGGCATCATCGGCGGACTACCGATGACTGGAATGGCGACTAACGTCAACGGTGATCTCTACTTCGCCTTGTCAGACGATTATGACGATCTGCTCGCATACTTGCTTGTCTTTCCGGTGGGTGGCGGCACTGCCCAGCAACTCACGTTGCCCGATACTGTGGAGTTCATCAACTCGCTTGCGATTGGAGGGGGCGGTGAGATTTACCTTGTCTATGGCTATCAGCCGATCGAACTGCCCCACGGCGGCAGCGACTGGATCACACTTCCTTTCACGTCCTTGGAGGTAAACTACAGCGGAGCTTATTCAGTACTGGCGGATGGGAACGGCGATGTGCTGATACAAAATCAGGAGCTGGCACCCGGGGCCCGCACGACGACTCTGCAACCATCCGCAATTGACCTCAACAATTATCCGTCTGTGACGCTGGACGCCGCGGGGAACTACTTTTTTATGGGCGTTGAGAGGGATCTGTCGATTTGGGAATTGCAACGCTCCCAGCTACCCAGCCTCGACTTCGGCTCTGTGACAGTCGGAAGCACAAAAACACTGCCCCTGCAGTTCACCAACACAGGCAATGAAACGCTTGTGGCTTCGCCAGACTTTGACAGCCCAAGCTACAACATCCTCAGCGCAACGCCGGAAAACTGCACGGCAGGGATCGCTGTAGGTCATACTTGCACTCTTGAAATTCAGTTCTCTCCCCTGACAGCCGGACCGCACAATATCGATCTCACAATGAAGACTAATGGCGCGGCAGATACCGTAACCCTTCTGAAGGGAACCGGCACGACCTAGGAGCTTGTTGAAATAGGTTCCACTCTTCGTCCGATAGTCGTTTGCGCTCGCCTATCGAGTATGCGTGGAGACGAGCGGTTGCAGGGTGGGATGTTCAGCTATGTGACGTTGGAGCAGCGTGTGCCTCAGGATCACCCGCTGCGGCACCAGCCTTCAAAAAATATCCTCTGCATCCCCCAGCCGCATTGTCTTACCCGTATAAATACCGCGACCGTTGCCTGCCTCTCACCAATCGTGCCGCCCTGCCTTTCACGAATCGCCCACAAGTCCGCTGCCCCCACCAGTAACTCCGCCGGCTCCCGCATTCCCGTCGACATTTCCTCACACTGGTGCCATCATTCCTACGCTGCCCCTAGGAGCACTTTGTCATGATGAAACCTCTGCCCTGGCTGTCCCGCACCCGCATCTCCGCCTTATCCCTTGCTTCCGGCCTCGCCGTGCTCACAGGCGTCGTGGCTTGCTTCTACCCGCATAGCCTTACAGCGCAAACCCTCACCTTTACCGGCGCGACCTCGTCCGTCGATTTCGGCACCGCCAATCTCTGCAAACCCGGTGGCTTCAATCCATCCCCCTGCGGCAAGACGATAACTCTGGACTACAAAGTCACCGCAGGCGGCACGCTCGGAACGCCAAAGGCCCTCACCCTGGGCACCCCGGACCGTGACTTCACCGTGTCCAACGGCACCACATGCCTCGGCGGTGTAACCGCTGGGGAAACATGCTCGGTCAACGTAACCTTCACCCCCCTACTTCCAGGCACGCGTCCGGGCGGCGTCCAGCTTGTAAATTTCCAAGGCAAAGTGGTAGCTACAACCTTCATCTACGGCGAAGGCACCGGCCCACAAATTGGCTTCACTCCCGGCACGGTCATAGCCAACGTCGCCATCAACGCGAGTTTCGGCTTCTCGGTGATCGACGGAGAGGGCAACCTGATCGTGTCAGCATTTACCAAGCCTTATCTCCAAAAAATACCTGCCGGCGGAGGCCCGGTCACCACGATCCCCGTAACTCCAGCACACTCTGCATGCGCAGTAGCCATAGATGGCGTCGGAAATCTGTACGTTATAGATTGTGAGGGATCTCAAGATCTGCTGAAAATACCGGCAGGCGGCGGCCCAAGAGTCTCGATCGGGAGTGCGTTTCCGTACATTAATTCAGGGGAGGTTTACATTATGGCCGCCGACAAATTCGGGAACGTCCTCTTGTTTGGAGGCGACTCTATCGAAGACCCCATGCCAACCATCGAGGTGGAAATTCCCCCGGGCGCAGTGACTCCGGTTGTAAACTATTTTCCCGAAGACACCTCGATACTGGCATCCGACCCGTCGGGCGACCTCTTCACTTTGAGCCCTGCTAGCCCCCAGATTGTGGAATACCCTGCAGGCAGCGACACTGGCAAAATCCTTCCCATCACTTTCCCACCCCCTTACCACACTCCAAGTGGAGTAAGTGTTGACCCAGTCGGAAATGTTTTTGCCGACACCGCCACCTTAGATATTGCCCCTACCGGCTCCCAATATGGCTTGCTGGAGCTGCCTTTAGGCGTTGGCCCGCAGGTCAAAATACCCGTCCCAACTTCCGCCGAAAGCATACTCGTTGGACCGACCGGCGATCTCTACTCAAACGGCTTCGAACTGCAACGCTCGGTAGCCGCGCCCCTGAATTTCGGCTCCCTCGCCGTCGGCACCACAAAAACCCTCCCCCTCGGCATCACCAACACCGGCAACCGGCCGCTGGTCCTCTCGATCTTCTATGACAGCCCCAGCTACAAGCTCACTGAGTCTCCAGCCAGCTGCCTGAAGAGCATCGCCCCCGGTACAGTCTGCACCCTCAACGTCCAGTTCACCGCCCTCTCCGAAGGAGACCACACCATCACCCTCACGCTGGGAACCAACGGAGCCGCCGACGCCAACGTCCTGCTGCAAGGCATCGGCGTGAAGTAGAATTCGGCTTCTCTTCGGAGTTCGTTACCGCAATGGTTTCAGTCCGGTGCAGAAGAGATTCAGGAAGAGCGCAGGTCTTAGTTAAGAGCCAGGGACAAGTGCATTGACTGTAGTTATGGAAAGTGACATGATCGCCCTGCTTTACTGAGGTTCTTCAAGATGTGCTATCTGCCCAGGCTGTCCCTTCTTTTCGTATCGAATGGCTCTTCTCGCGCAACGAACATACAGCTACTCCTCTTGGGTGTTCTACTCTGTCTGTTCCCGACAGTCTCTTTTGGACAGAGCGTGGTTTTGGTCAGTCCTGTTCCAATCAATTTTGGCAATGTGAACTTGTGCAAGGTCGGTCAGACGACACCGGCACCCTGCAGCAAAACGTTGACGCTGGACTACAAGGTTACTGCGAGCGGGATGCTGGGAACACCCAAGGTGGTTACTCAAGGGTCCCCAAACCTCGATTTCACGCTGGCTCCCAGTAGTACCTGCATCGGGCTGGTGACGGCCGGGACGACTTGCACGGTCAATGTGGATTTCGCCCCGAAGTTTCCCGGAACTCGTCCAGGCGGTGTCCTGATTACGGATGCAAACGGAAAGCTCCTCGCGACCACACTGATAGCGGGAGGCGCGGTCGGCCCACAGATTGGCTTTAATCCGGGGATACAAAAATTGCTTCTCCAGGCTGGGCCCGACGAGTCCTTTCAAGCGCCCAATGGATTGGCCGTTGATGGTGGTGGGGATGTCCTGATCGGTAATCAGTCGGGCCCCTTGTTAGAGCTGCCCGCTGGCGGAGGCGCTCCGATCACGGTCCCCACCGGACCGGCGGCCACACCCGACGCAGTTGTCATCGACGGTGCCGGAGACCTGTTCGTTTACGACGGTAACTACGACATCCTGGCCAAGGTTCCGGCCGGTGGCGGAACACCGATTGAGTATCCGAACAATTTTCAACTCATTGGAGAGATACCGATGACCGGTATGGCGGTGAATCTCAATGGCGATCTTTATTTCGCACTGTCCTATGACTACGATGAGCTCATCTCGTACCTGTTTGAATTTCCCGCGGCTGAAGGCGGCAAGAGCATGATCACCTTACCTTACTCTGACTATATCGCTGGATTCGGCATAGGCGGAGGCAATGAGCTATTCGTCCTCTACGGCGAGAACCCTCAGGCTACCAAATTTCCCCCTGACGGCAGTGCACCAGTCACGTTGCCATTCGCACCGACTCAGAATTTACAAATCCCGCTGGTGGTAGACGGAAATAGCGATGTTCTGCTAGGGAACCAGGAGCTTGCGCCCGGAGCCAGCGCCACGATTACCGAGCCTTTCAACACGAGCTTTCGTCCTAGTCCAATCATCGATTCTGCCGGAAACTTTTATTACCTGAGTGGGGATTTACATGAAGTCTATGAGTTGCAGCGCTCTCAGCTGCCAACTCTCGACTTTGGTTCGGTCTCAGTAGGCGGCACCAAGACGCTGCCATTGCAGTTCGCCAACACGGGGAACGAAACGCTGACTGTCACGCCGTCCCTTGAAAGCCAAAGCTATAAGATCCTGAGTGCCACGCCGGAAAACTGTCTGGCTGGGGTCGCCGCAGCCCATACCTGCACCTTGCAAATCCAGTTTGCTCCTCAGCAGCTCGGACCGCACAGCATTGAACTTACGCTGAAGGGCAATGGAGCCGCAGATACGGTTACTCTTCTGAAGGGAACCGGCACGACGTAGAGAGCAATCTACAAACACAATTGACTTTAATAAGCAGACCATCGCTGTAACTTGAGGTGATATTTGTCGTAGCGTTACCTGATTTGAACGATCAACAGGCATTTCCAGCACTCCAGACACACTACGACCCGAGCATGGCCAGCCGTTTGCGATGGAGATAGATGTTGCCGAGTGCGAAGCAGGTGCACAGCCGGTTGTGGTTCTTTCCTATGCCGCGATAGCGCAAACGGTCAAAGCCGAAGATACGCCAACGTCCCGCTGCAGGGCATCGGCAAGAATCGCAACCCTCTGTGCGAGGGGGAAGCCTGGCTTTGGCGGGGGGTCCCTTTGAAACCGCTCAATGTGGTGCAGCTACAAGCCCTTCCTCAATTCAGTTGAAAGGAATCTACACGATGAAACATTCGCCGCGGCTCTCTTCTCTCCAGCTTTTCTGCCAATGCCGGCTGCCCAGCCCTGGTCTTCTGCTCGGTACGACGCTCGCCCTTCTCGCTCCTGCGAGCTTTCACGCGCAAACCCTGGCCTTCACCGGCGCAACATCCTCGGTTAACTTCGGCAGCGCCAATCTCTGTAAGCCCGGTCAGGCCAAGCCGGCGCCCTGCAGCAAAACCATGACCCTGGATTACAAAGTCACCTCGGGCGGTACGCTCGGCACACCGAAGGTCCCGACCATGGGCGCGCCGGACCTCGACTTCACTCTCGCCAATGGGACCACTTGCACCGGAGGCGTAACCGTTGGGGAAACCTGCGCCGTCAATGTCACGTTTGCCCCAAGATTTGCCGGAGCCAGCGCTGGCGCTGTCCAGATCGTCGCCGCAAGCGGAAAGGTGCTAGCGATGACGCCGATATGGGGAACTGGAAATGGCCCACAGATCGGAGCCCTCGCCGATGGACTGGTTACATATCGAGGTTTCGACAATCCCGCGGGAGAGCCGGGGGCAACTGTACCTGCTACAATTCAGCCCGCGGTCGACGGTGCCGGGAACGTTTACCTCGCCTTTGCCTACGGCCCTGAGAGTGGAGCGGTATACGAGTTGCCCGCCGGAGGCGGTCCTCAGGTGAAGCTTCCCTTCGATTTCACTGGAACGCTCGGCCCGATGGGGGGGTGCCCCTGTTTCAGCCCGATCGCTGTGGATGGCGCCGGGGATCTTTTCGTCGCGTCTGCTCTTTCTACTTCACCCCAGCAAGGCGTCGTACTGGAATTGCCTGCTGGCGGCGGTCCACAGATCACGCTCCCTTTGGGCAATCTACCGCTCTTAAATGAGTTCGCAGTAGATGGCGCGGGCGACCTCTTCGTTCAGGATCCTGGCCCCCCCGCCGGGCCCAGCCGCATACTGAAACTGCCATATGGTTGCCAGAGTCCGTCTTGCGTGGTTACGGTCAGTCGGCACGGGAGCATTTTGGGGATGGCAGTGGATGTTGTAGGTGACCTGTTCCTCACCTACTCCGGCGGCGGGAGTAATCCAACGTACATAAGCGCCATCGAGCCCGCCAACGGAGGTCCGGAGCTGGTGCTCAGCAAGGGCGAACCGGTAGTCGACGGAGTGTTCGACGGCCTGGGCGATCTTCTTTCCATAGACGAAACCTCGGATAACGGATACGACCCGTTCTATACCCTCTACACGGTGGAGTATCCAGCCGGCAGCGCCACGCAGGTCCCTCTCGTCACCTTCGCTGCTTATTACTATTCGGATGCTGGGGATCCGACCTTTGCCTTTACGGCGAACTCGACTGGCGATGTTTTTATTACCGAGAACTACGGGGATCCGGAACCATACCTGGTCACCGCCTATCGTTCGCAATTCACTCCACTGGACTTCGGCTCGATCCCCCTTGGCAGCAACAGGACGTTGCCGCTGGCCGTCACAAACATCGGCAATCGAAACCTCATCATCTCGCCCCATTTCGAAAGCCCCAGCTACAAAATCGTGAGCCAGAATCCCGCATACTGCCTCGGAGGCACCCTCCCCGGCCGCACCTGTAACGTAAACATCCAGTTCACTGCCTTGTCAGCAGGACCGCACACCATCACCCTCAACCTCGGCAGCAACGGAGCCGGCGACGCCAATGTCCTGCTTCAGGGCATCGGCATGAAATAACCGCCAGCCACCCCACTCGAACGGCCCATATCGACCGAATGCCGAAGGCGGGTGCCCGCAAACAATTGCGGGTACCCGCCTTCTCCTCCCATCCCCCCACCCCGCTCAACGAGCGCCTCGACTTCCTTGTCCTTCCATCATCCCCTCACTGGACTTCTCACGAGAATGGAATACCCTTAAGACATGAGTTCAAGTCATTCCCCGGCCCAACCCAAAATCAACCTTTCCAAGACTCCCGACTACCGGGAAACCTACGCCAACAGCGTCCAGATCCGTGTCAGCATGTGGGAATTTCACCTCGCCTTCGGCATCCTGCGCCAGGAATCCGCCGAAGAGGTAAACATCGAGAACGCCCAGGGCATCTACCTCAGTCCGCAGCAGGCAAAAGCCTTCTGGAACGTGCTCGGGCAGAATCTGGCGCAGTACCAGCAGACCTTCGGCAACATCTCACTTGAGCAGCAGCCGCCCCGCCTTCCCGATGGGCCGGTAAACTAAGCCGCCTTACCACGCCCGACCCACAGCCAAAGCACTGCCGCTTCGCGTCCTCCCGAATGCCGCCAGTCAGAATTGCGAGAGCCCGGCCGGAATGAAATCATCCTCCATCCCGCACTCCCGCAGCTTCTCACTCCCCGGCATGCGCCGCGACCGCCCCGTGCCGCTGTGGATGCTTCTGCCGCTCTTCTTCGTCGGCATCTATCTCAGCCATGCCACCCTGCTCCGCCTGCCCTACTACTGGGACGAAGCCGGCTACTATATCCCCGCCGCCTGGGACTTCTTCCGCACCGGCTCGCTCATTCCCGCCTCGACTCTCTCGAACGCGCATCCGCCGCTGCCCTCAATCTATCTCGCCGCCTGGTGGAAGCTCGGCGGCATGGTTCCCTCCGTCACCCGCACCGCGATGGCCTTCGTCGCCTCCCTCGCCCTGCTCGGCGTCTACCGCCTCTCGCTTGTTCTCACCGGGCTGCCTCAGGTAGCCGCCGTCACCACCGTCCTCACCGCCCTTTATCCCGTCTGGTTTGCCCAAAGCACCCTCGCCCACGCGGATCTCTTCGCCGCTGCCGCAACCCTCTGGGCCCTCTCCTACGTCTTCGCCGGCAACCGTCGGGATGACTGCATCGCCGCAGCCTTGTTCTCGGTCGCCGCTCTCTCCAAAGAAACCGCAATCGCCGTTCCCCTCTCGCTCGGCATCTACGAAGCCGCCGTCTTCTTGAAATCCCGCAACTCACCCTCAGTCCAAGCGGGCTTCGTGCCCCGCCTGCTCTTGTTGCTCGCTCCAGCGCTACCGCTCGCCGCCTGGTACGCCTACCATCGGCATAAGACAGGTTTCATCTTCGGCAACCCCGAATTCCTCCGCTACAACGCCACCGCGACCCTCACGCCCCTCCGCATTCTCCTCGCTCTCGGCCATCGCATTCTGCATGTCACCGCCTATATGAATCTCTTCGTCCCGGTGCTCTGCATGTTTGCCGCCATGATCCTCCCCGCCCTCCCTGAGAGCACCGGAAGGCTCCGTCCCCGCGTCCCCATCTCCGCCCAGGTGCGCATCCTCGTCATCATCGCCGCTAATCTCGTGCTCTTCTCCGTCCTCGGCGGAGCATTGCTCACCCGCTATCTGCTCCCGCTCTATCCGCTCATCCTCCTGCTCTGCGTCAATACCTGGCGCCGCCGCGTCCTCTACTGGCCGGCTCTTGCCTTGCTCACCGCCGTCGCCTTTCTCGCCGGGCTCCGCCTCAACCCGCCCTACCGTTTCGCCCCGGAAGACAATCTCGCCTACGCCAACGTCGTCCGGCTCCATCAGCAGGCCATCGGGCGCATCGTCCGCCAGTATCCCGGTTCCACCGTCCTCACCGCCTGGCCCGCCACCGACGAACTCTCCAAACCCGAGCTCGGCTACGTTCGCAAACCCGTGCCTGTCGTGAAAATCGAGAACTTCTCTCTCGCCGCCATCCAGGCCGCCGCTCACCTCACCGAACCCTACACGGTTGCCTTCCCCTTCTCGACCAAGTACGACCCGCCCAATCTCCCCTTCAGCCTCGGCCCCGCCAGTGAAGCCCTCGACACTCGCTTCTTCGACTTTCACCACGACCTCGCTCCGCAGGCTATCGCCCAGGCACTCGCCGGCCAGCTCGTCTGGGAAGCCGATCGCGACGGCCAGTGGGTCGCAATCCTGCACTTTGACCGTCCCCAGCTGGCCAGCCTGCACCCCGGCGAACTCCCTCCTCCGCCCCTCCTCACCCCCCGCCGCTGATCGTCCCTTCAGTCTCTCCCGCCGTTGAACATGGCTAAGACCGAAGACCCCCCGCCGCGCCCGCAATCCCGCGCCAACTATAATGACGTGAGCGTGAAACCATCTTCTCTTTGCCGCCTGCTCGCCGTCGTCCTGGCCGGTGGATTCCACCTGGCCGCCACCGCCCAGCAAACCCCCGTTTCGCCATCGACCGCTGCAGTCGTTGAGACCTCGCCCGGCGGCCGGCTCATCCTCGTCCTTCCCTTCGAGAACCGCTCCACCCAGCAAAACAATATCGATTGGATGGGCGAGTCCGTCCCCGAAGTCATGGATCGCCGTCTCGAATCCGCCGGCTTTCTCCCCATCGACCGCGAAGATCGCCTCTACGCTCTCGATCATCTCGGCCTGCCCCCGAACTTCCGCCCCTCCCGCGCCAGCACCATACGCCTCGCCCAGAACCTCGACGCCGATGCCGTCATCCTCGGCTCCTACATCAGCGACGGCAAACGGCTGACCCTGACCGCCCGCGTCCTCGACATCAACCAGCTCAAACTCAGTCCGCCTGTCGACGTACAGGTCGATCTGCCCCGCCTGCTCGATGGCATCAATAGCCTCTCCTGGCGCCTCATCCGCCAGATCGACCCCGCCTACCCCGTAGCCGAACAAACCTTCGTCGCCGCCGACGCCAAACTTCCGCTCAGCGCCTTTGAAAACTACACCCGCGGCCTCGTCGAAGACTCCCCGGCAGAGCGGATCAAGCACCTGAAAACCGCAGTCAGCATCGATCCCGGCTACTACCCCGCCTGGCTCGCTCTGGGCAGGCTCTACTTCCACCAGCAGGAGTATGAACTCGCCGCCGCCGCCTTCGGCAAGGTCCCGAGGACCGAACCCTCCGCACTCAGCGCGGAGTTCGACCGCGGCCTCGCCTCCTTCTACACCGGCAGCTACGCCCAGGCCGAGCGGTCCTTCGCCTTTGTCGCCACCCAGCTGCCGCTCTCCGAGGTCATTAACAACGAGGGCGTCGCCGTCAGCCGCCAGGATCGCGATGCCGTCTCGCTCTTCCAGCAGGCCATCAACACCGATCCCAAAGACCCCGACTACCACTTCAATCTCGCGCTCGCCCTGCGGCGCCGCAACGACATTTCCGGCGCAATCCATGAGGTCAACGAATGCCTCAAAATCCGCCCTCAGGATTCCGAAGCCCAGTCCTTGCTCGCCGCGCTCCAATCCCCGGTCGCCGCAAGGCCGAACGCCGCCGCAACTCCGCCCGCCACGACCACAACCCCCACGGCAACCTCCGCCAGCTCACCCGCGACCCCAGCCGGCCCTCCAAGCGCTCCCTTGGAGCGAATCAAGCGGAACTACAATGAAGCCGCCTTCCGCCAGGCCGCCTTCGTCATCGACCAGATGCAGGCCATGAAGCTTGAAACCCTCTCGCCCTCCGCCCGCGCCGCCCAGCTCGCGACCGCCGGCGCCCGCTACCTCAACAGCGGACTCCTGCTCGAAGCCGAGCGCCAGTTTCAGCAGGCGTTAACGGCCGACTCGACCAACGCCGCCGCCCACGCCGGACTTGCCCAGGTCCGCGAAAAAAGCGGCGACACCGCCGCCGCCCGCCTCCAGGCCCAGCAATCTCTGCAGCTCAGGCCCAACGCGGAAGCTCACCTCGTCATGGCCCGCCTCGATCTCCAGGCCAACCAGTTGTCCTCCGCCGCCGGCGAGGTCAGCCAGGCTCTCCAACTCGAACCCAGGAACTCCGCAGCGCTCGGCCTCCGTCAGGCTCTACAATCAAGGGGTCAGCAGGTGCAGTGAACATGCTCCGTCCAGCCCGCCTCTTTCTCCTCCCCATCTTCGCCCTTCTCTCTCTGTCCCTTGCCCTCTCGCTTCCCTCGCCCGCCGCCGCCGGATCCGTCGTCATCCTCCATCTCGACGACACCATCCAGCCCATCAGCGAGGAATATCTCGTGCGCGGCCTGCAGCAGGCAGAAAACCTCCATGCGACCGCCGTTCTCATCGAACTCAACACCCCCGGCGGCCTGCTCGATACCACTCGCGAAATGGTGCGGCACATCCTCGAGTCGCCCGTCCCCGTCATCGTCTACGTTGCTCCCTCCGGCAGCCGCGCCGGCTCTGCCGGCTTCTTCCTGCTCGAGGCAGCCGACGTTGCCGCCATGGCGCCCGGCACCAATGCCGGCGCCTCCCATCCCGTCGTCGAGGGCGGAGCTACCCTCGATCCCATCATGAAGCAGAAGCTCGAGAACGACACCACCGCCTTTCTCCGCTCCTTCGTCGCCCGCCGCAACCGCAACACCGCCGCCGCCGAAGACGCCGTGCTCAATTCCAAGTCCTACACCGAGCAGGAAGCCCTCAAGCTCAATCTCCTCACCCTCGTCGCTTCGACCGATCGCGAGCTGCTCGATGCTATCGACGGCAGCGCCATCACGCGTTTCAACGGGACCACGACCACCCTCCACACCAAAGACGCTCCCCTGATCTCTGTCGATCCCACCCTCCGCGAACGCCTGTTGGATAAGCTCGTCAATCCCAACCTCGCCGTCCTCTGCCTGATCTCGGGAGCCCTGCTCATCTATCTCGAATTCAACGTGCCCGGCACCATCATTCCGGGCGCGCTCGGCACTCTTCTCGTCTGCATCTCCCTCTTCTCGCTCAATCTGCTGCCCGTCCGCTACACCGCGGTCATGCTGCTGCTCGGCGCCCTCATCCTGCTCCTGCTCGAAGCAAAATTCGCCAGTCACGGCATCCTCGCTTCCGTCGGGACCCTCTGCCTCATCTTCGGACTGCTCACCTTGGTCGACGGCCCGATCCCCGAGCTGCGCGTCCAGTTCGCGACCGCGATCGCCGCTGGCGCGGCCTTCGCCCTCATTACCGTCTTCCTCGTCCGCATCGCCATCCGCGCTCGTCGCGCCAAGTCGGTCACCGGCATCGACGCCCTCATCGGCCTCACCGCCATCGCCCAGCAGCCGCTCGCGCCCTCCGGCCAGGTCCTCGTTCACGGAGAACTATGGCAGGCCGAATCTTCCCTCCCTGTCGCTCCCGGAGAACCCGTCCAGGTGCGCGGCGTGCATGATCTGACCCTGTTAGTAGAACGGATTCCCGTCACGACTCCACACCTCGCCAACCGCGGATGACCCGCCGAACCGCAGTACTATAGCACTAGAAAGGCTCGATGATGCTCAGTATCCCCGTTCTCGTCTTCTTCGCGATCATCGTTCTCTACCTGATCAGTTCCGTCAACATCCTTCGCGAATATGAGCGCGGCGTCGTCTTCCGGCTCGGCAAGGTGCATCTGCCCGCCAAGGGCCCAGGCGTCATCTTCGTCTTTCGCCCTCTCGATCAGATCGTCCGCATCTCCCTTCGCCAGGAAGTTCTCGAGGTCCCGCCTCAGGACGTCATCACCCGCGACAACGTCACCCTCAAGGTGAATGCCGTCATCACCCTCCGCGTCCTCGATCCCGTCCGCGCCGTCGTCGAGGTCGCCAACTACGTCTACCAGACCTCCCAGTTCGCCCAGACCACGCTCCGTTCGGTCCTCGGCGAGGTCGAGCTCGACGGCCTGCTCTCCCACCGCGATCAGCTCAACCAGCGCATTCAGACCATCATCGATCAGCGCACCGAACCCTGGGGAGTCAAGGTCGTGAGCGTCGAGGTCAAGCAGGTCGACCTGCCCGAATCCATGCTCCGCGCCATGGCCAAACAGGCCGAGGCCGAGCGCGACAAACGCTCCAAGATCATCCACGCCGAGGGGGAATTCAACGCCGCCCAGAAACTCGTCGACGCCGCCCAGCTCATGGCCACCCAGCCCATGACCCTGCAGTTGAGATATCTGCAGACCCTCGCCGAGATCGGCGTTGAAAAGAACACCACCATCGTCTTTCCGCTGCCCCTCGAGCTGCTCACCCTCTTCAATAAAACGATGAACTTCGCCCCGCCCGCGGCAGACGCAAATCCCATCGTCATTCCAAAGGAAACTCCATGAGAGCGGCACAAATCTACGACGAGGACGACATTCCCGGCCCCGCTAGGGAAACAGAGCTCAACCTCGGCCTCGGCTCGCTCCTCGGCATCTTCTTCGGGATCGCGCTGGTCTGCGGTCTCTTCTTCGGCTTCGGCTACAACATCGGGCACCGCAGCCCCGGCCCGTACGTCTCGTCCGAACCACTCTACGAAGCGCCCCGGGCTACTGCACCTGCGATTGCCCCGAAACCCTCCGCCCAGACCCCTGACTATCCCGGCAACGCCCAGCCGGACGCCGCCGCCCGTGTCATCGTTCCGACCGCCGCGGCTTCAGCCAGCCCCGCGCCGCAGCCACTCTCGACCGTCCGCTCCGCTCCACAGCCTGCCGCCACTGCCAACAGATCTCCCAACGAAGCCGCTCCGGCCATCCCCAGCCCTTCAATCATGGTTCAGATCGCCGCCGTCAGAAGCCGCTCCGATGCCGAAGCGCTTGCCGCCGCCCTGCACAAAAACGGTTTCGACCCGACCGTCCGCAGCGAGCCGCAAGACAAGCTCCTTCACGTCCAGATCGGCCCATTCAACAGCCGCGATGAGGCTCGGAACATGCGCCAGAAGCTCTCCGGCGCCGGCTACAACGCGTTCATCAAATAATCTGTCTCTGGCGCCTTTAGACCGGCCCCCGCCTATCGCGCCGCTTTTGCCGCCGCTCCCCGCAGCCGGGCAACCTGCGTCTTCATCGCGGCGCGGCTCCCCTCTCCGGCCGCCGCATGCATCCACGCCGGCAGCCCGCATTCGATTGCCGCCCGCACCGCCGCCAGCAGATCCTCGCGCCGTTCAAAATCCCGCGGCCACAGCGGCGCATGAAACTGCACGTGCGCCACGCCCGGAACGATCGTCAGGCCGCCCTTTTTCATCATGCCCTCAGTCCCCCAGACTGAAACCGGGATCACCGGCGCGCCCGACTCCATCGCTAGAAAAAACGGGCCCTTCTTGAAGGGCAGTAACCGTCCCGTCCGCGAACGCGTTCCCTCGACAAACGTCATGACATGCACGCCCGACCGCAGCACCCGCGCCCCGAAGCGCACGCTCTCCTTCGCGCTCTCCATCTTCCCGTCGCGATCGACAGGAACAAAATCAGCCAGCTTCATCCCATAGCCCAGCACCGGGATCTTCATCAGCGAGCGCTTCAAATACACCGAAGTCCTCCCCGGAATCAGCGGCAGCAAAATCGGCGGATCCAGGTTCGACACATGGTTCGACATGAAGATGCAAGCCGTCCCCGCCGGTACCAGCTCCCTTCCCGTGACCTCCACCTCGATTCGCGCCAGCCGTAAACCCGTGCGCACAATCCACATCGACCATCGGTAGAGTAGCGAGATGTCTCCGCTGATCAGCGTCCAGGGTATCCCCACCACCGCCGCCGGAATCGCCAGCAATATGTAGCTCAAGAGCAGCGTCAGCGCCGGGATCATGCGTCTCCCGGCCGCGCTTCCGCCGCCATATTCATCGCTTCCAACCGGCGCGGAAGCTTCTCGTAGATCCCCTCGAAGCCGCCATTGGAAAGAATGGCCACCACATCGCCGCTCCGCAGCCTCGGTGCGATCGCCTCGACAATCTCATCCGCATTCGCATGCAGCTCCGCCCCGTGCCCTGCCGCCTCCAGCCCTTGCAGGATCGTCTCCGGATGAAGCCGCTCCCCCTCCGGAATACTCTCCTGCTTGAAGACCCCGGCCAGCACGATCTCATCCGCAATCCCCAACGCCGCGATCAGCTCTCGCTCAAACACATTGCGCCGCAGCGTATTCGAGCGCGGCTCGAGCACCGCCCACAGCCGCGCTCCCGCATACGCGGCACGCAGCGCCCGCAGCGTCTCCCGGATCGCCGTTGGATGATGCGCGAAGTCGTCGATGATCGTCACCCCGTCGATCACCGCCTTCACCTCCAGCCGCCGCTTCACCCGCGCAAACGTCCGCAGCGCCTCTTCGATCGCAGCCAGCCCCACGCCCTGCCCCGCCGCCAGCGCCGCCGCCGCCGTCGCATTCAACGCGTTATGCTCCCCCGCCATCGGCATTGAGAGCTCCGCCCACCGCTCGCCATTCCGGTCGACGCTCCAGCGAGTGTGGCTCTCCTTCTGCGTCAGCCCACTCACTCGCCAGTACGAATCCTCTCGAAATCCATACCGCTCCACCGGGCAAAACGCATTCGTAATACATTCGGTTACATTCTCCGCGCCATCGTACGCAACCACTCTCCCGCGTCGCGGCACCAGGTTCACCAGCCGCTTGAACGCCGTCTTCACCGCGTCCAGGTCGCTGTAAATATCCGCATGATCGAACTCGACATGCGTCAGGATCAAGGCATCCGGAAAGTAATGCATGAACTTCGGCCCTTTATCGAAAAACGCCGTGTCATACTCATCCCCTTCCAGCAGGAAAGGCCGTCCATCCCGCAGCTGAAAGCTCGATCCGAAGTTTTCCGCAATCCCGCCGATCAGGAACGAGGGCGCCAGATCCGGCTGCGTTCGCGATGCAACCTCATAGATCCACGCCAGCATGCTGGTCGTCGTCGTCTTGCCATGCGTCCCGGCAACCACCAGAGACTCATGCCCGGTCACAAAGTCGTCGTGAATCATCCGCGCCAGCGAAGTAAACGGGATCCGCCGGTCCAGCACACATTCAATCTCCGGGTTCCCCCGCGACAACGCATTGCCGACAATCACCAGGTCCGGCGCAGGCTCCAGGTTCTTCTCTGAGAACGGCTCCCCGATCGCAATCCCCAGCCCGCGCAGAAAATCGGACATCGGCGGGTAAGCCGCCATGTCCGATCCCGTAACCCGATAGCCCTTCAACTGGAGCATCCCCGCCAGCGACGCCATCGCCGTGCCGCAGATCCCGATCAGGTGTATATGTTTCTTCGCGTCCATCCCACTCAACTTCGCACCGCCGGCTCCAGCATCCGTAGCGTCGATGCCCCGGCCGCGTCACTCTCTCTTAGATTCAGCTCAGCCTCTACCCCAAACGGTAACGTCACATTCCCCCGCGACACATGCCCCGAGCGCAAACCAATCGCGATCGGCCCATCGAACCACTCCAGCACCCGCAGGATCACTCCATCCAGCAGCTCCGGATCGCTGCTGCCATCCGCTCGTTTCGACACGCAGTCCAGCATCTCCCCAAAAACGATCCCTCGCACGCCGTCCAGCTTGCCCGCCAGAATCAGCTGCCGCAACATCCGGTCGATTTGGTAGGGCTTGGCGCTCAGGTCTTCCAGGAACAGCAGCTTGCCTTCCGTCTGCGCGGCAAACGGCGTCCCCAGCGTCGAGACGATCATACTCAGGCATCCCCCGTAGAGCGTTCCCGACGCCCTCCCCGGCCGCAGCGTACGCAAGCCCTCGGCCGCGTTCAGGGTCGCTATGCCGCCCGTAATCGCAGCCTCAAAACTCGCTTCGTCCACGCCATCGCCGCGGTCGAAGTCTGCCGCAGCCATCGGGCCATGAAACGAAACCAGCCCGGCCCGGTCTAGCAGCCACGTCTGCAACACCGTCATATCGCTATAACCCAGAAAAATCTTGGGATTGTCCCGCATCATCCCTAGGTCCAGGCGTTCCAGCACATAATTCGATCCGTAACCGCCACGGCTACAAAGAATCGCGTCGACCTCCGCATCGCCAAAAGCCCAATGCAGGTCCTCCAGCCGCTCTTCGACCGTTCCAGAAAAATACTGCGGCGACGACCCGCGAAGATGCCTTCCCTCGACCACCTCATATCCCCGCGCGCGCAGCGCAGCGATGCCCGCATCCACCCGCTCCGCTTTTGCGGAGCTCGCCGGGGCAATCACCGCGATCCGCCCGCCCGCCCGCAGCGCGGCCGGCTTCAACACCGCTGCCGCCATCAAAAGGCCTCGCCCGTGGCTACCAGCTCCGCCGGCCCGGTCAGCATCATCGCCGCCGGTCCTCCCGGCCAGTTCACCGCCTGCTCCCCCCCCGGCGCTCTCACCCGCAAGTCCGCATCCAGGCCGCGGAAGCGAATCGCCGCCGCTGCCGAGGCGCACGTCCCGGTCCCCGACGACGCCGTCGGCCCCGCGCCGCGTTCAAAGATCCGAATCTCGATCTCCCGCTGGCTCACCACCCGCACCAATTCGACATTCGTCTGCCCGGGAAAGTCAGGATGAAAACAAATCTCCCGACCCATCTGCTCCCAGCTCCGCCCATCGACGGCAAAGGTCTCCTGCTCCACAAAGATCACAAAGTGCGGGTTTCCCATCGACACTACCGTACCCTCCACCCGCAATCCTCCAGCCAGCAGCACAGACGCCGCCTTGAGCTCGGGAACTCCCATGCCCATCGCAATCTCGAAGCGCCGCTCGCCGGTCTCGACGATCCGGCATTCCCGCCGTCCCGCATCGGTCTCCACCACCAGCACGTCCCCTGCCGCGGCCTGTCTCTCATGGGCCATCCACGCCGCTACGCAGCGCGTCCCGTTGCCCGAGATCTCCGCAAACGATCCGTCCGCATTAAACAGCCGGATGCGCCCCGACCGCTCCCCGGTCCACTCCAGGTACTCCACGCCGTCCGCTCCGACGCCCGTCGTTCGCGCGCACAGGCGTACCGCCGTTGCGCTCCGCTCCTCCGCCGGCACTCCCTCCGCCCCGACGACCAGGAAGTCGTTCCCGCACGCATGCGCCTTCACAAAGGAGATCAATCGTCCTCCCAGCTGCGGAAGGTCAGCACTGCATCGATGCCGTCGGAGTCCTTCAACACCCGCTTCAACTTGGCATGCCCCTTGGTCGTCGCCTGCGCATTGAACGTCGCGCGCTCCACCCCGCCTACCGTGCTTCGCTGCAGGTCGGCGAGATGCCGTCCTTCGCTGTCCATCGCCCGCAGCACCGTCTTCTCCATCTCCACAGCATCTCTTCCCCTCACTTCATAAATACGCATGTAGGTCTTCAGGTTGCCTCGCTTCTCCAGCACCCCCACGCCTTCGAGCGCCACCAGCACCGTCACCGTCGCCAGCACCGCCGGCGCATACAGTCCCGCTCCGCAGGCCATGCCGATCAACGCAACCGCAAACACCGTTGCCGCGCTCGTCAACCCGCTTACCCGGTTCCGGTCGTGCAGGATCAGCCCCGCTCCCAGAAAGCCGATGCCCTGCACAATATTCGAAGCGATCTGCCCCTTGTTCGAACTCCCCTCCCCCGCGATAACCGGCGAGAGAAAGGTAAACAGCGCCGCCGCAAAGCAAATCAGCAGGTTCGTGCGGATCCCCGACGGCTTGTGATGGAACTCACGGTCCAGGCCCACCAGGCCGCCTAGCGCTGCCGCGCTCAACAGTCGCGCCGCTACTCCGCTTGCCAGGCTCATTTGCTGCAGGTTGCTGAAACTCAGCACATGGCCGCCCTGCTGTGGATCGATCGTCATCGTCGCTTACCGCTCACGAAATCGTAGCATCGCCCGCCCGTCGTCCTCGCCGTCTTAAGCTCGCTGCTCAATCAGCGGCCTGCCGCTCCCTGCGAAGAATAAATGCGCGCCGTCTGCTGGTCGTTCGAGCGGATCACGGTGAGCAGCTGCAATCCCTGCGGATGTTCCTCGACCGCCTTCGCGACCGCGTCCCCATCCAGGGCCACCACCAGCGCTGCCGACCCGGCCGGGTCCTTCAGGGCGCCCGGCCATTGGTAGTAATCACCTTCGTTCAAAGTTCGCTTCAGGGGAATGCCCGCCATCTGCAGCGCGCCCACGTGCTCCGAGGTTGACATCAGAATCGGCCCGCGGCTCCGCACCGAAAGCGGAAAAAGAGTCCGCGCAATCGCCTGTTCAAACGGGATCCGGTCCCGCGAATTGGCGATCGCCTCCTGCAGCACCAGCGGCCCCGCCCTCGTCACGAACACGCTATTCACCACCACCGCCAGCAACACTCCGGAAACAATCCAGCTCGCCCCTCGCTGCGTCCTGCTCAGCAGCCAGCCAACCAGCATCGCCAGGAAAAGCGCGAACGCCGGAAGCATCTCCATACCGTAGCGCGTGTTGTACCAGGAGTGCGGCCACCACGGCGGGATGAAGATCGGCACCGAGCCATAGGCCACAGAGTACGCATAAAACGGCAGCGGCACCCACAGCAGCAGCGCCGCCGCCATATCCTCCTTCCACCACCGGGCGACCCCGGCCGCCGTACCCGCCACCGTCACCCAGAGCAGCAGATTTGCCAGCCGCTGCGGCACCGCCCCCAGCTCCGCCGCCTTCAGAAAGTACAGCGCTGCCACCCCCATGTTGTGCCAGCCGGGATGATGCCACGCCCCCGGGGGGGTCGTCCGTTCTTCAATCGCCTTCGCCGAGTAAGGCCCGCGTAAAAAGTCCAGCGGATCGCCAAACTGCTTCGCGTTGTAGGCCATCCACACCAGCGGCGCCGCCGCCAGCATCACCGTGACCAATAGAAAAGCCCCGCCGGCACGCCCCCGCCAGTGCCCGCCCTTCAGCATGGCGATCGTGGCAATCGCCCACGCAAAGCAGGCGAAGATCCATCCGTCATACCGGGTAAACACCGCCGCCACTAGCACCAGCCCTGCGCCCGTCAGCAATCTCGCCGCGCTGCGGTCGACCGCCGGCGCCCAGGCCGCCTGTCGGCACACCCGGCAGAACCTCGCAATCAGGAGCGTCGTCCAGATCATCTCCGCCAGGAACAACGGCTCCGTCATCGCCGTCGTCTGCATGTACAGCAGCCCGGGATTCAAACCATAAGCCGCCGCCGCAATCGCCGCCGGCCCCACGCTCAACCACAGCCGCGCCAGCCGGTACATCCCCACGCAACCCCATATGTAGCAGCCGATCGACGGAATCGCCCCGGCCAGTCCGCTCTGCCACCAGCTCAGGTGCGCGACGAACGGGAGCATGAGCAAATGCGGCAGCGGCAGCCATACTGAACCCAGCTGCCGAAATCCCGGATTTAACGTATCGAAGACCCGCCGCGCGATATGCAGGTGGGCCACCGCGTCCCCATACAGCAGCAGCAGGTTATGCCGTGCGCAATAGTTGAAGCACAGCACCCCCAGTAGAGCCGCGATCAGGCCCACGAACCGGGACTCGCTCGCCAGCGCCTTCCCTTCCGGAATCCCCTTCCCGCCCGGCCCCGTCGCAGCCGCCGCTTCCTGGCTCCCGGCTCCTTCAGTCAAGGTGCGAGAGCTCGCGGAAGCGGGCAAACCGGGCATCGATCTCCTCGCGGCTCAGTTGCTGCACACGTTCCGTCCCAAATCTCTCCACCGCAAACGAACCCATCACCCCGCCATAGAACATCGCCCGCTTGAATGCCGCTGGCGTCACCTCCGGCTGCGACGCCAGGTAGCCGAAAAATCCCCCCGCAAACGAATCGCCCGCCCCGGTCGGATCGACCACCGCCTCCAGCGGCAAAGCCGGCGCGCGAAACGGCGTCGCAACCAACCCCGGCTTGCTCCCGCCCGGCTCATTGGTAAACGACCGCTCGCTGAAAAACGCCGTCGCCCCATACTCCCCGTGCTTGATAATCAGCGTCTTCGGGCCCGTCGTCAGGATCTTCTCCGCCGCCCGCACCAGGTTCTCTTCCCCGGCCAGCATCTTCGCCTCGCCATCGTTGATCAGCAGCGCATCCAGCGCCGCCAGCACCTTCTCCAGGTTGGCGCGATGATCGTGGATCCAATAATTCATGGTGTCGCCGCACACCATCTTCGCCTTCGGCATCTGCCGCCGTACATTCGCCTGCAGCACCGGATCGATGTTCGCCAGGAACAGGAACTCGCTGTCCTCGTACGCCGCAGGAATCTTCGGTGCAAATGTCTCGAAAACATTCAGTTCCGTCTTCAGGGTCTGCGCCTCGTTCAGGTTCTTCAGGTACGAACCCGTCCAGTGAAAGCTCTTGCCCGCCACATGCTCCAGGCCGCGCGTATCCACGCCGCGGCGGGTCAGAACGGCTTCATGCTCCGCCGAAAAATCTTCCCCCACCACGCCAATTACCCGAACGTCCGTAAAATAGCTCGCCGCCAGGGCGAAATGCGTCGCCGCGCCGCCCAGCACCTGCTCCGCCCGGCCATGCGGGGTTTCGATACTATCGAACGCAACACTGCCAACTACTAAAATCGACACGAATTAAGCCTCACTCTTTCCGCTCGCCGCCGCAGCGCCAACGCCCGCCTGGGGATAATACTTCCCCAGCAGCAGGTCCAGCCGTTCATGCACCGCCGCGGAGATCGCCGCCGGGCTCGTCAGGATCGCGTACTTCAACGCGCTCGCGCACGCGCAATCCCGTTCCGCCGGCACCGCCGCGACCGCCGCCGACACCACCCGGCTCGCGTTCGCCGCGTTCTGGTTCAGCACCGCGATCACCTGCTCGACCGTCACCGCCTCGTGGCTCTCATGCCAGCAGTCGTAGTCCGTCACCATCGCCATCGTCGCGTAGCAGATCTCCGCCTCGCGCGCCAGCTTGGCCTCCTGCAGATTCGTCATGCCGATAATATCGGCGCCCCAGCTGCGATAAAGATTCGATTCCGCGCGCGTCGAGAACTGCGGCCCTTCCATGCACACATACGTGCCGCCGCTCTTGCCCACCACGCCCGCCGTCTCGCACCCTTTCACGATCGCCTTCGCCACCACCCCGCACACCGGGTCGCCGAAAGCAATGTGCCCCACGATGCCGTCCCCAAAAAAAGTCGAGTGGCGATGAAAAGTCCGGTCGATAAACTGGTTCGGCACGACGAAGTCCGTCGGCTTGTGCTCTTCCTTGAGCGATCCCACCGCCGACACCGACAAGATCCGCCCCACGCCCAGCTTCTTCATCGCAAAGATGTTCGCCCGGAAGTTCAACTCCGACGGCAGCAGCAGGTGGCCCCGCCCATGCCGCGAAAGAAAAGCCACCCGCCGCCCGGCCAGCTCGCCCAGCACAAACGCATCCGAAGGATCGCCAAAAGGAGTTGTGATTCGTTGTTCCCTGACGTTCGTCAGGCCTGGCATGGAGTAGAGTCCGCTGCCCCCGATAATTCCGATTTCCGCTTCTTGCAAAACCATGCTCCACCGCGCGCCGCAGGCAAATACCGCCCCCGGATCACGCCTCTTCTCACCCGGATTGTTTCTTGTGAAGTATACCGATTCCCGCGCTGCGCCGAAGCCACGCGACGCCGACCTCAGGCAGCGCGGAAGCCACGCCGCGCCGGAACCAAACTCGATCTCACCGCCATCCACGCCCGGCCAAGGCTCAATGCGGCATCCCCGCCCGCATCAACCCGCATTTCGCGAACAAATGCACCATCCCGCCGCTTAGGTCCTCGGCGCTCGGTCTCGCCTTGGCCGTCTGCAACCCTTCATTCGACTGCGCGCCGACCATCAGCAGCTCCAGTTTGTGCGCCAGCGTCAGGTCAAAACTCTCGCTGGTAAACACTTGGTTGCCCGTGACCGCAATCAGCACCGGCCCCTCGTTCGTCGAATAGATTTTCTCCCCATCCGACTCCACGCCCGGCTGCCGCTTTACTCCCGAATATTTCTTACCCACCTCATCGGCATAGATCGCCGCAAACGTCTTCGCCGCATCCGGGCTCTTCCACGCCGACAAATACATCAGCGCTACCGAACCCGTCTGCGCTTTCTGCTCCGCCGTCCTCGCCGACTTGCTCTGCGCGGCATAATAAATCCCGCCGTCCCACTCCGGCGTCAGCGCCACCGCCGCCTCTTCCCCGGCAAACAACTCCGTCAGAATGCGGACATCGAGCGCGCCCATCACCCCGATGTCATAAGGCTGATACTGCTCGTCCAGCAACCCATGCACATCCGGCATCTGCAGCAGCGGCAGCTTCGCCTTCTTCTCATAACTATGCGGATTCATTATCTCGTAGCTCGTCGACGGCGGCCGGTCGAGCACCCCGGCAAACGCGCCCTCCAGCCCCTCGTCCTTCATCAGCGTCTGCTCAAAGGTCAGCCCGTCCCGATAAGGAAACAGCAGCGACTCCTGCAGCAGCAGCGGCGCCCGCGCCATCACCGGCGAATCCGAATTGTCCGTCTGGTCCTTCAGCGTCGCCCCGATGTCCGGCGAGTCGAGCAGCGTCTTGCCCGACGGCTTCAGCGAATAATCCACAAACACCGCCATCGCCTGGCCCTCCAGCACCGCCTCCCGCGCCGTGTCCTCCTCGTCCGTCGCAATGTGCCGGTTGTCGTCCGCAACATTCTTTGAAATATCCGGCATCGACTTGTCTTCCCACTTGTCCAGGTTGACATGCTGGTCCTGCAGCGCATGCGTCAACTCGTGCGCCAGTACCGGCTTCTGCGAGTCCGGGGCAATCCAGTCCAGCAGGTTCACCGTCTTCGTCTTGCTGTCGTAGTAGCCCGCGATCTGTTCCGTCAGCAGGCTCACCAGGAACGGCTTCAGCTGAAAATCCCGGTCCAGCAGGCCAAACTTCTTCAGCACAATCTCCGAGCGCTGCATCCGCTTGGCGTCTTCATCGTCGTTGAACTTGTCCACCACGTACTTCTCGACCGAGGCCCGCGTCTGCAGCTTGCGCTTCACCTCGCGCTTCACCGGCAGCTTCGAGTCCTCCGAGGCAAAATGCAGAATTTCATCCACCGACCGGAACAGCTCTTTCCCCTGCGCCGGGGTCAACCGCGTCTCCGGCGCCTTCTTGTCCGCCGCGGCATGGTCCCCGGTCGTACTGCTCGGCGGCGGCTCCGTCCCCGGCTTGGGCGTCGGCGTCGTCTGCGCCCCGCAGACAGCTGCTCCCAAACCAATCCACAACAGCACCGCGCTGCGCATTTTCCTTGCAAAAACCATCCCCATTCCTTTCAAACTCCCTCCGAACCCCGTCCCCCGTCGACCTCGCCGGCATCGCTATAATGAAAGAAGAGCAGTCCACCATGAGCGACGCAGCCATCCTGAACCCCGAGATTGCCCCCGCACCCACCGCGCTCACACCATGGCTGCTGGCGAAGTTCCCCGGCCTCCCTCTTCGCATGCATGCCGGCGCCTTCACACCGGAACTGTTCTCATCCCCGCAGCAGGAACTCGCCGCCGCCACCCAGGCAACCGCGATCGCCGATCTCGGCTACCGCACCCGCATCCGCATCACCGGCGAAGACCGTCTCCGCTGGCTCAATGGCATGGTCTCGAATGCCATCCAGTCTCTTCCCGCCGAGCACGGCAACTACAACTTCATCCTCAATGCCCAGGGCCGCATTCAGGGCGACGCCTACATCTACAGGGCCGCCGGTCATCTTCTCCTCGACACCGACCGCTCCCAGGCCGCCCGGCTCCTCGCTCATCTCGACCACTTCATCATTATGGATGACGTGGAGCTTCACCCGTTAGACGACGCAACCACCGGAATCGCATGCATCGGCCCCCACGCCGCCGAAACCCTCGACGCCCTCGGTTGCAATGCCTCCAGTCTCGCCATGCTGCAGTTCGCGGAAGCCACGCTCTCCGGCATCCCCGTGACCCTGGTCCACGCCTACAGTGTCCTCGTCCCTCGCTTTGAACTCTGGTTCGGTCCTCCAGACGCCCCAAAACTCTGGACCGCCCTCGCCCAAACCGGGGCCGCGTCCCTCGGCATCGATACCGTCGAAACACTCCGCGTCCTCGAGGGCATCCCCCGCTACGGCGTCGATATCGCCGACCGCCATCTCCCCCAGGAAACCTCGCAATCCCGCGCCCTCAGCTTTACCAAAGGCTGCTATCTCGGCCAGGAAATCGTCGAGCGCATCCGCTCCCGCGCCACCGTGCATCGCAGCCTGCGACAGTTTGCGCTCACCGGCACGCTCCCCTCGGCGCCGGCCGAGATCTTCGCCGCCCCCGACCCTCCTGCCGCGGCCACCAACTCCGCCGCCATCGGCCAACTCACCAGCATCGCCCAAATTCATCTGCCCGGCCGCAACACCACTCTCGCTCTCGGCTTCGTTCGCAGCGAAGTCATCGAACGCAAGTCGAGCATCGAATACAGCGGCGGGACCGTCACCGCGCTCGACCATCCGCCGCCGCTCTCCTGATCTGCCGGCGACCCGATCCGTCGTCGCCGCGCCCGGCACATTCTTAAACGCGATTCGAAACCCATACCGCTACGTAAAAAGATTGGAAGCAAACTATGTCAGAGAAACAAACTACTTTCACCGTCACCGACCGCCGCAAATTCAACTATGATGGCGAACTCCGCGACCCCTCCGCCGCCGCCTCGGTCGAAGAGCCGATCGTCGAAGCCCCCCTCGCCGAAGCCCCCCTCGCCGAAGCGACGCCGGCGGTCGAAGCCGCCACTCCCCCTGCCGCCGTTCCCGGCGCCGCCACTACCGCCGGAGAAGCCGAAGGCGTCGATCCCGACCAGGGCGAAGAAGGCCTCGACGAAGGAGCCTACGACGACGACCCCGAAGACGAGCTCGGGCCCATGCCCACTCACCAGGAATCCGCCGACCAGCACTCCGCCTACCAGAAATCCTCCGGCCAGCTCGATGAAATGATCCGTCAGGCCAACCCCGGCGCGCCGCCCGCCCCCGGCGTCGACTTCGAACAGGTCGTCCAGTCGTTCTACCTCTCCGCCGTCATCGCCATGGGCGCCGCCGCCGAGCCCGGCCAGAAGCCGCGCGTCGACATCATCGGCGCTCGCCAGTCCATCGACATGCTCTCCACCCTGGTCGACAAGACCAAAGGCAATCTCACCGAACGCGAGCAAAAGCTCCTCCAGACCGCCCTCTTCAACCTCCGCATGATGTTCCTGGAAATCACCAACTCCATCGCCGCCCAGGCCACCAAAACCCCAAAACCCGGCCTCGTCCGCTAAGCCCTGCCATTCGGCCAACGCACTCGCAAAGGACCGTCCTCCCACACTGCAAAAATTGTCATCCTGAGCGACCGAAGGCAATCGAAGGATCTGCACTTAGCGATCTGCAAAAAGAACCGAAAACCCAACCCCATGCAGGCATCCCTCCTCATCCTCGGCAGCGGCACCTCTATGGGAGTTCCCACCCTGGGCTGCGATTGCCGCGTCTGCACCTCCGCCGACCCGCGCGATAACCGCCTCCGCCCCTCCGCAGCCATCGTCTGGTCCACTCACGGCAAGACCCGCAACGTCATCATCGACACCGGCCCCGACTTCCGCGCCCAGATGCTCAGCCACAAGATCATGGATGTCGACGCCGTCCTCTACACCCACTCCCACGCCGACCACATCCTCGGCATGGACGACCTCCGCCCGCTCAGCTACAAAAGCCCCGGCAGGATCCCCCTCTACGCCGATGACTCGACCGCCAAAGTACTCGAAACCGTCTTCGACTACACCTTCTCCGAAGACTCGAAATACAAGCTCCGCGCCCGCGTCGACCTCAACCGCCTCAACGGCCACGAATCCATCGACATCTGCGGCGCCGTCTTTCAGCGCATCCCGCTGCTGCACGGCTCCATGCATACCGGCGGCTACCGTTTCGGCAACGCCGCCTATCTCACTGACATGAACGCCATCCCCGATTCCAGCCTGCCGCTGCTCCAGGGCGTCGACATCGTCGTCATCGATGCGCTCCGTCCCCGCCACCACCCCAGCCACGCCAACATCGAGGAAGCCACCAAATGGGTCAACAAGATCGGCGCACGCCGCGCCTGGTTTACCCACATGTCGCACGAGATCCTGCACGCTGAGGTCGACCCGACGCTCCCCTCCCACATTCGCCTGGCCTACGACGGCCTCGCCCTTCCCATCGAACTATGAAGACAGCCTGACCAGCATGCAGATATTCCGCTCCATCGACGAAATACCGGACGATTACGGCCCCACCGTCGTCAGCATCGGCAACTTTGACGGCGTACACCGCGGCCATCAGTGGCTGCTCGCCGAGCTCCGGCGCAGCGCCCGGCAACTCGGCGCCCGCTCCGTCGCCGTGACCTTCGACCCGCACCCGTCGCGCCACCTGCATCCCGACACCGCCCCGAAACTCCTCACCCCCTTGCCCGTCCGCCTCGACCTGCTCGCCGCCTCCGGCATCGATGCCGCGCTCGTCCTTCCCTTCACCGGCGAACTCTGCCGCATGTCCGGCCCCGGCTTCGTCACCGCCATCCTCCGCGACGCGCTCCATGCCGCCGAAGTTCACGAGGGCGACAACTTCCGCTTCGGCCACCGCGCCCTCTCCGGCGCCGAAGACCTCGTCCGTCTCGGCCACGACCTCGGCTTCCGCGTCAGCATCTTCACTCCGCGCTATGTTCGCGGCATCCAGGTCAGCAGCAGCAAGGTTCGCGAACTCATCCAGTCCGGCAATCTGGCGTCGGCCCGCGCCCTTCTCGGCCGCCCCTTCAGCATTCAATCCACGCCCGCAAGCGGCAGAGGCATCGGTACCCGGCTCACCGTACCCACCATCAACCTCGCCCCCTACGCCGAACTCCTCCCCGCCAACGGCGTCTACATCACCCGCATGCAGGTAGCCGGCGAGTGCTTCGACGCCGTCACCAACGCCGGCAATCGCCCCACCTTCGGCGAAGACTCCTACGCCGTCGAGTCCTACCTGCTCGACTTCCACCCAATCGATCTCAGCCCCGAAACCCCCATCGAGCTGACCTTCCTCCACCGCCTCCGCGACGAACGCAAATTCCCCACCCCGGAAGCCCTGAAAGCGCAGATCCTGCAGGATGTCGGCCAGGCCAGGCGCTACCTCCACCTCGCCGCTCTGCTCCAGAACGATGCGCAGGCCGCCGGCGCCGGGAAGTAAAATCACCCGCTCCACCCGCATTCTCTTCTACCCTCGTTGCGGGAAAACACAACCTGCGCGACATACTTGTCGTCGCAGTCCCGCTCCTCGCCATCCTCGCCGGCATCTTCTTCAACAACCAGGCGTTGAGCCGGGGCGAAAAGACCTTGCGGGACCAGATCAAGGACGTGCGCACTGAGAGTAAAGACGTACGCAGCGAAGTGAAGGACGTACGCGCCGGGGTCAAAGACGTGCGCACCGGCCTCACCGGCATGCGCAGCGAGATGCACCGCGAATTCGAACAGTTCTCCCGCATCCTCGGCCAGCACGACGCCCGGCTCGGCAATCTCGAGCCAGGAGGGTAGTTTTCGTCCCCGGCCCAGCCTCTTGCCGGCAACCGCCCCTTTTCTCCCCCAAAGTCTAATAAACTAAAGAAGCCGTTCTGTCTCGCCGCCCACGCGGCACGGCCAGCCGCGCCTCGCGCCGGCCAAAGGAACTTCAAAGTGATACAAAACGCACTCGCTAAAGTCTTCGGCACCAGCAATGAGCGCATCGTCAAGCGCCTGCTGCCCATGGTCGAGACGATCCGCACCTTCGAACCCGAGCTCCAGAAGCTCGCCGACGAGGAACTCCGCGCCCGCACCCAGGACTTCAAGTCCCGCATCGCCGCGCGCCTCGAAGGCCTGACCGACGAAAAAGAGATCGCCGCCGCCGAAAAGACCGCCCTCGACGACATCCTCCCCGAGGCCTTCGCCGTCGTCCGCGAGGCCGGCCGCCGCATCCTCAACATGCGCCACTTCGACGTCCAGTTGATCGGCGGCATGGTCCTCCACCAGGGCAAGATCGCCGAGATGCGCACCGGCGAAGGCAAGACCCTCGTCGCCACCCTCGCCTGCTATCTCAACGCCCTCGCCGGGCAAGGCGTTCACGTCGTCACCGTCAACGATTACCTCGCCAAGCGCGACGCCGAGTGGATGGGCAAGATCTATGAGTTCCTCGGCCTTACCGTCGGCGTCATCGTCCACGATCTCGACGATGCCCAGCGACGCGCCGCCTACGCCTCCGACATTACCTACGGCACCAACAACGAATTCGGCTTCGACTACCTGCGCGACAACATGAAGTTTGATATCTCCGACTGCGTCCAGCGCGGCCACTACTTCGCCATCGTCGACGAAGTCGACTCCATCCTCATCGACGAAGCCCGCACCCCGCTCATCATCTCCGGCCCCACCGACCAGACCACCGGGGACTACGCCCGCGTCAACAAGATCATCCCCGAGCTCGAGCTCGGCGAAGAGATCGAGCAGGGCGAAACCAAAATCCTTACCGGCGACTACGTCGTCGACGAAAAGCACCGCTCCATCACCGTCTCCGACGAAGGCTGGGAGAAGGTTGAAAAACTGCTCGGCATCGGCAACATCGCCGAGGTCGAGAACTGGAGCCTCAAGCACCACGTCGAGACCGCCATCAAGGCCCACTCCCTCTACAAGCGCGACGTGCAATACGTCGTCAAAGATGGCGCCCAGGGCCCGGAAGTCATCATCGTCGACGAGTTCACCGGCCGCCTCATGGCCGGCCGCCGCTGGTCCGATGGCCTCCACCAGGCCGTCGAAGCCAAGGAAGGCGTCAACATCCGCAAGGAAGATCAGACCCTCGCCACCATCACCTTCCAGAACTACTTCCGCCTTTACAAAAAACTCGCCGGCATGACCGGGACCGCTGAAACCGAGGCCGCCGAGTTCGACAATATCTACAAGCTCGACATCGTCGTGATTCCCACCAACAAGCCCATGCGCCGGCTCGAAAATCCCGACGTCGTCTTCCGCACCACGAAAGAAAAATACTTCGCCGTCGCCGACGAAATCGAGCGCCTCAACGCCGACAAGCAGCCCGTCCTCGTCGGCACCACCTCGATCGAAAAATCCGAGCTGCTCTCGAATATCCTCCAGCGCAAAGGCGTCAAGCACGTCGTCCTGAACGCCAAGTTCCACGAGCGCGAGGCCGAGATCGTCGCCCAGGCCGGCCAGCACGGCAAGGTCACCATCGCCACCAACATGGCCGGCCGCGGCACCGACATCCTGCTCGGCGGCAACGCCGATTTCGTCGCCAAGCGCGACCTCGTCAAGAAAGGTCTCGCCCGCGCCATCAGCGCCGCCGAGGGAGCCATCAACCCCATGGCCGCCGCCGGCCTGCTGCGCTTTTACTACGAGGGGCAGGAGTTTGAAACCACCCAGTCCAATTGGGACAGCGCCCTCGCCACCCACGCCGCTAACGCCGCCAAAGACCACGACGCCGTCATCGCCGCCGGCGGCCTCCACATCCTCGGCACTGAACGCCACGAGAGCCGCCGCATCGACAACCAGCTCCGCGGCCGCGCCGGTCGCCAGGGCGACCCCGGCTCTTCCCGCTTTTATCTCTCCCTCGAAGACGACCTCATGCGCATCTTCGCAAAGGAGTGGGTCTCCACCCTGCTCCAGCGCCTCGGCATGGAAGAGGGCGTCCCCATCGAATCCAAGATGATCTCCAGCCGCATCGAGGCTGCGCAAAAAGCCGTCGAAGCCCAGAACTTCGAGTCCCGCAAGCACCTGCTCGAGTACGACGACGTCATGAACAAGCAGCGCGAAGCCGTCTACGGCCTGCGCCACTCCTTGCTCAAAGGCCGCGACCAGAAAGAGCTCATCGTCGAGGACTACGTCGCCAACCTGCTCAGCGCCATGCTCGATGAGTTCGCCCCCGAGAAGACCCACCCCGACCAGTGGAACGTCAGCGGCATCCAGGAGCGCCTCGCCTCTCAGTTCGGCCTCAACCTCGAAGCCGAGGGCATCGACATCGCCCAGCTCAACCGCCACGAGCTCGGCGAAACCCTCTACGACCGCCTCAAGGAACACTACGACGCCAAGGAAGCCATCATCAGCGAGCCCGCCATGCGCTACCACGAACGCATGATCATGCTCTCCGTCCTCGACGGCCTGTGGAAAGACCACCTGCTCTCGATGGACCACCTGAAAGAAGGCATCGGCCTCCGCGGCTACGCCCAGCAGGACCCGCTCGTCGCCTATAAGCGCGAGTCCTTCGACATGTTCGAGGCCATGATGAACCGCTTCCAGGAAGACACCGTCCGCTTCCTCTTCCTCATGCAGATCATCGGCCCCGACGGCCAGCCCGTCCAGATCGGCTCCCGCAACAACCCCGCGCCCGGCCTCTCACCCTCGCCGGCAATGAATGGCGCCGCCCCCAGCCTCGACGCCCCCCCAACCCGCCCCGCTCTCCAAGGCTCCGCCCGCGAAGAGCACTCCGGCGCCGTCGCCGTCGCCGAACGCCCGGCCGAGCGCCCCCAGTCCGCTCGCCCGCCCGTAGCCATCCCCACCCGCCAACCCTCCACCACCATCGACCAGATCGAAGCCGAGTTCCAGCGCAAAAAAAAGCGCGAGCTCGAACAAGCCCGCACCGCCGGCGCCAACGGCTCCGCCTCCGAAGTAGCCCAACGCCGCACCGGCGACAAGGTAGGCCGCAATGACCCCTGCCCCTGCGGCTCCGGCAAAAAATACAAAAAATGCCACGGAGCGTCGGAAGGGTAAGTAAGGATAAGTCTCGTCAGATCGATAGATCACGCACCCGGCTGGGAACGGCCTGCGCCTCACCGGCCCCGTCATCCTGATCGAAAAGAAGGATCTGCGGTTTTTCTCTCCTCCGAAAAGCCGGGCGCCGGGTGCCCACGTCTCGCTTTGAGACGTGGGATTGACGCTATACGCCCCATTCAAGCCATCCGTCAGCATAAGCGGGAGAAACCCACCCCGACCGGATACCCCACGCAACCAGGCCCACCGGCAAGGTCCCAAGCTAACCTCTCGCCCGGTCGATCGCGCCTTGCAGCAGCGCGCCTCCACCCTCCAGCATCTTCCCGTGCCCGCAAACCACGCGCTCGATCCGGTACCCCTGCAGCTTCCTCGCCGTCTCGACCGCCTGCCCGGCATTCGAGAATGCCTTCACCGGAAACCACCACGGCATAAAGCCCGTGATCGTCAATCGCCCCAGCGATCCGAACTCATCGCCCGCGTAGAGCGTCCCATCCCGCTCATCCAGAAATGCCTGGTGCCCGTGAATGTGCCCCGGCGTATCGATCGCCAGCAGCGATCCCACATAGTCGCCCTCGGCAATCGTCCGCGTCACCTGGCTCGCGATCCCCGGCGTCCCTCCGCGAATCGGCCCAACTTCCCCCTCCCGCAGCGAAAGATCGGGCGGTATGCGCAGAATCGGGATCGACCTTTCCGAAGAGAGCAGTTCCAGGCCATTGAGCAGCTCCAGGCCGCCGGCCCTCCCCATCAATGCATCCACACTCCCCACATGGTCCACATGCGGATGCGTCAGCAGCACCCGCCGGATCGGCGTCTCCCCCGCTGCCTTCAGGATTGCCGCCTCCGACCCCTTCAAATTCGCATCGATCAGCGTGTACCCGTCATCCTCCCGCACCAGGAAGCAATTGACGGCCCCAAAGCGTGTCAACTGCTTCCCATACCGCCCCACCGGTGTCATCTTCATCGCAACCTATCCTCCAGCCAATGAAAACGTCATCCGCCAACTCGGCAGACCCATCGTCACCCGGCCGCCGCCCGTGCAGCCGCCGTAAAGCGAATAGGTAAGCGTACTCCCGGCGCCGCGCCCTGCAGTCCCATCCCACCAGCCGCGCAAGCCGCTCTCGCCCATGACCAGGCGCTTCGCAGAAATCACCCCCGATCCCGAAAACCGTCCCCATCGAAATCCCGCTTGACAACCGCCTTCTATACCTGTTTACTCTAGGCGTATTCCAAACATGCCTTATGACCGAAACTTCCAACCGCGATCTATTCCCGGGCGCACTCGAAATGATGATCCTCGAGTCGCTCCGTCGCCAGCCCGCCCACGGCTATGCCCTCGTGCAGCACATCCAGCAGCGGTCGAAAAACCTGCTGCAGGTTGAGGAAGGCTCGCTCTACCCGGCGCTGCAAAGGCTCCTCAAAGCAAAGCTCGTCAAAGCCGAGTGGGGGATCTCCTCCACCAATCGGCGCGTCCGCACCTATCAGATCACCACCGCCGGCTTGCGCCATCTTGAGCAGCAGATCTCGAGCTTCGAACGCATGTTCGAGGGCATCGCGCTGGTGCTCCAGCCGGCCAAGCCGGCAGCTACTTAAAGCCGCGTCACTCAAGAGGGAGCGTCACTATGCCGGGCAGCTCGGATTCCTGGATCGCCAATATCTTCCGTCGGCGCAGGCTCTTCAACGATCTCTCCGAAGAGGTGCGGCTCCATCTCGAGGAACGGGCAGAGCAGCTGCAGCACGAGGGTCTCGGCCCCCGCGAGGCCGAGCGCCAGGCGCGCATCGCCTTTGGCAATCTGGCGCTCGTTGAGGAGCGCAGCCGCGCCGTATGGCAGTGGCCCACCCTCGAGTCCATCTGGGCCGACGTTCGCTTCGCGGCTCGTCAGTTGCGGCGTTCCCCGGGTTTCACCTTCGCCGCCGTCCTGACCCTCGCCCTCGCAATCGGCGCCAATGCGGTCGTCTTCAGTATCTTGAACGCCTTCCTGCTGCGTCCCCTTAACGTGGCCCATCCCGAAAGGCTCTACCAGCTGCAGCATGGCGGCGAGGTATCGTCCAACCAGTCCTATCCTGACTATCTCGATCTCCGCGATCGCAATCGCAGCTTCGCCGGCCTGATGGCCTACAACGTCGATGAAGTAGGCCTTGAGACCGGCGGCGATCCCACCGAAGTGTGGGTAGAGGAAGCCAGCGGCAACTACTTCGACGAGCTCGGACTCAAGCCGTACCTCGGCCATTTCTTTCACGCCGCCGACGAAAAAGGCGCAGGCAGCGCGCCCCAGATTGTGCTGAGCTACGAGTATTGGCACACCCACTTCCAAGACAACCGCAGCATCGTCGGCCGCGTGGTGCGGCTGAACCGGCATCCTTTCACGATCACGGCCGTCGCCCCGCCGGACTTCAACGGTACCCTGCTCTTCTTTAATCCCGCCATGTGGGTGCCCCTCGTGGAACACCCGGTGCTCGGCGCGGATGATCTGAAAACCCGCGGAAACCGCTGGATCTTTGACACCATGGGAGAGCTGAAGCCGGGAGTGACCCCCGCCCAGGCGACCGCGGACCTGAACTCCATCGGAGCAGACCTTGAAAAAACCTATCCCAAAGATGAAAGCAAAATGACCTTCAAGCTCGCTCGTCCCAATCTGTATGGGGACTATCTGGGCCGGCCCGTCAAAGCCTTCATGTCGGGGCTGATGCTTCTGACCTCGCTGATTCTCCTCGCCGCATGCGCCAATCTCGGCAGCCTCTTCGCGGCCCGCGCCGCCGACCGCTCCCGCGAGGTCGCCCTGCGCCTGGCGCTTGGGGCCACGCGCAGGCGCATTTTAAGAGGCTTGTTCACTGAGGCGTTCCTGATCTCGCTCGCCGGCGGTGCCGTAGGCTTGCTCGGCAGCGTGGCCCTGCTCCATGCCCTGAGCGCCTGGCGGCCATTTGCCAGTTGGCCCATCCATCTCGCCGTCAATCCCGATGCCCGGGTTTACCTGGTGGCGCTGTTTCTCGCCGTTGTGAGCGGACTCATCTTTGGCGCCGTCCCTATCCGGCAGGTCCTTCACACCGATCCGTACGAGTTGATCAAAGCAGGAGGAGGCAGCCGCACCAGCAAACGAACCAGCATCCGTGAGGTCCTCTTGGTGACCCAGATCGCGATCTGCGCAGTCCTGGTCACCTCCTCCCTGGTGGCCGTGCGGGGCCTGGTATATTCGCTCCACGCCCGCCTCGGTTTCGCGACTGAAAACACCATGCTGGCCGAAACCGACCTCACCATGGCCGGATACACCGCAGACCGGGTGACCCCGATGCAAAAGCAGATGATGCATGCCATGGAGACGATCCCGGGAGTGGAAGCTGTGGCCCTGGCCGACTCCGTACCCTTCGCCATGGGTGTCAGCGACACCATCGTCTTCGCCGACAACACCGCAGACCTGCGCCCGGTAAATGCGACCGCTCACCCCTTTATCTTCCATGTCTCTCCCGGCTACTTCCGCGCCGCCGGCACGGTACTGCTCTCCGGCCGCGAGTTTTCCTGGCGGGACGACAAGAACACCCCCCTCGTGGCAGTTGTCAATGGCGAATTAGCCCGTACGCTCTTCGGCTCCGTAGACGGCGCCATCGGGCATTTCTACAAAATGCAGGACGGAACCCGGATTCAAGTGGTAGGCGTCGCCGAGGACGGCAAATATGACAACCTCACCGAGAATCCGAGCCCCGCCCTCTTCATTCCGGTCCTGCAATCGCCGGTCATGGCGACGACCCTGCTGGTGCGCGCAAGGCCCCAGGGGAACCACTCGCAAACAGTAGCTTTTCTCGCCGCTTCCATGCGAGACAAGCTGCGGCAGCTCGACGCCGGAATGCCGGTCATTGTCGAACGACGGGACGCTCCGCTGCAGGTCAGCATGTTTGGGCCGCGTATGGCGACCATCTCGCTGGGCGTCCTGGGCGTCATGGGCGCGATGCTCTCCATCACCGGAATCTTCGGCATGGCCGCCTACTCGGTCAGCCGGCGGTTAAAGGAGCTCGGCATTCGCGTCGCTCTCGGCGCGCAGCGCAGAGAGGTCCTGCAAACCGCACTCGGCCGCGCCCTCCAGCTGCTCGCCATCGGCTCCTCCGTCGGTCTCCTGCTCGGCCTCTTGGCCACCCGCGTCCTCGCCTTCATCGTCTACCAGGCAACCCCCCGCGATCCGCTCGTCCTCGCCGGAGTCGTTCTGGCCATGGCCCTCCTCGGGCTCGTAGCAACCTGGATCCCAGCCCAACGCGCCCTCAAAGTTGACCCACTCGTTCTCCTCCGTGAAGAGTAAACCGGCGAAGAGTAAACCGGCATCTCGGAGAGTAAAACCCGGCATCTTCCGAGGAAATCAGCCAACCTGGACGGAACAAGCGCGCCGAGAGCCCCGAACGAACCCCGTCCCCAGACTCGCGCGGTCTCTGCTCAAAGTATTGTCACTTTCACCCCACGCATGTACGGCGAAGGCCCAAATCTGGTCAAGTATCACCTTGACGCAAGGTGAGGTGGAAGCAGAGTCACTGAATGCCGACGAATCCTATCGCTTGCAGACAATATCCGCCATTTGCTGTCCCCTCCCAGAACCTGTCAAGTGCCTTCCTCGCCAACATCGCCCATAACCCCAGGCGGTACAAGCACTTGCAAGCCAAAATCACTTGGCATAGTGAAAGGGGTCCATTTGGTAAAATGAAGATAGACCCAAAAACAAAGCTCCTCGGGACCATCCGAAGCACCCGTAACCCTTGAGTATCAAGGACATGGAGCCTAAGTCCAATGCCATCAGGAATTTAGCATCGCACCCTACCCTAAGTCCAATCGCAAGAAGGTTTTACCGGAAAATATAGGGGGAGGGGGGTACCGCCGCTTGAACCGCTACAGTCCCGCATACCAGTCATAGCCCAGCTTGGTCCAGTAGTCATCCGGTTTCCTATCGGTATACGCGATCAACCCGATCCGCTTGATCTGCTTATATCCATACTTCAGCGGAGTGTGCAGACGCAGCGGCGCTCCATGCCACCGCGTAATCGGCTGCCCCGCCATCTCGTCCACCAGCAGGCTCTGCGGATGCAGCGCCACCTTCATGTCATAGCCGCAGTAGTAATCGCCGTCCGGGGTCTCCATGTACACATAACGCGGCAGCTTGCCCGAGGGCAGCTTTGCCGGAGGATATGCCGCCACCAGGTCCGCCAGCCGCACCCCGCCCCAGCTCACGATCTCGCTCCAGCCCTCGATGCACTTGAACTCGGTCACAAGATGATGGCGCTTCAACTGGTGCAGATCGTCCATCGTCAACAACAGCCCCGGAGTTCCCGCCGGCAGATCGCTATACGAAACACCCGCCTCTTCCGAACCGCGCTGGTGCTTGGTATTCGGATCGACCGGTGTCATCGAGTTCGCCATCTCGGCCGGGTCCATCGCCTCGTACTCATACTCCCAGGCCGTCACGTCCTTCGCGTATTGCCGGTACTTCTCCGGCTCTTCGACGCCCACCAGCTGCAGCCGCCAGCTCTCCGGCTTCAGCACCTGCTTCAACCCGTAGTCCCCGTTCAGCCGAAGGTCCCGGGCGCGCCCCGCCGGGTAAGTCGGCGCCAGCAGATCCTCATGGAAGACCCCGCGCGAGATCGCGGCATTCGCCTGAAACGCCTCCCGCAGAGGCAGCGGTTGTCGCCCGATCTCCTCCGCACGGTCGATCCACCGGTAAAGGCCGTACCCGCCCGCCGCCGCCACCCCGCCCACCAGGAAACTCCGCCGCGTCCGGCGCGCCGAACCCCGCCTCACCTCGCGATCAAGCTCCCCCTGCGTAGGCGCCTTCGCTTCCTCGTCGTCCAATAGCTTTTCTTCAGACATGCGGTTCCCTATCTTTCCGGAACATACGGCGGTTCACTGGCGGGCACCACCTCATACCCGCTCACCATGGATCGAAAATTATTCCATCCCGCCTTGGCAACCTGCGAAATATGAATCACGAAAAAAACGCAATACCCCATCGTCAACCAGAAATGAAGCCACCGAGCCATCTCATAACCGCCCAGCGAGAGCGTAATCAGGTGGGCCTGGCTCGGCTTGTAGATAGCCAGCCCCGTAATCAACGAACCGGCGCCCATCACGATCACCGACGTATAAGCAATCTGCTGTGCCCCGTTGAATTTCCGCTTCGGCAGCGGCTCTTTCCTGAGATGGAGATCGTGCAGCGTCACCTGGATTGCTTCCTTGAAGGAGTGCCTGGTCGGCGCCAGGTAACGCCACTCGCCCGAAAACAGCGTGTAGACCACATAAGCAAGGCCATTGATAATGAAGAACCACATGAAGAAGAAGTGATACCCGAGCCCCACCGTAATCTTGTACGCCGCGCCATACCAGGCCCAGAACCACTCCGGAAAAAGGCGAAACAGCGTCCAGGAACCGATACCGACTCGATACACCTCATGCGCGTGCTTCCCCGGAATATCCGAGTCGCCCCAGTAGATCAGCAACCCGCTCCATATCATCGTGGCTAATACCGGGAAGTTGACCCAGTGCATCCAGCGGATCGCCAGGGGATGCTTTTTCTCCAGTCGAATACTCGCAGCAGGTGGAAGAATGGCAGCCAACTCAACGGCCGGCTCCGCAGCTACCTCGGCGAGGGTGACAGTCTCCGCCGCGTGAATTGGCGGGTCTTCAGCCTCGGGAAGGGGGCGAAGCTTACCGGCAGTGGCTGCCGCTTCGGTCTTAGCCTCCACCGCTTCGGTCTTAGCCTCCACCGGGGTCGCAATGTCCCCGGCCGCCTTGGTTGGATCTTCAGCGTCCATCGATTTCCTCAGTCCCTCTTGTCAGTCTTTAGACCCGCAAAGGTATCTGGAAGTTACATCGAAACTCAAATGCATCGGTGCGGCCGCGCTCCGCCATCTCAAGAGCGTTTGTCTGTAACTATTCCCTGCTATCCAACTCTACTGTGAGTACCAGCGATGCTTGCTGAGGGACATCAACCATGCGCAAACTTCCGGGAATGCACCAGGCCAGGAGGAACCTTTCACTCCTGATGCTCCTCTTGCCGATACTTCTACCTCCCGGAGCGATCCTCGCTGCAACCCCTGCGCAGCCAGTTCTGGTCGAGCTGTTTACCTCTGAAGGCTGCTCCAGCTGCCCTCCCGCCGACCAGCTCCTGACCGACCTGGACCGCGAACAGCCGATTGCCGGGGTCAGTCTCGTAGTCCTCAGCGAACACGTCGACTACTGGAATAGCCTCGGCTGGAAAGACCCGTATTCCTCCCGCGAGTGGAGCGACCGCCAAAGCACCTATGCCGGTCGCTTCCGTCTTGACAGCGTCTACACCCCTCAAATGGTGATCCATGGAGACCGCCAGGTCAACGGCAGCGATCGCCGCGCCGTGCTGGACGCGGTCACGGAATCGGCAGCCGGCCCACAGGTTTCGATCGTCATCTCCAGTCTCACCAGGATCGGCGATCGCGTGCAAGTCAGCTTCACCGCCGGCGCAGCAAACGCAGGCACACCCGTCTTCGCCGTAATAGCCGACGACAGAGACCAGTCCAGTGTCCCACGAGGCGAGAATGCCGGCCGCACTCTCCACCACGTCGCCGTAGCCCGCAGCATCACGCCGATCGCACGGCTCGCCGCCACTCCGGTCAGCGATCGCGCCGAGCTGCCCCTGCCCCGCTACAGCGCCAGCCGTCCTCTCCGCTTGCTCCTCTTTGCACAGGACGCAAAGACCGGCCACATCCTGGGAGTCGCCCAGCGTGAGTTATAGTAAGGTCGAGAAGCGATCCGGCTCGCAACCGCAGGCAAGCTCTGCAGACATGCTGGACAAGTGCAAAGCATTGGAGGGCTTCAGTGCCTGAGATCCTGGAAATGCGCTCGTCCCTGACCGAGCCAGCGAACCTTGGAGCCGGGCCCCGCCAGGATATCGCTCGTTGTACCCCGCCGGACGCCTTCTCCGCAGAAGTACCCTCGACCGTCTTCGACCGATGTTGGCGGCAATATGCACTCTGCCGCGAGTACCTCTTTACCGATCACACCCAGCAGATCGCATCGGCACTCTCGCCGATGCTTCGCGAAAGCGGCCCCCGTTACCTTGTCGAGGCCGGCTGCGGCCCAGGCTTTTACTCGCGGCGACTCGCCGCCAGGTTTCCCAACCTGCAGATCACTGGCATTGACCTCTCAGAGCCGCTGTTGTTTCGCGCTCGCGACCGGGCACGCCGCTCCGGCCTGCGCAATTGCCGCTTCCTCAAAGCAGACGCGCTCTCGCTCGCCGAGTTCCCCAATCAACTCGACGCTGTGATCGCATCCAGGCTCTTCCTGATTCTCTCCGAGCCCACCCTTGCCATGGACGCCATCTTCACCGCGCTGCGCCCCGGCGGCTTGTGCTTCATCGCCGAGCCCACCTCCCCGCTGCGCGCATCCATACCGCTCTTTGTCATGAAGGTGACCGAGCGCCTCGGGCGTAGCCCCGCCCCCGTCGACCAGCTACCCCGCTCCCGCATCCTGAGCTCCAACGACTTTCAGACTCTCGTCGCCTCACAACCCTGGGGCAGCACTCGCATCTGGCAAGACCATCGCTACCAGTGCGCAATCTGCGAAAAGGCCGCTTAGCCTGCAACCCATGACTCACCCCTTTCAGATTCTCGACCCGGCACGACCTAGCCGTGACTTCGCAGGCAAGTGCGCCTTGGCCGTCATGGCCAAAGCGCCCCGCCCCGGAAAGGTGAAAACCCGGCTCAGCCCGCCGCTTACGCCCGAACAGGCCTCCGACCTGAACGCCTGCTTCTTGCGCGACACTGTCGCTTGTCTTCACGAGGCAACGCTCGCCGCGCTCGCGGAGTGGGTTATCTCCTACACCCCTCAGGGAGAAGAAGCAGCTTTCGCAGGCATTCTGCCGGAGCGCGCCTTCCTGCTCCCGCAGCGAGGAGTTGGCTTCGGCGAACGCCTGCTTACCACTGCCGAAGATCTCTTCGCCTGTGGCTTCAGCGCCGTCTGCCTTATCGACTCCGATAGCCCCACTGTGCCTTCAACCGAATTTGTCACTGCCACTCAGCGTTTACTGAGCTCAGAAGAGTGCGCCATACTCGGCCCCTCGGAAGACGGCGGATATTACCTCATTGGTTTGCAGCAGCCCCACCCACAGCTCTTCGAGAGAATCAGCTGGAGCACCGACCTCGTGACCGCTCAGACACTCGACCGGGCAGCCGGGATCGATCTCCAGATTCACCTGCTGCGGCAGTGGTATGACGTCGATGACGAGTCATCGTTCAGCCGCCTGCAATCTGAGCTCCTCGATCCGCAGACGATGTACCCTCGCGGCTACGCCGCTCCACACACCCGCGCCTATATTACCCGGCTCCCTCGGCAAACCCACTCAACCTTTGTCAAAGTGGAGACTACGGTTTGAGCAGCCGTCTACGCTTCTGGCGCGATGGCAGCCCTCTCGCCACGAATCTCGCCCTGCTCCTCTTCGGCATCCTCATCATCGAAATGTGTCGAACCGGAGTCGGCGAGTTCCACCATTTTGTTTACGGCTACAGCGAAACCGTCTTCGGCCAACTCGTTCTCTATCTCGGAGCCATCTCCCTGATCGAGCGCTGCCCAACGAACAAGTGGACGCTTCCCATCATCTTTGCCGTCGGTTTGGCGGCGAGGCTCGTCTGTGTCGCCGCTCCGCCGTTTCTATCGACCGATATCTATCGTTATGTCTGGGATGGCAAAGTCCAGGCTGCGGCCATCAATCCATTCCGCTACATTCCAGCTGACAGCCACCTGGCATTTTTGCGCGATACCTTCATCTACCCCAACATCAACCGTGCCGACTACGCCCACACCATCTACCCGCCCGGCGCCCAGGCCATCTTCCTCGCGATAACTCGCATAAGTGCGACCGTGGCCTTTATGAAGCTCGCGCTGGTAGGCTTTGAAGCCGTCACTTGCTTCTTCCTTTTGAAGATCTTCCGGCTGTTAGATATAAGGGCAGAGCGAGTCCTCCTCTACGCCTGGCATCCGCTTTGCTTCTGGGAAATCGCCAGTAGCGGCCACATCGATGCCGCCGCGTTGACATTTCTGACGCTCGCCATCTATGCCCGCCTTAAAAGCAAACCCGGCGCCGTAGGAACCTGGCTGGCTGCAGCAACTCTCGTCAAGCTTTATCCAGCAGCCTTGCTTCCAGCTTTTTTCCAGAGATCGAAGTGGAAAATGCTCGCTATTTTCGCTGCCGTTATCGCCATCGGCTATGCCTGCTATACCAGCGTCGGCACCGCCGTCTTCGGCTTTCTTCCCGCCTTTGCCCAGGAGGAAGGTCTCGACAGCGGCAACCGCTACTTCTTGCTGACGCTGCTCAACCGCACCCTCCACCTCACGATGCCGCCTGCCGCCTATGTCGCCCTGTGCGCCATCATCATGATCGGTCTGTGCCTCTGGGCCCTGCACCTGGGCAGCCACCCCGACGCCTTCATCTTCTCCGGGCTGCTGATCGCCACTATGCTGAACGTCTTCTATTCGCCGCACTACCCATGGTATTTCCTGTGGCTGCTGCCTTATCTGGCAATCGTTCCATGGCGTCCTGCCCTCTATCTCGTGACTGCCAGCACTTACCTTTTCGGAACCAACCTCGGCGCTCCCGGCGAACCCCTATACCACCTCAACCTTTTGCTTTATAGCGGATTCGCCTTCATGCTGCTTTATACCTGGATCACCATGCAATTCGCGCATTTTAATCTTCCGGTCGCACAAGGAGCAAAGCTCCAGAGCCCTGCTCTCATGGGCACCACCGTCAACGCGAGGAACTTATGAGCACCACCATAGCCCTGCCCATAACTACGCATCCCGAAAAGATTGAAAAGATGCGCCGCTACTTCGAGAAGCCCGAAGACGAGTTATCCGTACGCGTAGAAACTCAGCCCGTCTGCATCTACTTCGAAGTAACCAATCGCTGCAATTTGCTCTGCACCACATGTCCCCGCACCTTTGAGGAGTTAGAACCGGAGAAGGACATGTCGTGGGAACTCTTCACCTCGATCGTCGACCAGGCGCCCGGCCTGAAACGCGCCGTGCTTCACGGGGTCGGCGAGCCCATGCTGGTCAAGAACCTTCCCAGGATGGTCCGCTACCTCAAAGACCGAGGAGTCTACGTCCTCTTTAATACCAACGGCACTCTGTTGAATGAACGCAACGGTCAGGCGCTCATCGACGCCGGCCTTGATGAACTCCGCGTCTCCCTCGACGCCGCCGAGCCGACCGCTTTCCAGATGGTCCGCGGCAAAGATATGTTCGACCGCATCGTCAGGAATGTTCGCCGCTTCCGCCAGATGCAGCAGGATCAAAATGCTGAATTCCCCCGTGTCTCGCTCTGGCTCACCGGCCTGCGCGAAACGCTCGACCAGTTAGAAGGCTTCGTGCGCATCGCCGAGTCGGTCAAGGTCCGCGAGATCTATCTCCAGCGCATGGTCTTCTTCAGCGACAACGGCAAAGGCCTCGCCCGCGCCGAGAGCGCTCTCTTTGAGAAGACCACGGCGGAAGAAGAAGAAGTCATCCAGCGCGCCGCTGCGCTCTCCGCATCGCTCGGCATCAGCTTTAACGCCTCGGGAGCCACCGAGCCCGGCACCAGCATCAAGAAGCGCCGCGAAGATTCGCCGTGGGCGCTCTGCCGCCGCCCTTGGACGCTGATGTACTTCACCGCCAACGGCCGCGCGCTTCCCTGCTGCATCGCGCCGTTCTCGATGCACGGCTACGAAAGCTTCACCCTCGGCGACGCCTCGCAGCAGACGCTCAAAGAAATTTGGAATGGCCAGCACTATCAGGACTTCCGCGGTAGCCTCATGGGCCCGGAGCCGCCGCGTGCCTGCGCCAACTGCGGCCTGCGCTGGAGCCTGTGACTTCCCGCATTAGCGTCATCATTCCCGCGCTGAATGAAGAGCAAGCCATCGGCGACGTCGTGCGCAGCCTCATCTCGTCGACCGTCCGCGAAGTTCTTCTCGCCGAAGTTCTTGTTATCGATAACGGCAGCACCGACCAGACCGCAGCCCGCGCCGCATCCGCCGGAGCCCGCGTCGTCAGCGAACCGCGCCGCGGCTACGGCCAGGCCTGCGCTGCCGGGGTCCTCGCCGCAGATCCCGCTTCCGATGTCTTCGTCTTCCTCGATGGAGATGGCAGTGATGTTACCTCCGAACTACCGCTGCTCGCCGCACCTATCCTCGAAGACCGCTACGACTTTGTCATCGGTTCGCGCAGGAACCCTCAGCGCGAACCGGGCAGCCTGCTGCCCTCGCAGATCTTTGCGGGCTGGCTTGCGGGTACGCTCATCCATCTCCGCTACGGCGCCCGCTACACCGACATGGGGCCCTTCCGGGCCATCTCCCGCCCAGCGCTTGCTCGTCTGCAGATGAGCGAAATGACTTATGGATGGAACCTCGAAATGCAGATGAAAGCCGCCCGCGACAGTCTCCGCATTCTCGAGATTCCCGTCAAGTACCGGCTACGCCAGGGCGGCGTCTCCAAGGTAGCCGGCTCTCTAAGCGGCTCCTTCAAAGCTGCGGTCAGGATCATAAGAGTCTTCCTCGCCATTGCGCTGGGCCGGTAATGTGCAGATCCCGCACTTCTCATCCTGAGCAAGCCCAGAGCAAGCGTAGGGAAGCGAAGCATTTCCGGTTCGGGCGAGGCCACATAAGTCTTTTCTCGTCCATCTCCTTTGTTCTCCCTGACTCCGCTCGCTGACCGATGCCCAAACCAGACTCAACCAAGCCGGTATGAGTCAGCACCGATCCCGGCGACATCGGAGATAATAATCCCGAAGCCGCGCTCTCCGGCGAAAGGACATCCGGCATGGCCACAGCAACTCCCGCACCCGACCTTCAACAACTCAACAACAGCTTCGCCATCCCCGGAGTCGCCCAGATCGTCTCCGGCAACAACCGCCTGCCCAAGGTCAGGATCACCAGCGCCGCCGCTTCGGCCGATATCTACCTGCATGGCGCACACTTAACCTCCTGGATCCCCGCCGGCGGCCAGGAAGTGCTCTTTCTCAGCGAAAGGGCCCAATTCCAGGACGGCAAAGCAATCCGCGGCGGAGTCCCGATCTGCTTTCCATGGTTCAATGCGAAATCCAATGCTAAGGATTACGACCCGCCTGCCCCGCCGCACGGCTTTGTACGCACCAGGAGCTGGCAGATCGACTCGATCCTCCACGAAGGCAACAACATCGCCGTCTCACTCTCCACCGGTCATGACGCAGCGACCCAGCCCTGGTGGCCTCACGAATTTCGCGCCGTCCAGCGCATCACCGTAGGCGCCAATCTCCGAATCGAGCTAACCGTTACCAACACTGGCGCCACGCCCCTAACCTTCGAGGAGGCTCTGCACACGTACTACCGCGTAGGAGATGTTCGACAGGTCTCCCTCGCCAGATTGGACGGCGTCTCATACCTTGACAATACCCAGGGCAATATCGACAAGCTCCAGCACGGCGACAATCTTTTCACGCAGCGCATCGATAACGCCTATTTCAACACCGAAGCCGAACTCGTCCTCACCGACCCGGCCCTGAATCGCCGCATCCACATCGGCAAGCGAAACTCTCTCAACACGGTCGTCTGGAACCCTTGGGCCGAATTGGCCCGCGGCATGGCCGATCTCGGCGACGAAGAATGGCCCCATTTCCTCTGTGTCGAAGCCGCTAATATCCGCGCCATCGCCATCAGCCTCAAACCCGGCGAACAGCACACCATGTCAGCCAACATCCGGGTCGAGAGATTGGAATGATCCAAAAGCAGAGTCTGGCGAAGCTACCAGACCGTTCTCGGATAGCGCGTTGCAATCCGCTCAACGGCGGAGATAAGCGCCGCAGAACCATTTGCCTTGGCATGGGCAACGATGACATGGTCCAACGGATCGCGGGTCCGATTTTCATTCAGCGTAGCCTTGGCTGCCAAGAGGAAGCTCACGTCGCAGATTCCGACGCTGAGTTCATGCTGCAGCTCAGTCGAACATCCACCGAGAAACGCTTAATCCTCTTCAATTTGAGGAGGTACTCCGCCTCAAGAACGAACATCGGAGAAATCAGCAGATCCGCTTCGTCGATCAATCTCTTTGCGTCTCTACTCCCGCCTGATGTCTGGCCTTTGTCTCGAAATGCTACGCTCTTCAAAGATGCATCCCGAAACGAACAAAATCCCCGCCATTCACGATCAAACAGACTCGCCCCAACTCTGGTGCGCCGCCTGTGCCCGCGTTGTCCCCGACCCACTCGTCTGCGGAGACTGCTCCGCCGTCATCTGCCGCCTCTGCGGCACGCCGCTCGAGTCTTCGGACGAATTGGCTTTCGGCTGATCGCAAGTGAACCCACCATCCAGATCCAAAGAAGCCGCCAAAGCCGCGAGGAGAGCAGCCCGTACACCGCCCCCGGGCTGGCGGGATCCACTCGCGCAGCAGCAGCCGCTCATCAGCGGTCGTTGGCTTGTCCGCGCCGTCCTGGTCGTCGTTGCCGGAGCGGCGATCTCCGCCTATCTCACCCTGTGCCTGCTCTTCTACCAGGGTCAGTGGCAGGTCGTCTTCCATCCCTCGCGCCAGGTTACCGCGACACCAGCCTCCGCCGGCCTCAAGTATGACGAGGTGCGCTTTGACTACACCGGCACCGGCGTCCCCCAACTAGCCGGCTGGTGGATTCCTGCAGACCCCCACGCCGCTCGCGCCCGCGAGACGCTGCTCTTCCTGCACGACGGCAAAGGGTCGCTCTCTGACGCCGTCGCGCAGCTTAAGACACTTCACTCGCTCGGCGTGAACATCTTCGCCTTCGATTATCGCGGCTTTGGCAACAGCATAAATACTCACCCGTCGGAACAACGCGTCTACGAAGACACCGACGACGCCTGGAACTATCTGACCGACATCCGCCACCTTGACCCGAAATCGATAGTGCTCTACGGACAAGGGCTGGGAGCGACGATTGCCGCCCAGGCATCCCTCCGTCATCCGGATTCTCCGGCGCTCATCCTGGAAAGTCCCGCGCCACCCGCTCTCAGCCTTATCGAGGCCGACGCCCGCACCAGCATCCTGCCGGTCAGATGGCTCTTCCACGATCGCTTCGAGATCGCCATGCCTTTGCGGCTATCCAAAACCCGCCGGCTCCTGCTCGCCACCCCGAAAGCAAACATTGGACAGGGAGAGCTCGGGGCCGCTCCATCGGTCGCTGTCCTGTTGACAGATCCCCCGTATAGCGACCCTCAATACCTGACGGCAATAAGCAGCTTCCTCGATTCCCCGGGGCTGCTGACGGCAAAGTAGTCACCCGTCGCTGGCCGCTTGAGCTGCGGCGAAGCCGGTCAGCCCAGCTTCATCGTCTCCGGATTCCAGTGAACGATCGCATCGCGCTCATAGCTCAGGTTGCTCAGCAATGCAGCACCTGCCGCCCGATAGCCGAAAACCGCGTCTTCAACCACTGGTTGCCGCGACCTCACCGAGTTGAAGAAATTGTGAAAGTGGTCGTAGCTGTCGCTATACCCGGTCGGTGCCTGGTACCGTTCGATCTCGAGCGGCGGCTCACCCGTCGGGTGGGTCTTCGGATATTTCGCGTAGTACGCGGCCGTAAGCTGCTTCTGCATCGCTTCGGTAAAGGTGCCGATCGTCAACCCTGGACCCTTCTCGCGCGGTTTGCGGCTGAGCGTCACACCATTGCCGCCAATCTCCATCTGGCCTTCTGAGCCAGCAAAGATAAGACCTTCGCTCTCCTCGCCACCGTCGACGAAATTCACCCGAAGACTGAGGTTGAAGTTTGGATAATCGAACAACGCCAGCAGCACATCCGGCACGTCGCGCCCATCTTTCCAGAAGCGCAAACCGCCCGTCGCCATGCCTCGCGAAGGACCGATCGTATTCGTAATGAAATGGGTTCCACTAAACAGATGAACAAAGAGATCTCCCGCCACTCCCGATCCATAAGCCTTCCACTTGCGCCATTGAAAGAAGTGTTCCGCGTTGAAAGGAATCTTCGGCGCGGTCCCCAGAAAGCGCTGCCAGTCACAGGTCTCAGTCGACGCATCGAGAGGCACCGTATAGTTCCACGCCCCCTGCGCCGAATTCCGGTCCCAGCGCGCCGTCACCATGTTCAGCTCACCGATAGCGCCCGCGGCAAGCAGCTCCTTGGCCTTGATGTAGAGCATCGAGCTCACCCGCTGGCTGCCGATCTGCAAAACCCGCTTCGTCTTCTGTGAAGTCTCGATCATCTCCGGCCCGTCGGAGTACAGATGAATCATTGGCTTCTCGCAATAAACATCCTTGCCCGCTTTCATCGCGTCGACCGAGACCTGCTTATGCCAATGGTCCGGTGTCCCGACGATCACCGCATCGATGTCCTTGCGCGCCAGCACCTCACTGTAATCGCGGGTGGTAAAAAGGTCATTGCCCCAGACTTCCTTCGAATGATCCAGCCTTCCCTGGTAGCAATCCGCGACCGCCACCAGCTTCACGCCAGGCACCTGCAGGGCCGCCTTGGTGTCGCCCATCCCCTGCCCACCCGCGCCAATCAGCGCGATCTGAATCTGGTCATTTGGCCCCATTGACCTTGTCTCGCTTTGCACCGCCGCCAGCATGTGCATTTTCGTCCCGGCCAGCGTCTGAGCGGCGGCAACGCTCGCCCCTTGAAGAAAAATCCTGCGATTCACCTTGACCACGATCACCTCGAGCCTTTGAACTCGCCTGTGCATACAAACTATGCACACCACCGGCACGCACTTAGCACATGCTTCAACCGGCCAGCATCCCAAGGAACCGGAAAAGCTCCCTCGATCGGCGAAAGTTAACCATATCGAAAACGTGCAAGCTCGGCAACGAAGCACGATCGACGAAGGCGCAGCCCGCTTTCTGGAACGTCTCGTCGAAGCCTCGATTCCCGCATCGTCCCCGGCCCATGTGGAGATTCACGCCACTTCAAGCTAGTATGTTTCTGACCACGCCGGCGGCCTTCTCTGCGGCGCGAAACTTCTGGGCATCCCGGAGATACGTTTTGCCAACAAGTACGAGCCCGCTGCGTCGGCCATTAACCTTTTTCGCAACTCTTGTTGTCTCAATATGCGCTTGTGGAATGCGCAACGGAATGGCACAGGAGATTCCCCCGCACAAGGCCGCGATCGTACTTTTTGATGGCTCGAACCTTGATAATTTCGACACCTTCATTAAGACCAGGGGACTCAACTCCGATCCCGGCCACGTCTTCCAGGTCGAGAACAGAATCATCCACGTCTCCGGCAAGGAATACGGCTACCTCATCACCAGACAGCCCTACCATGACTATTACCTGAGGGCGGAGTTCAAGTGGGGAGAAGGCACCTACATGGACCGCGCCGGAAAAGCTCGCGACAGCGGCATCCTCTTTAACATTCAAGGCGAACAGAAGGTCTGGCCGCGCTCTGTCGAGTTCCAGATTCAGGAAGGCTGCACCGGCGATTTCTGGCTCACCGACGGTGCCGCCATCACCGGCAAGGACGGCAAGCGGGTTACCGGCCCGGCTGGCTCCGCGCTCAAGATCGACCGCTTCGGCAAAGGCCCCTGGACCAACGTCGCAGGATTCCGCGATGCGGTCGGCGACATGGAAAAACCTCATGGCGAGTGGAACGTCCTGGAACTCGTCGCTCACGGGAATGACGTCAAGCAGTACGTGAACGGCAAACTCGCCAACGAAGGGACCGACCCTTTTCCAACCGAAGGCAAAATCCTCTTCCAATCCGAAGGCGCCGAAGTCTACTTCCGCGATATGAAGCTCTACCCCCTGAAGTAGAACCCATTAACAACAAGTATTCGCGGTAAAAACAAAAAATCCGGAGGACCAGAAGACCAATGATAAAAAATTTACAAAACTGCTCTCTTTTACTCGCCGCATTCGCGACGCTGTCCGCTGCAGCCGCTCCTCTTCTCGCTCAGTCGGCCCCGCAAACCCAGGCAGCCGCGCCTAAGCATGAGGATACGGAGATCTATCAGCCGGTGCCTCCCGTGGTAACGCCAGGCACCCCCAGTTCGGCGCCCCCTTCCGACGCCATCGTCCTCTTCGACGGCAAAAACCTCGACCAGTGGGTCACAGCACAGGATCATTCGCCCGCAACATGGCCGGTCGCTAACGGCATCCTCACCGTGAGCAAGGAAAAAGGTGTCGGCAATATCGAAACCAAGCAGAAGTTCAAAAACTACCAACTGCACGTCGAATGGAAGATCCCGGAGAACATTACAGGCAGCGACCAGGCCCGCGGCAACAGCGGAGTCTTCCTCGCCTCGACCGGCCCCGGCGACGCTGGCTACGAACTTCAGGTGCTCGACAACTACAACAACAAAACCTATGTCAACGGGATGGTGGGCAGCATTTACAAGCAGGCGATCCCGCTGGCAAATGCCGCCCGCAAGCCCGGGGAATGGCAGACCTACGATGTAGTCTGGACGGCGCCAACTTTCAACTCCGACGGCACTCTCAAAACCCCTGCCTACGCGACCGTCTTCTTTAACGGCGTCCTGGTCCAGAACCACTTCGAGTTGAAAGGCGAAACTCGCTACATCGGTCAGCCCTTCTACAAAGCCTACGACACCGCGCCCATCAAGCTACAGGCCCACGGTGACAAGAGCGAACCCATCAGCTTCCGCAATATCTGGATTCGAGCGATCCCGTAGCCCTCAAATGCCTTGCATCCTGCGCCCCGCCCCGGAGTCTATTCACAGTAGTAACAAGGACGCAGGATGCAAGCCTACATTGTGGAAGAACCGGGCGGAGACTTTCGCAGGACCGATCTTCCCCGTCCCGTACTCAGTCCCGGCCAGGTCCTGGTCAGGATTCAAGCCAGCGGCGTCAATCCTCTCGATATCAAGATCCGCGCAGGACAGGCAACTCACGCCCGCCAGCCGCTTCCAGCCGTACTAGGACTCGATATGGCTGGAGTTGTAGAAGAGACAAGCCCGGACGTTGTCGCCTTCAAACCGGGCGATGCAGTCTACGGCATGGTCGGGGGCGTCGGTGGGCTGCAAGGTACACTCGCCGGTTACATTGCAGCCGATGCGAGTCTGCTCGCCCACCGGCCCGGCAATCTTTCTCCCCGTCAGGCGGCGGCGCTTCCGTTGGTGACGATTACTGCCTGGGAAGGCCTGGTCGACAGGGCGAAGGTTCACGCCGGCCAGGCAGTGCTGATCCACGCAGGCGCTGGCGGTGTCGGTTACATCGCCATCCAGATCGCCCGCGCATACGGTGCCAAGGTCTATGCCACCGTCTCGGCGGAGAAGAAACACATAGTCGAAAAGCTCGGAGCGGTTCCAATCGACTACCGTTCTTCCTCCGCTGAGGAATACATTGCCGAGTTCAGCGCAGGGGAAGGCTTCGATATCGTCTATGACACGGTGGGCGGGGCCACGCTCGACGCCTCCTTTGTGGCCGCGAAGCGCTATACCGGGCACGTCGTCAGCTGTCTGGGATGGGGATCGCATTCCCTCGCCCCGCTTTCCTTCCGGGGAGCCAGCTACTCTGGCGTCTTCACCCTGCATCCTCTGATCAGCGGCAATGGCCGGGCAAACCATGGCAGGATACTCTCGCAGGCCGCGACTCTGGTCGAAGCAGACAAGCTAAGTCCTCTCCTCGCTGGGCAGCGGTTTTCCCTTGCAGAGATAGGTGCCGCACATGCGCTGATTCAGTCCGGCGCAACCGGAAAAGTTGTCGTGGATCTTTGATCAAGCCTGTTTCAAACAGCCCAGGGAGCGGGTTGTCGGTTCGCCCCGGCTATCCCTTAGCCGAGCAACGGCTGCAGGTACTGGTAATCCACTTTCGCCGCTTCAAGGGCCGTTTTGCCCACAAACGGCGGATCATGATCCACGTAATAAAACTCGACCCCCGCCGCCTTTGCGGCCGCGACGATCGGTTTCCACTGCACCATCCCGCTGCCCACCTCGGTGATCGCCGGCCTCTCGCCAGGCTTTACCGAATTGCTCGCAGGCTTGATCGCCACAAAGTCCTTGGCATGCATCAGCCGATAGCGTTCAGGATATTTCGCGAAATAGGTGATCGGGTCATAGCCGCCGACCGTCATCCATCCGCAGTCGAGTTCCAGCTTTACCAGTTGCGGATCGGTCTGCTTCAGCAGTAGATCGTACCCGGTCTGGCCGCCGTAATCCTTGAACTCAAAATTGTGATTGTGGTAGGCATACTGCAACCCCGCCTCTTTCGCCTTCTGCCCGATACGGTTCGCCAGATCCGCGGTCTTCTTAAAGTCGTCCAGGGTCAGTGTCGAGAGCTTCGCAATCATCTCGCTCATCCCCATCTTTTCGGTCATCGGCAGCAGCACCGAACTCACCGCATACTTCGCCCCGAGAGCGTTGGCGTCCGCAAAGAGCGGTCCCCAATCCTCATCCTTGAACATCAGGTGCGAACTGTGGCACTTCAGGTCAGCGTCATCCAACGCCTTCCGGAATGCCGCCGCCGTCATTCCCGGCAGGCTGAAGCTCTCCACATGCTGATACCCTATCGAGCGCAATTGCTTTAATGTGCCATTCGGGTCAGCCGCTAGCTCTTTGCTCACCATATAGAGCTGGACACCCAAAGGATGCTTTGGCGCTGCGGACCATGCAGGTAGCGCTGACGAGACCGCAGTCGCGGTTCCGGCAGCCAGAAAGCGGCGTCTGGTGAACGAGTCGATCATTGCTGAAATCCTGCCTGAACGGGTTGCGCTGACTTCATAGTTCCGTACTCTAAAGAGGAACGCTCTCCGCCATCTCTCCAACCGGAAGGCCGCTCATCGTAGCATTCCCTTCGCGGGCCGAAAACGTCACCAGGAACAGCAGCAGCACGACCGCCGAGCATCCCGCCGAGATCAACCAGATTGGCCGCCAGTCATGAACGACGATGCCGTTAGCGCCGGTCCGGGCGTAGAGATCCACCACCCTGCCCGACAGCCACGAACCCAGCAGCATTCCCGCCCCATACGTAATCAACGTGATCGTTCCCTGCGCCGCACTGCGGAAAGCCGGAGACGACTTCCGGTCGACATAAATCTGCCCGGTAACGAAAAAGAAGTCATAACAAATCCCATGCAGCAGGATGCCCAGCCAAAGCATCCACATCCCGGGTCCGGGGTTTCCAAACGCGAACAGAATATACCGCAGCGTCCACGCCAGCATACCCGCCACCAGCATGTACTTCACCCCCAGCCGGCGAAAGAACCACGGGATCAGCAGCATGCAGAAAAGCTCCGACATCTGGCCGCCCGTCATCTTGCTCGCTGCATTTACCACCCCAATCTCATTCAAATAAAGATTGGTGAACGCGTAATAAAACTGCAGCGGAATACAAATCAGGAACGAAGCCAGCGCAAAGATCGCAAACGAGCGCTCGCGAAACAGGTTCGCCACTTCCGCAGGGAAGATATCCCGCGCCGTAAACTTGGTAGAAGCCCCCAGCGGCGGAGTGTCGGGCAGCGTCATGCAATAAACCGCCATCAGCAACGAAGCCGCTGCTGCAACCCGCATCGGCATCGCCGTCGCCTCAAGCTTGAGCGAACCGATGAGTATGCCTGCAACGATCCATCCCCCGGTTCCCAGCACGCGAATCGGACCAAACTCCAGTTTCGGGTCTTTCATCTGCCGAAAGGCAAGGCTGTTGGTCAGCGAAAGGGTCGGCATATACGCAACGGCGTAAAGCAGCACCAACAGGTAGATCGGGCCAAAAGCATCCTGGGTTGACGCCAAGTAAAGCAGAACCGCCCCAAGCGCGTGCAAGACTGCCAGCACCTTCTGTGTCGCAAAAAGCTTATCCGCAATCAGCCCGATGAAAAACGGCGAAATGATGGCGCCCACCGCGGTCGTGCCCACCGCCAGACCAATCTGCTGTCCCGTGAAATGCAAACCCTGGCCAAGCCAGGTACCCACCGTCACATACCATGCGCCCCAGATGAAATACTCCAGGAACAACATCACTGCCAGCCTGCTCTTGATCTGTAACTTCACGCCGCCCTTTCTCCTGCCTTGCTCGTAAGCCGGCTCTTCGCCACTAACGCAACCCTAAGCAACGACCTCAACTCGCAGCAACCACCTCGACCTTTTGCCAGACTCCGCCCGCTGCATGACTCCTCAGCATCGCATCGACCAGGCAGGTCGACCGGTATCCATCCTCAAAGGTAGCTAGTGCTCCGGGCCGAGCTTCGGGCCGGCCCTTCTCACGAACCCAATGATATGCGTCCCGAATGACATTGAAAAACGCGTCCGTCCACGATTCCTGGTGGCCGCCGGGCAGGTGCGCGTAATCGCGCGTTTCGGCCAGCATCAACGACGGATCTTTGGCCAGCACCTCGTTGGCCTCCCGATGCCGCCCAATCCAGAGATCGTTCTGCTTTTCCTGCAGCCACTTCAACGAAAGCTTGCGGCCATTCACTTCCAACGACAAATCGTTCTTGTGTCCAGGCAGCACCTGCCCTACAGAGAAGCAGCCCTTCGTTCCATTCGTAAACCGAAGCAGCACACTGCCCAGGTCCTCGCTCGTTACGGGAACCTCGGTGCGCTCTCCGCCGGCCACTCCCGAGAACGCCTCGCCAGAAGCTCCCGCCGAATACCGCACCGGGATCACCGTCGAAAGATCCGCCAGCACCGAATCGATCCTCAGTCCCGAAACATGCTCCGCCAGATCGCACCAGTGCGAACCGATATCGCCAAGCGCCGAGCTCGCGCCGCCCTTCGCCGGGTCAGACCGCCACGAGTAAACATTCGGGTCCGCCATCCAGTCCTGCAGATAATAGCCGTGAACAAAGCTCACCGCGCCGGTGTCGCCGTTCTTCACCATCGCCCGCGCCTGCTGCACCAGCGGATTCCCGCGATAATTGAACGTCACCGCATGCACCACGCCCGCCTTGAGCGCCGCATCCCGCAGCTGCCGTCCCTCCGAGGAATTCAGCGCCAGCGGCTTATCCGAGATCACATGCTTTCCGGCTTTGAAGACAGCCATCGACACCGCAAAGTGGAGATGGTTCGGTGTCGTGTTGTGAATCACCGAGATATCCGGGTCGGCAATCAGTTCCTCAAAGCTTCCGTAAGCCCGGTCGACCTTGTACTCATGCGCCTTGCGCTCCGCCGACTTCTGCGACGAGCCCGCTACCGCGACCACGTCTACATCGCCCAGCCGCCGCACTGCATCGATGTGGTGCGCCGCTACAAACCCAGGGCCAACCAGGCCCATCCCAATACTCTTCATAAACCCTCAATCCTCGAGTTGAAGCATAGGTACAGCTACTGTCCTGCGGAAGGATCGAATCGGCAGACTCTTCCCCTTGCCGAATCGATACCGGATATACGACTTCATCGGTACTCTGCTCTAAGACTATTCATCAGTATCCCGACAAAAGGAGAGCGGCGCTAGTCGCCGCTCTCTCCCTTTCACCATACATTTTGAGATTGCCGCATCATGGAAGCTGGCCTCGCGCCTCGACTGCGCCCTAAAAAATCGATTTCGCGCTACTTCACGTTGCGGTTACCGCTCGCGGTTCAGTCTAGTTCGCCTCGCTGGAGGACGCAAACTGAACGGCGAAGAAAGCACAGGACCGGCATCCAATCGAAACTGCGATAGGCTAGCCTCTTAGAGTCGGCACGTCGCTCGCGCATTGCATCCGCCGCTCCATGGAGTTTCCTCTCATGTTCTCCTGGCTTGACCGTTTCCAGTCCTTCGGCGCACTCATTATGCGCCTGACCCTCGGTGCGATCATGGTGGCTCATGGCTATACCAAGATCATCCCAAAAGGGGCGCTCTACAACTTCACCCAGTTCGTCGCCCACCTCGGCATGCCGGCGTGGCTCGGCTACGTCGCGGCTTTTACGGAGTTCTTCGGAGGAATGCTGCTGATTCTCGGCCTGCTTACCCGCATCGCGGCCTTCGCGACCGTGATCGACATGGGTGTCGCAATCGTGAAAGTCCATCTTCACACCGGACTCACCAGCCACGGCGGCCAGCAGGGCTTCGAGTATCCGTTAGCGCTACTGGCGCTAAGCCTAATGCTCGTCTTCACCGGTGCAGGCCTGCTCAGCCTCGATGACGTACTCGGCCGAGGAAAGCTGTGACTGCCAGGCAGAGTGCTAGGTAGAGATAATGTCGAGAAAGTTGTTTGCCCGTAGCTGGGCTCCCGGAAAGATCAAGTCTAGGTGCTTCGCGCCGAGCGTCTTGTAAGCCGCCTCGCCAAGCACCTGCCGGAAATCAGTCGTGATGGCCAGGTCGCGGTCTTCATGGAGTTGCCCCTCGGACAGCCCTGGCCACTTCCCATACACCTTGCCGCCTTTCACCGGCCCACCCAGCACCAGCATGACATTGGCGTGCCCGTGATCAGTTCCGGCGGTGCCGTTCTGCCGTGCCGTCCGGCCAAACTCTGACATCGTGACCACCACCACGTCCTCTGCCTGGTCGCCAAGGTCGATCCAGAATGCGGCAATTCCCTCGCTGAAATCCTTCAACCGATTAGCGAGCTGTCCCGTCGCATTTCCTTGATTCTCATGAGTATCCCAACCGCCAATGTCGGCGAATGCAGCCTCGACGCCCAGGTTAGCTTTCAAGAGTTGAGCTAGCTGTTTCATGCTGTCGCCAAACTGCCCCTTCGGGTAATTCGCTCCTGCCGCGGCAACGTAATGCGCAGGATCGGTCGACTTCAGCATCCGTACTGCCTCGAAGGTCTCTGAACCGGTGCCGTGCAGAACGCTGTTCACTGTATCCCCATACATCGCCTCAAAACTCGAACTCGCCGCTGGCGCCACCGGATTCTCTCCCCCGACGTTGAAGTCCTGCACATTCCCGACCGCCACTGCATGGATCATTCCCTGCAGGGTTCGCGGCAGTCGCGTTCCCATCGCCACGGCGCGAAAAGCAGAAGCATGATGGGCAGCATGGAGCCGTGCAGTTGTATCCTCAACCCGCAGCGCCCGGTTCAACCAGCCATCGGTCGTAGCCTTGACGCCCGGCGTTCCACTCTCCATGTAGTCTTGCGCATCGAAATGGGAACGCGTTGCATCCGGCGAGCCGGTCGCATGAACGATAGCCAGATGTCCCTGCTCCCAAAGCGGTTGAAGAGGCTTCATCGCCGGATGCAGACCGAAGAAGCCGTCCAGATCGAGCACCTTGCTCTGAGGGATCGCAATCGTAGGCCGCATCTGGTAATACGCGCTTTCGGCATAAGGCACCACGACATTGAGCCCATCCGCCGCGCCCCGCTGGAAGAGAACCACCAGCCGCTTGCCTTGCGCCTGAGCCGTCGTCGCCTGGGCCAGCACCGAACGCGTCAGGAAACCCGGAATCGCGGAGGTGCCGATCACCACCATCGCTCCGCCCCGCATAAACGCCCGCCGGGTAATTGGCATTGCGCCCCCTCGCCGGCAACACCGGCTACTCATGCAGACGCAATGTACGAAGCGAAGTTGCGCAGTCGGCCGGCAGAGCTTGCCATGTCGGGAAGATCACCCGCAGTTCCCCCGGAATGGATCGATTGCCGAGGCTGAAGCCGGAGCCCGATCCGGTCCCGGATCGGCGAAGTGTACCTTCAGTGAGATTTCATAGGGAGTACGCGATCAATCCAGAAAATCGAAGTTTTGCTAAAAAGCAAAACGGCCCTGCACCGGCAGTGCCGTCATCTTCTTAGAAACCATGAAGCTCAGTCATGGCCCGGTATAGATCTTCCGGCTGCGGCAGGATGACATCTTCCAGGATCGGCTGATAGGCGACGAACGTGTCCATAGCCGCAACCCGCTTCACCGGCGCATCCAGGTCATGGAAAAGCTCATCGGCAATACGCGCGGCGATCTCCGCCCCGTAACCCCAGCTCAACATGTCCTCATGTGCGATGATCACCCGGCTCGTCTTGCGAACTGACGTCGCGATCGCCTCCCAGTCGTACGGGCTTAACGTCCGAAGATCAATGATCTCCGTCTCGATTCCCTGTTCTCGCTGCGCCTTCTGCGCCGCCTGTAAGGCCCTCGGCACTACCGCGCCATAAGTAATGACGGTTAAGTCCGTACCCGTCCGGACAACCTTTGCTTTTCCCAAGGGGATCGCAAAATCCTTTCCCGGGTACGCAGCCCGCCCGTAGCTCTCACGGTAAAGGCGCTTATGCTCCAGAAAAAGCACCGGATCGTCGCAACGAATCGCCGTTCGCAGCAGCCCATTCGCGTCCAGGGCATTCGATGGGTAAACCACGCGCATGCCGGGGGTGTGGGTAAAAATACTCTCGCCCGACTGCGAGTGATAGATCGAGCCGCCCGTGAGATAGCCTCCCACCGCAACCCGGATCACCACCGGAGCCGAATAAGTCCCGTTTGAACGCCACCTCAGCAGGCTCAGCTCGTTCCGAATCTGGTGCATCGCCGGCCAGATGTAATCGAAAAACTGGATCTCCACCACCGGCTTCATCCCGCGGGTCGCATACCCGATCGCCCGGCCAACGATATTCGCCTCCGCCAGGGGAGAATTAAAGACCCGGTCCGAACCAAACTCATACTGCAACCCCGCGGTCAGCTTGAAGACGCCGCCCTTGCCCTTGACCCGCTCCGCTTCAGCGTTTTCTTCCCGGCTGCAATCCGCCACATCCTCACCGAAGATCACCATCCGCGGATCACGCCGCAACTCCTCGCCGAGGCAGCAGTTGATCAGGTCGGCCATCGTCCGCTCCTGGCTGTCGGCGCTGAGCGCAGGCGTGCTCGCGATCCCTGCAGATGTCGGATCGAGGTCCTCCGAGTAAACATGCTTGGGGATTGAAGCGACTTCCGGCAGAGGCGACCGCAGCGCGCGCTCCGCCGCTACCCGCACTTCTTCGTCAACCTGTTTTTCCAGCCGCGTGATCGCCTCGGCGTCCAGAACGCCCTCCCGAAGCAGACGCATCTGGAACTTCGGCAGCGGATCGCGCAGCGAATCAGCCTCCAACTCCGCCGCAGACCGGTACGACCGATCATCATCAGAGAGCGAGTGCGAATAAGGCCGTACTACATGGCCATGCACCAGCGCCGGTCCATTGCCCGATCGGCACCAGGCCACCGCCTGCTCAAATGCGTGATACGACTCGACCGGGTCCGTACCATCGACCTCGGCAAAGTAAAAATTTGGGAAGTTCGCCACCAACCGCGAAATGTTGCCGCCAGGCGTATTCACCTCAACTGGTACCGAGATTGCATACTCATTGTCCTCGATGACAAAGAGCACCGGAAGCTTTCCGTTCGACGCCGTATTCAGCGACTCCCAGAACTCGCCCTGGCTGGTCGCGCCTTCCCCGAGCGAGACGTAGACGACCTCGTCGCCATGGAAATCCACATTCTTGAACGTCCGGTAGTCGCCCTCACCTTTTGCCGCCGCCTCGGGGTGCCGCGAGAAATATCGTCCTGCTTCTGCGCACCCGACCGCCTGCAGGCACTGTGTCGTTGTGGAGGACGATTGAGAAACGATGTGCAGCCTGGGACTGCTCCAGTGCGACGGCATCTGCCGTCCGCCGCTTGCCGGGTCGGCCGCTGCCCCCACCCCCTGCAAAAACTGCTCTTCCGGAGTATTCCCCAGCGCCAGGCACAGTGCCCGATCGCGGTAGTAGGGATAGAACCAGTCATAACCCGGCTTCAACGTCATCGCCGCTGCGACCAGCAACGCCTCGTGCCCGGCGCCGGAGATCTGGAAATAGATCTTCTGCTGCCGCTTCAGCATGATTTCGCGGTCGTCTACCTTCCGCGACAGGTACATCAGCCGGTAGATCTCGATCAGGCGTTCCGCTTGCAGTTCCGAGGCGGCAGGTTCAGGAGCAACAAGAGGATTCGGGTCGCAAGCTGTCGCCGTTTTCTCGCGTTCCAAATCTAAAATCAATCGGGCCATAAGCCTGCTCCCTCTCTTTCGCAATGACACCTGATTGTAACGCCAGCGACTATGGTTTTGCTGGTATTGGCGGGTTGGGTGCCCCGGCCCGGGCGCTCGCATTGACCATCCGTTTTCTGCCATGCTCTAATAACGCCTTTGAGAGCAACCCCCAGGCAAGAGCATCGATTTCACTGCTTTACGCCAGAGATCGATCGCAACACATCGCATGATCGCAGCAATCAATCAGGGTCGACAGCATGAGGCCGGAGTCGCCGTGAGGGTAGCTTTTCTTTTGGAGGCAAGTGAATGGTAGTTCTCTGCTCTCAGGCTGTTGTCGCATTCTGGCAGCCCAACGCACTGTACTCCGGCCAGACTCCCGACTCTTCGGGAAACATCTTTCTATGGATCGCGCTCGCCGTGGGCTTGCTATCGCTGCTCGCGGCCGTCCTCTTTGCCCGGAACGTGCTCGCGAACGACGCCGGCACACCGGAGATGCGCCTCATCTCCGACGCTATTCGCGAGGGCGCCGAAGCCTTCATGAAGCGCCAGTACAGCGCCATCGCCATGCTCGCCGTAGTGATTGCCGTGGTCCTCTACGCCGGCTATTACGCCTCCGCCTACTCCCGTCCCTTCGCGAATAAGGTCGTGGTCAGCTTCATCATCGGGGCGGCATGCTCCGCGCTTTCTGGCTATAGCGGCATGTTTGTCTCGATTCGCGCCAATATTCGCGTCGCCTCGGCCGCCCGCACCAGCATCGGTAAGGCGCTACAGACCGCCTTGCGCGGGGGCGCAGTGACCGGTCTGGTCGTCGTCTCGCTCTCCCTGCTCGGCATTGGGCTGCTCTTCCTCGTCTTTGGCGGGCTCGACAATCCCCAGCAAGCTCCCTACCAGCTTGTCGGCTTCGGCTTCGGCGCATCGCTCGTCGCCCTCTTCGCCCAGCTCGGTGGCGGCATCTACACCAAGGCCGCCGACGTTGGCGCCGATCTCGTCGGTAAAGTCGAAGCCGGCATTCCAGAGGACGATCCGCGCAACCCCGCAGTCATCGCCGACCTCGTCGGAGACAACGTCGGAGACTGCGCCGGCCGTGGCGCAGACATCTTCGAGTCGACTGCCGCTGAAAACGTCGGCGCCATGATTCTCGGCGCGGCGCTCTACCCCGTCTTCGGCATCAAGGGCATTCTCTTCCCGCTCGTCGTTCAGGCCATCAATCTCGTCTCCAGCATCATCGGCGTCGTCATCGTCCATAGCAAAGAGGACGAAGATCCTATGCACGCCCTCAACCGCGGCTACTATGTGACCTCGATCGTTGCCCTCATCGGCTTCGCCGTCGCCGTCAAATATATGTTGAGCGGTCATTGGTGGCTGCTCGCCAGCGGCATCTGCGGCATCGTCACCTCGTTCCTCTTCGTCAGGATTACCGAGTACTACACCGAAACCCGCTTCCGCCCCGTCCGCTCGATCGCCGAAGCCTCGAACACTGGGCCCGCCACCAACATCATTACCGGCATCGCGGTCGGCATGGAAACTCCCGCGCTCCCGGTACTCGTCATCGGCTCCGCACTCCTGCTCAGCTATTACTTCGGCGTCCGCGGCCTGGAAGACGTCGCCGGGGTCAGCAACTACGCCAAGGGAATCTATGGCACCGCCATCGCTACCATGGGCATGCTCTCCTCAGCCGCCTACATCCTCGCCATGGATACTTTCGGGCCCATCACCGACAATGCCGGCGGCATCATTGAAATGTCCGACCAGCCCCACGCCGTCCGCGAAAAGACCGATCGCCTCGACGCCGCCGGCAACACCACCAAGGCGCTCACCAAGGGATACGCCATCGGCTCAGCCTCGCTTGCCGCCTTCCTGCTCTTCTCCGCTTATCTTGAGTCGATTCACTCCATCGTCGCCAACCGCGTCGCCGCCGCAGGAGAGATCCTGCCCGTCGGCTGGAGCTTCTCGAACGTCAACCTCGCCTCCGTACCCGTCTTTGTCGGAGCCCTGCTGGGCGCGATGCTTACCTATCTGTTCTCCTCGCTGGCAATTAAGGCCGTCGGCCGCGCCGCACAGTACGTCATCGAAGACGTTCGCAGCCAGTTTCGCGAAAACCCCGGCATCATGGCCGGAACCTCCAAGCCCGACTACGGCCGCTGTGTCCGCATCGTCACCACCGCGGCTCTCAAGCAGATGATGGTTCCTGGCCTGCTCGCGGTCGCCATGCCGCTGGTCGTCGGCATCAGCTTCCGGCATTTGAGCGGCCTCTTTGGCGCGGCCGCGCAACTCGGCCCTGTGCCCACCCTTCACGGAGTTCCGGTCAATCTCACCGGAGCCGAAGCAGTCGCTGGGCTGCTGATGGTCGGGACAATCTCCGGCATCCTGCTCGCAATGTTCATGAATAACGCCGGCGGCGCCTGGGACAATGCCAAAAAATACATCGAAACCGGGGCTCATGGCGGCAAACGATCAGAAGCCCACAAAGCCGCCGTCGTCGGGGACACCGTCGGCGATCCTTTTAAAGACACCGCCGGACCTTCCCTGCATGTCCTCATTAAGCTGCTGGCAACGGTCACCCTCGTGCTCGCTCCACTATTTGTATGAGCGAAGCTTCGTAGCGAAGAGCCGCAAAGTTACAATGAAAACAGCGGGCGAGTAGCTCAACTGGATAGAGCACCGGCCTTCTAAGCCGGGGGTTGTGGGTTCGATTCCCGCCTCGCCCACCACCCCGCCCGCCCGACCCCGCATTTATCAAATTACATCTCTGCCGAAGCGGATTCTCTCTCCTGCCGCTCAGTTCTCGGGTGAGTTCTGGCCGGCTTCGACATCGCCCTCGACGTGGTCGCCTTCAATGGCTTCTTTGCCCCGTGCGGCCCGCTCATCTGCTTCCTGTCGGTTTTGCTCGCCGTAATCTTCTTCGCTCATTCACACACCTCCTGTTAAAAAAGATGTAATCGGCGTCCCGAAAGTTGCGTACCGGCGCAGCAGGTTGTTGAGCGCGACAAGAAGCAGCCGTCTTGCTGTAGCATCCAAGAGTGTATGGCGACGACCTGTTCTCACCTGGGCCAGATTAAAAACGTCCACCCGCATGCCAAGGGCTGTGAAGAGTGCCTCAAGACGGGCGACCGCTGGGTGCATCTCCGCATGTGCCTGGAATGCGGCCATGTCGGCTGCTGCGACTCCTCAAAAAACAAGCACGCTACCCGGCACTTCCATCACACTCAGCACCCCATCATGCGCTCCATTGAACCCCGCGAGCAGTGGGGGTGGTGCTACATCGACGAGGTCGAACTCGACTTCTAGCGAACTGTTCCAGCTGCAACCAGCCATCACTCAAGAGGTTTTCATGTCTCTTTCCCGCAGAGAGTTCACTCGCCTGGCATCCGCCGGGCTCGCCTCCCGGTTCATTCCTCGCCTTCACGGCCAGCAAGCGACTCCGCCTGCCTCTACCCCCCCGGCCAGGTATGCCATCGTCGGCCTCGGCCGCATCTCGATGAACCACTTCATGCCCGGCATTAAGGACGCGAAGCAATCGCAATTGACCGGGTTGGTCAGCGGGCACCGCGACAAGGCTGAAAAAAATGCTGCGCAGTATGGCATTCCCGCCAGCTCGATCTACAGCTATGAGAACTTCGATAGCATTCGCGACAACAAGCAGATCGACGCTGTCTACATCGCCCTGCCCAACAGCATGCACGCCGAGTACACCATCCGCGCAGCCAAGGCCGGCAAGCACGTTCTCTGCGAAAAGCCCATGGCAACCACGGTCGACGATTCCAAAGCCATGATCAAAGCCTGCCGCGAAAACAACGTCAGACTGATGATCGCTTACCGCTGCCAGCTCGAGCCCACCAATCTCCGCGCGATCCAGCTGATCCGTAGCGGCCAGCTCGGCGCCATCCAGGCCATCGAGAGCGCCAACGGCTTCAACATCGGCCCCGACTGGCGGCTCGACAAAAAACTTGCCGGCGGCGGCCCCCTCATGGATATGGGCGTCTACTCCCTCAACGCCTGCCGCTATCTAACCGGGGAGGAACCCCAGGTGCTCTCCGCCTATTCCTCGGTCATCGATAAAGATGGCCGCTTTTCGACCGTCGAAGAGAACGTCGGCTGGACGATGAAGTTCCCCTCCGGCATCGTCGCCAGTTGCAACACCACGTATGGCGCGCCCATGGAAGGCACCTACCGTGTGCATGGGTCAAAAGGCTTCCTGCACTTGGAGCCGGCCTTTGCCTACCAGGGACAACACCTGACCGCCCAGATCGGCCGGGACCAGCACCTGGACGAGCCCAGCACTGACCGTGACCCCAGCCAGTTCACCCGCCAGGCCGACTACTTCGCTCGGTGCATCGCGGAAAACAAAGATCCCAAGATGAATGGCGAAGAAGGTCTTCGCGACATCCAGATCATAGCCGAGATCTACCAGAAATGCGGCATTTCCATGGCAGCTTAGGCGCCGGCCGGGAAATCCGGCGCGTGCTCGAGGTCGAATCGAAAAGATCCCGGCAAACCCGCACAGCCTGCCTGGGATCCTGCCTGCATTCCCCTGCGAAACGGCGGCCGCTAATTGTCCTTGTGCCCAAGCGCCAGGTCGATCAGCGTCCGCTGCTCCATCTCATGCGCTTTGGCAGAGCCAGTCGCCGGGCTCGCCGCCGCCGAGCGCTTCACACTCAACACCTGCCTATGACCGGCGATCAAGCGCAGGCGAGGCATGACGAATGACAGCGCTCCCATATTCGCCGGTTCCTCCTGCACCCAAATGATCTCGTGAGCCTCAGGGTGACGTTCGAATTCGGCGATCAGTTCGGCCTCAGGCCACGGATACAGCTGGTCAAGGAAGGCAATCGCCGTCCGCTCCACGCCGCGCTTCTGCCGCTCGACCCGCAGTTCGTGACCGATCTTGCCGGTGCAGAGCAGCAGCCGTTTGGCATTGGTCACCTCGGTGTCGGGAACGACATTCAAAAATCCCGGCCGCGACAGGTCCGCAATCGGCGAGACCGCATCCGGATGCCGCAACATGCTCTTCGGCGTAAAAACCACCAGCGGCTTACGCCACGACCGCATCGCCTGTCGTCGCAGTAAATGAAAATACTGGGCCGCCGTCGATGGCTGACAGATCTGCATATTGTCGTGCGCCGCCAGTTGCAGGTAGCGCTCCACGCGCGCGCTCGAGTGCTCCGGCCCCTGCCCTTCATACCCATGCGGCAGCAGCAGCACAACTGCGCTCAGCAAACCCCACTTGTCCTCGCCCGACGAGATGAACTGATCGATGATGATCTGCGCGCCATTGGCAAAATCGCCAAATTGCGCCTCCCACATCACCAGCGCCTCGGGAAAGTCCCGGCTGAAGCCATACTCGAAACCCAGCACCCCGGCTTCCGACAGGATCGAGTTATACACTTCGAACTGCGCCTTTGCGCCGGCAACATGGTTCAGGGGAACGAAGTGCTGTTCATCTTCAATATCCACCAGCACGCTGTGCCGCTGATTGAAGGTGCCCCGCTGGCTGTCCTGTCCGCTTAGACGGACCGGCGTACCTCGTTGCAGAAGCGACCCGATGGCCACCGCCTCGGCCATGCCGTAATCGAACGGGCGCTCGCCGCGGCCCATTTCCAGCCGCTGTTCGAGCAGCTTCTTTATCTTGGCGTGAATGTGAAAATCAGCTGGGTACGAGGTCAATCCCTCACTGATTTTCCCGATCTCCTCTGCCGTCAGCCCGGTGGGGACCTCGTATTCCGGCTTATGACGGCCGCCTTGGTAGGGCGACCAGTAGGGCGGCAAATGCGACAGCACCGGCATCTTCTTCCGGATGGTCGCCTCTTTCTGTGCGTCGATTAGCTCGGCCTGCAGCTGTTTGGCACGCGCCACGATATCCGCGCCGATCTGCTGGCTGTAAATTCGGTACAGGGGCGGGTGGTCTTTAATCTTCGCATACCGCAGCGGCTGGGTAATCGTCGGGTCATCGACCTCGCTATGCCCATGCCGCCGGTAGCCGACCAGGTCGACGACCACATCGTTATGGAAGGTAAACCGGTACTCCGCCGCCAATGCCGCCACGCGCAACACCGCATCCGGATCTTCGGCATTGACATGAAAGATCGGGATCGGCAGCCGTTTGGCAATGTCCGTCGAAAAGCGCGAAGAGTTTGTCTCGTCCGGCCCCGCCGTGAAGCCGATCAGATTATTCACCACCACGTGAATGGTGCCGCCGATCGAAAAGCCCTCCACACTACCCAGGTTCATCGTCTCCGCCAGTACGCCCTGCCCGGCAAAAGCTGCGTCCCCGTGGATCACGATCGGGATCAGCTTGTCTTCGCCGCCCTCGCCAAACCGTACCTGCTTCGCCCGGGCTCGCCCTGCTGCGACCGGGTCGACCGCCTCGAGATGGCTGGGATTCGAGACCAGGTGCAGGTCGATCGTCTTCCCGCTCCGCGTCTGGTATTCGCCGGTCGCGCCCACGTGGTACTTCACATCGCCGCCACCCAGGATGCTGCGCGGGTCGACATCTTCAAATTTCGAGAAAATGTCCGCAGCCTCGCAGCCCACCACGTTCACCATTACATTGAGCCTCCCGCGATGGCTCATGCCCATCACCGCGCTCACCGCCCCGTGTCCGGCCGCATGGTCGAGCAGTTCGTCGATAAAAGGCACCAGTACCGTGACCCCCTCCAGCGAAAACCGCTTCGTCCCCAAGTAGCGAGACTGGATCACCTGCTCGAAGAGGTCGGCGCGCAACAGCAGATCCAGCGTCCGCTGCTGGTCCTGCACCTTCAAGTCCTCTTCAAACTTTCCCGCGCCCTCAATGCGGTCGGCAATCCAGTGGCGCTTCCCCGCATCGGGAATATGCATGAACTCGATCGCCGTCGTGCCGCAATAGTAGCCCCGGGCCTCGTCCGCATCTTGACCCTGAAGATCCAGCTCCGGCACGGGCTTCGGCGCCAGATACTGCTTCAATGGATCAAGCTGCGCCTGCAGGTAGCCCCAGCGGCGGAAGGCGTCCAGTACCTGGGCGCGGGAGGGAGTGTTGGCAGTGGTCGAGATCGGCAGTGTTTCGGGAGTCGTTATGGTCGCCATAAAGTTTGTAGAGTTCGTCTGGCCGCAGGAGGGCATTCTTCCGTCCATCCGCGCCGCTGCCCACCATTCTAAACCTGTGGGGTCCCTCACATCGAACGCGAAACGCCGTCCGAAAACATAAGCCCGCTCCGAGTCCGCCAGTTCCGTTTCCGATTCGTCACTTCGGCGAGGTCGAAGCGGCAGCAGGCTGTTGCTGCGGCTGCCCCGCCGCATCCGGTTTGTTCCCGATGTCCTGCCCGTCATAGGTGATCTTCACCGTCGACTTGAACTGCTTGTAATCGGAATACTTCACAAACTCACGAATATGCACATCCTGGCTCATATAGCCCTTGCCACCGGAAAAATGCAGGATGCCGTCGCCCTTCGTATAGACCGGAAACCAGTATTTCCCATCCGTCTCTTCGCGATAGGTGATAAACGGAGGCGACAAGTCTTCGTGCCCCTTCCGCGTGTCATCCGGCACGTTCTTGCCGTCCGTCACCACGATTTGGAAGTCCTGGGCATCGACCCAGATCTTGCCTTGGAAATACCGGTGGTTCTTCACGATCTCCTTCGGCGTCACGTTAAAGACATACGTGTCCAGCTCATCGACCTTCTGCTTCCCGGCATAGGTGACGTTGTACTGTCCAATATCCTCCGCCGTCAGCACAAACGGCAGACGCTGCTGGATGTCCGCAAAATCCGCCGGGCTCATCATGATCCGTTCGAGCGTACTCGCGGGCGCCTGAATGACATGCTCCGTCCGCCGCCCGGTCGAGTCAAAGGCGATGTCCGTCAACTCGTAGTACTCCCCATCCACCTTGCCGTCATCGTCGACCGTCTGCACCTTCACGCTGCGGCGGTAGGTGTAGTTGTTCAGCGCCTGCCGAAAGGCGCTCTCTTTCGCCGCGAACTTCGCAATTAGCTGGTCCGCCGGAATCACCGGGTCCGATTTGTCCAGCGGGCCAAACCCCTGATCAAGCGGCATCGGCGAATAGCTCACCTGCGCCAACCCGGCCGCGCCCACAATCGCCAGAAGCGCTGTGGCGACCATCAGCCCGCGTATCCGCCGGCCCGCTCCCCTGAAGACCACTACTTTGCTCATAAACTCCAGTTTAGCGGGAGCACGGCTTCCGGTGACACGCCCGCCACTGCTCAATAGACGAGCAAACCGGCGGAAAGGACGAAACCAGTATCCCCGCAGCCCTTCCTCTTCCGCCGGAATACAAGTTTCTTCCCTGTGCCAAGGCTCCAAACCCGGTACACTAAGCAGCAAACCTCAAATGTTCCATCTTTAATACTGAATCGTGAACACTTTGCGGGCCCCGTACACAGGCACCAAGCTGGACACGCCGGCCCGAACAGCCTGAGCAAAAGACAACCATGAGCTACAACTGGGGAAGAAAAACCGTCAAGAGCCCGCTCGATGAAGCAGCCCTCTACGACTATGCCGTCGGTGCCCTCGGTCGTCGCATGCGCACCGTCGCCGAACTCAAGCGCCTGATGAAAACCCGCGTCGAAGAAGAAGCTTCCGGCGAGATGAAAATCCAGGCCGTCCTCATCCGTCTGCAGGAACACGGTTACCTGAACGACACCAACTACGCCGCTGCCTTCACCAGGCTTCGCCAGGAGAACGAAAGATTCGGCAGGCGCCGCGTCGAACAGGAACTCACCCGCAAAGGCATCCCGGCTGAGATCATCGCCAACACCGTCGAACCCGCCTACGAAAACATCAGCGAAGAAGATCTTGCCAGGAAGCACCTCGAACGCAAGCGCATCCAGAAGCCGGCCGGCGACAAAGAAACCGCCCGCGTCGTCAGAAGACTCGTCCGAGCCGGCTTCTCCACCAAAACCATCTTCAAAATCCTCAAAAACTGGCAACTCAGCGACGAAACCCTCGCTGCTCTCGAAACCCTCGAGACCGGCATCCCCGACCCAGAAGAAAACTCCGGCCCCGAATAGGACCACATCACGGCAGCCGCTCCAGCGTCAACCCGCCGACCCGCCGACCCGCTCAAAAATGCCAGATCAGATCCGCTGCCAGCGTTAACGCCGCGGTCTTCCCCGTCTGCGCATTCCCATTCTGCAGATTCGCCACCGCCGATCCCGGGGCGATATCCAAGGCCTTTAACCCAAACTGCCCGTAATATTTCGTAAAGCTCAGCTCCGGACGAAAGGTCACTGTCGATCCGAACCAGAAATCGAAACCCGCCATGTGCTCCTCATACTTCCCCGGAGTTCCGATCCTCTGCCCCTTGATGTCATCCACAAACTCATTGCGAATATTCAACGAAGCCTGGTTCTTCCAGAAGTTGTGTTCGACATAATTGGTGATCGCCCACTCCCCGGCGTAGCAGCGCGCCGGCTGTTGCGCCGCCGGCAGCCGCGGGTCCACGCACACCGCACCGTAGTTCAGCGTTGCCGCGCCACTCCCGGGCCGGTAGTTGATCGCCTCAGGCCACGGCGTCGCCGGCGTACTCGCATACTGGATTCCCGTCGCCGGATCCGTCCCGTTATACCAATAAACGTTCGGCACCTTCCGCATGTACTGGTACCATCCCTCCGTATCCGTGTGCCAGCTCGCATTGATCCGGTGATACCACGTCTCATAAAAAGCCGTCAGGTTGTTGTACGCATACTTGCCGTCATTGATGGTGTTGTCACAGGTATTGAGCACGTTGCCGCCATTGCTCCACGAATAGACCACGCAGGTGTTGCCGGTCACCTTCGCATCGGTCGTCCACGGCATGACATCGCATCCCGGCGAGAGACCGCCCTGCACCGTCCAATGATCGTTGAGCTTCACCGTCATGTTGACGCCCGTCTGCGTGTAGCAATCCACCGTGTACAGAATCGAATGCGAATACGTGTAGTTATTCGGAGCCAGCTGCGCTTCAATATCCGGCAGCGAGATATACCGCCCCACGCGAATATTCATCCCCTGCGCGACATGCGGTACATAGAAATCCATGTAGAACATCACCGGGTCAAATCCATACTGCGACCCTTTCAGCAGCAGCTGCTGACTCAGCATCCCCTTCGCTGTCGTGAACCGGTAGTCCTGCCCATACAGCCCCGTTACTCTCCAGCCCCAGTCAAACTGATCCTTCTGCGCCTCATCCGGGATCCGCTCCCAGTAGAACGCCAGCTGGTCGAGCACCACCGTGTTCGGATACTCGTCATACGCTGAAGGAAAATTCGCCGGAACCCCCGGCGCGTGCCCGCGATTATTCGTTGAGCCATTCGCGCCGATCGCCCCGTACCCATAAAATTTCGCCCGGCTCTTGTTCTCGTTCCACGCCTGCATCAAGACATAGGTCTGCGTGTCCGGCGCCCCAATCAGCGGAGTTCCGCCAAGCGGCCAATCCGTCCCCGGAAACGGCGGCGACGAGATCGGCGGCGGCGTCCCTCGCCGCGGGGACACCAGCGAAGCATCCGTTCCCGGAGCATGACCGCTCCAGTCGGCTGCATACGCCTGCCCCCAGCGAGTGAAAAACCCCGGCTTCGGCCCGGCCGGGAGCGTCGCCGTGGCCGTCGTGCCGCGCGACTCCGCCTGTGGATCCGCCGGCAGATCGGCCTCCGCGCTTGACGTTCCGGCAGCAGCGGCCACCGTGCCGCTGCCGCTCACCGGAGCAACCCCACCCTGCGCATATGCCTTGGCCGCGAATCCGAATGCAAGGGTCGTCAAGAGACACGCAATCACCATTGACTTCAAAACAAAACTTTTCCAAGAGTCCTGCATCCACCTGTCCTGTCCGGGACTCCGACCTCTAACACCATCGCCTGGCAGCATCGCCGCCGTCGTCGGTACGTCCGCAAGACCAATCCTAGGAACAAAGCAGTAAGCACCCCCTAAGCAAGCCGTAAAGACTTCGTAAGCATGGAAATCAGACGGCCACATCCGCGTGCTAGGGTCGAGAGCAGGAGAATACGGTGTCCCAAACCCGTTTCATCGCCATCGACTGGTCAGGCCGCAGCGACCCCGCCGGGCAGAGAAAACACATCTGGATCGCCGACTCCAACCACCCGACTCTGGCCCTGACGAATGGCCGCACCCGCGAAGAGGCCATTGCTTATCTCACCGACGCGGCCCACGAAGATCGACAATTGGTCGTTGGGCTCGACTTCGCCTTCTCCTTTCCCGCCTGGTTTGTCCGCGAACAAGGCTGCTCCAACATCACCGAGTTCTGGAATGCCGTCGCGACTCGGGGCGAGGGCTGGCTCCGCTTCTGCACAGATCCGTTCTGGGGCAGACCCCAACGCTGCCGCCCGCTGGCCCACACGTACCCCGAAACACCCGGCCTCCGCCTGACCGAGCTGCTGCTGCGCACCGCCGGCCTGCAGCCGAAATCCACCTTCCAGGTAGGCGGCGCGGGGGCCGTCGGCACCGGCTCCATTCGCGGCATGCCGTTCCTCACCGAACTCCGTGAAGCCGGCTTCCGAATCTGGCCCTTCCACCCGCACGAAGATCCACCCGCCGGTCTGCCCTCCAGCCCACTCGTCATCGAAATCTACCCGCGCCTTTTCCTCGGCAGGCTCAAAGTAGCCGATCCCCACGCTCGAGCCGACCATCTCAACCAATCGCAGTTCTCCGGCTTGCCGGAGGAGATCCTCACCCGGGCCCGCAACTCCGAAGACGCCTTCGACGCCCTCTGCGCGGTGCTGGGTATGACTTCGCACGCCGAAGCCCTGGCAAATCTCGAGCCAGCCACCGACCCCGCCATCCTCCTCGAAGGCCAGATCTGGACACCTTGAGCCGCCCCGTCTTATCCGAAATTGTCCTGAGCGAAGCCGCGCAGCGGCGCAGCCGAAGGATCTGCGGTTCCAGCGATCGTCACCTCCGGGCCGCCGCGCAGGCGGCGCGGCCGCAATCGCCCCCTCCGGCAACCACTCACGTAAACTGAAACAGTCTATGCGATACATGTCCGGCTCCGAAATCCGCCAGATGTTCCTCGACTTTTTTGCGTCGAAGGGGCACAAGATCGTCCACTCCTCGTCCCTCGTTCCCCACAACGACCCCACTCTGCTCTTCACCAACGCCGGCATGAACCAGTTCAAGGACGTCTTCCTCGGCAACGAGCGCCGCGATTACAACCGCGCGACGACCTCGCAGAAATGCGTCCGCGCCGGAGGCAAGCACAACGACCTCGAAAATGTCGGCTTTACCCGCCGCCACCATACCTTTTTCGAGATGCTCGGCAACTTCTCTTTCGGCGATTACTTCAAGCGCGAGGCCATCGCCTACGCCTGGGAACTCGTCACCTCGGACGAGTGGTTCGGCATCCCCAAAGACAAGCTCTACGTCACCATCTTCGAGGGCGCCGACGGAGTACCCCGCGACGACGAAGCCGAACAATATTGGATCGAAGCTGGAGTCCCCAAAGAACGCATCTTCGCCATGGGCGCAGCAGACAATTTCTGGGCCATGGGCGACACTGGCCCGTGCGGACCGTGTTCGGAGATCTTCTATGACATGGGGATCGAGGCCTCCGAAACTCCGGATAAGAATTTGCCCTTCCCGCAAGACGACGCCCGCTACGTCGAAATCTGGAATTTAGTCTTCATGCAGTTCGAGCGTGATTCGACGGGGACGCTGAACCTGTTGCCGAAACCATCTATCGATACGGGCATGGGCCTCGAACGAACCGCCGCTGTGTTACAAGGGGTGGTCTCTAACTTTGAAACGGATTTATTCACGCCCCTCATCAAGCGCGCGGCCGAACTGACGAACACTGTGAATGACCTGAACAACGCCTCGTTGCGCATCATCGCCGACCATGCGCGGTGCGCAACATTTCTGATCTCCGACGGAGTATTGCCTGCCAATGAAGGTCGCGGCTACGTTCTCCGGAAGATTCTGCGCCGCGGGATCAGACATGGACGCTTGCTAGGTCAAGAGAAGCCTTTCATGCGGGAGATGGTTTATGCGGTCCGCGATGAGATGCAAGTCGCTTACCCTGAACTCATCGAGGCCACTGAAAGGGTTGCAAGAATTGTCTTTGCTGAAGATCAACAATTCTCAAGAGTCATAGAAGCCGGACTCGTGCTATTGACTGATGATCTCTTCAACGCAGTCGAACTCACTACAACCTCCTTACCCTATACGGCTGCTCACACCTCAAGACTCTTGAAATGCGACGCCAAGAGTGTTGAAATCCAGGAGGTTTTAAACGCTCTGGAGTGCATTAAAAATCCAATCATCCGTCAACAAAAACACCTTAGGGTGCTTACCCATGACTTCAACAATTTAAGTCTGGAACCGCCTATGTACAAGGGTGAACATGCCTTCCGCCTCTACGAAACATTCGGCCTACCACTCGACTTCATGATGGATGCCGCCCACGACGCCGGCATCCACTTCGACCTAACCGGCTTCGAGCAAGCCCGCGCCGCCGAACAAGCCCGCGCCCGCGCCTCCTGGAAAGGCGGCTCGCAGAAATCCGCCAGCCCTGTCTTTCGCGAACTTCCCAAGACCGGCTTCGAAGGTTACAAACTACTCAAGGTCGAAGGCGCCGAAGTCCTCGCCATCATTAAAGATGGAGTCGGCACCCAGGAAGCCAACCCCGGCGAAGAGGTCGAGATCGTTCTCGATCAAACATCTTTTTACGCCGACTCCGGCGGACAGGTCGGCGACATTGGCTGCCTCTATTCCGACGATCACAACTCCGTCGTCGCCGAGGTCACCGGCGCAACCAAGCCCGTCCAAGGCATCTTCGCCCACAAGGCCATCATCCGCCAGCCCATCCGCATCGGCGACAAGGTCGATACCGTCGTCGACGCGAACTACCGCAACGCCACCCGCCGCAACCACACCGGAACCCACCTGCTTCACGCCGGCCTCCGCGAAGTCCTCGGCAAACACGTCAAGCAAGCCGGATCGTTGGTTGACGACCATCGCCTGCGCTTCGACTTCTCCCACTTCACCGCCATCGCCGACGAAGAACTGCAGGACATCGAAGACATCATTAATAAGGAAGTGCTCGGAAACACCGCCGTCGTCACCCTCGAAGATGTGCCCATCGACGTTGCCGTCAACGAGTACCACGCCGTGGCCCTCTTCGGCGAGAAGTACGGCGACAAAGTGCGCGTCGTCAAGATCGGCGACTTCTCAACCGAGCTCTGCGGAGGCACCCACACCGCCGCCACCGGCGAGATCGGCACCATCAAGCTTTTAAGCGAAGGCTCTGTCTCCTCCGGCGTTCGTCGTGTCGAAGCCGTCACCGGCCTCGGTGCGCTCAAGGAGTTCCGCCGCGACTACGCCGTCGCCCAACTCGCTAACCAACTTGCGCCCAGCATCGAACTCTCGCCCGCCGACTCGCTCCGCAACAAACTCGCGGCCAACGAAGAGGAGTTGAAAAAACTTCGCCGCGAACTCGACGAAGCCCGCATGAAATCTGCTGCTTCCTCGGTCAGCACCGCCGCCGATCAGGCCATCGAGGTTAAGGGCGTCAAAGTCCTCGCGCAAAAAGTCGGAGCTCTCGACCGCGCCCAGCTCCGCGTGCTCGTCGACAATCTCCGCAACAAACTCGGCTCCGGAGTCGTTGTTCTCGGCTCCGCGCAGGAGGACGGCAAGGTCGCCATCATCGTTGGCGTTACGAAAGACCTCACCGCCAGACTGCAAGCCGGCAAGATCATCGGCCCGGTCGCCAAACAGGTAGGCGGCTCCGGCGGCGGACGCCCCGACATGGCCGAAGCCGGCGGCAAAGACGCCCACCACCTCGACGCCGCCCTTGCCAGCGTACCCGAGGTAGTCGCCTCCCTGCTCAGCTGAGCACGCCGAGTGAACACTGCTACCAAGAAGACGCCTGTAACTTTAACGGTGTCGCTTTGTCGCCGCTTCGATCCCTCACTGGGAAGATCGCTTTATGCATCAGCTTGGCAGTCACACCCTCATCGAAACGCAACGCGCCATCTGCACATAGGCTCCGTTCCCTCGCGCCCTCTAGTAAGAGTCGGGACGCTGAATGGCATGATCACAAGATGTTTCCGTTCACAAGGGCGTTAGCAAGGAAGAGATCCTCAAGACTCTTTAATTTGCATTTCATGGGTGCCCGCGAAAGTGGCGATCGGAGCAATCCGCCCCGTTGCCCTCTGGGTTCCCCGCTGCAACTCCCTGCCTCTTTCAGGGTTTTCTCCCCCAGGCCGAAACTATAATAAAGGGTGTCCCTGGCAGAGAAAGTTCTCAGCAAATATGCCGCGTTCCGTTCGATACGGAGGAAGCATCCTCCTCCAATACCGTAAGGTCACGGCTGCTGGAGCATTCGCCAGGGCGTCTCGAACTCTGCTGCTCTGCGGACTGTTAAGTTCGCCCGCACTTCTCTCCGGCTCTTCTCACCCGGCCGTCGCTTCCTCCCCCTACGAACGCGCCGAACACGCTCGCAGCACCCTCGAAGCCCGTCCCGAATCCCAGCGCACCAGGCGCGAATACGACCGCACCCTCGATCTCTTCCGCGCTGTCTATCACGAGGACCCCGCCTCGCCTAAGGCCGACGCGGGCGTCTACGCTGTCGCCGGCTTGCTCGTCGACGAAGCCCGCATCTTTCACGAAGACAAGCCGCTGCACGACGCCATCGGCCAGTACGAATTTCTCCGCCGCGAATACCCTGCCAGTCAGTACCGCTTTGACGCCCTGCTCGCCGAGGGCGACATTTATCTCCACGATCTGAACGATCGCGCCGCCGCCAAAACCGCCTTCCAGTTCTTCCTGAAAGAGTACCCGCGCAGCCCCCTCGCCAACGAGGCTCACCAGGGTCTCAAAGAGATTCACACCCAGGAAGCTGCGGCAAAACACGCTGCGCCCACTGCGCCACCGTCAAACACCTCGGCCTCGCAATCCGAAGCCGCCAAGACTTTATCCGCCAAACATTCCACCGTCCTGACCGCAGCCGTCCAATCCCAGCAGGACACACCCTCGAGCCCGGCAGCGAAGGCGCCACAACCAGCACCACAACCAGCACCGCAACCCAGGAGGCGCGTCGCGCCCACAACAAACGCCGCCAGTCAGGCGGCCGCCACACTGCCCTCCGGCGCGCCCACATCTCTATCGCCGCCCACGCTCCAGACCCCGCCCACTCCTGTCCTGCGCCCCGCAGCTATCTCGGAGCAGGTCCCGCACAAAGGCCAACTCGTCTCCGTCACCGGTGTTCGTCACTGGTCCACCTCCATCTACACCCGCGTTGCCATCGATCTCGGCGACGAGGTTCAATACGAAGCGGCCCGCGTCCCCGACCCCGATCGCATCTTCTTCGACCTGCACGGGGCCAGGCTCTCCCCCGAGCTCATCGGCAAGTCCATTAGCGTCACTGACGACGGCTTCCTCAAGCGCATTCGCGCTGCGCAGTTTTCTAACGACGTCACCCGCATCGTGCTCGACGTCAGCGATGTCAGCGACTACTCCGCCTTCCTCCTGCCAAATCCGTATCGGCTCATCATCGACATCCACGGCAAAAAGCCCACACCATCGAGCATGCAGCAGGCAGCGCTGCCCACAATGGCGCCCCCGGTCGCAACTGCATCCCCAGTCTCGTCGACTCCATCCGGGGCCGCCGTGCGTACCGTTCAACCGCCATCCGGCCCGGCCGCGCCCCCCTCAAACAACCCGCCGGCAGCCGCCCGCAATGCCGGCAAAAAACCCTCACCCTCGGCGGCCGCCCCATTTGTCACAGCCACGGTGACAAGTTCATCCAATCCCGCAACGTCGCCGTCCGCAACCCAGGAAGTCGCCTCCCTCGGCCATCAGCCTGACCGCATCAAGGCAACCACCCGCCCCACCTCCGCGCCCATTGCCGCTTCCGTCGCCGGCACGACCCCCGCCTCCCAGCCAGACCTCGCCGCCACCCAGCCGCCTGTCACGCGCGGCAGCAAACGGAACAAGCCCAGGAGCGATGGCGATTCTACCTTCGTCGACTCAGCCTCCAACCCCATCCATGAGGCCGATCCCACAGCCGCTGGAGGCCGCTCCATGGTTCGCGCTCTCGGCCTCAAGATCGGCCGCATTGTCGTTGACGCCGGTCACGGCGGCCACGACTCCGGCACTCTTGGCCCCGACGGCATTGAAGAAAAAGATGTCGTCCTCGACGTCTCCCTCCGCCTCGGCAAGCTGCTCAAGCAGCGGCTCGGCGCCGACGTCATCTTCACCCGCAGCGACGACACCTTCATCCCCCTCGAGACGCGCACCGCCATTGCGAACAAGGCCCAGGCCGACCTCTTCGTCTCCGTCCACGCTAACTCGAGCTCCGATCCGAGCGCCCGCGGCGTCGAGACCTATTACCTCAACTTCACCTCCTCACCCGAGTCGCTCGAGCTCGCCGCCCGCGAAAACGCCGTCTCGCAACAATCCATTCATCAACTCTCCGATCTCGTCAAGAAGATCGCCCTCCACGATAAAATCGATGAGTCGAAAGAGTTCGCCACGGACGTAGAAAAGTACCTCTACCAGGGCCTCGACGAAGGCAATCCCGGCCTCAAAGACCGCGGCGTCAAGCAAGCTCCCTTCGTCGTGCTGATCGGTGCCAATATGCCATCGATCCTCGCCGAGATCTCCTTCCTTACCAACCCCGGCGACGCCCATCAACTCCGCGATCCCAACTATCGCCAGCGCATCGCCGAGTCTCTCTATCGCGGAGTCGCCCGCTACGTCAGCGGCCTCAGCGGCGTCCGCCTCGCCGACAACTCGAACCACCCCCCGGTAAACTAAGGTCCAAATCTAGCCCGGCCGGTCTTGTCAGTTCTTGTTGACTCCATCTCATAAGGAAAAAACGATGTCGCACCCAAAAGAAAGATCGTCGCCGTCATAACGCTGTTCGTTGTGACACCCATCCCCCTTCGACCAACCCGCCCGGAGGAGGCGGCGAGAGGTATTCGCGGAAGCGAAGCCAAAGAAATGTCGCTGGCTCGCGTCGGCTGCCCACGCGGCGTCCGCCCCGAACGGCAACTCCGCTCATACCTCCGGCAGCGAACCACGACCCTCAGAAATCCCTCTGTCCATCTGTGCATTCCGTACTTTACAATTGCGCGGGTAAACGTTTCCGCGAAAATTCGCCCGAGGCCATCCACAACATGTTCCACCGACAAACCACCGCAAAATTCCTGCCGCTCGTTCTCCTGCCCTTCACCGCCGCGCTCCACGCCCAGCAGGCACCCCCTTCCCCGACCGCCACTTTAGAAATCCAGACCGGCAACGCTATCGCCCAGGTCAGCCCCACCCTCTACGGCCTCATGACCGAAGAAATCAATTACTCCTACGACGGCGGCCTCTATGGTGAACTCGTAAACAGCCGCGTCGTCGGTCAGCGCTGGGACAATCTTGAACATTGGGTCGCCGTTACCAACGGCAATGCCCAAGCTGCCATCGCGGTCGACCAGAATGCGGGACCCAGCCAGGCCATTACCCGCAGCCTCAAGATCACCGCCAAAACCGCCAGCGCAGCTGAAGAAGCCGGCATCCAGAACGACGGCTACTGGGGCATCCCCGTCCGCCCCGACACCACCTATCAGGCCTCCTTCTACGCCAAGGCAGATTCACCCTCCATCGGGCCGGTCAAGATCAGCATTGTCAGCAATGAGAGCAGCGAAAGCTTCGCCAGCGCCACGATCCCCGCCATCACCACGGAGTGGAAGCAGTACAGCACCACCCTCAAAACCGGCCACACCGGCACCTCCTCGACCAATCACCTCGTCCTCTCCGTCCAGAGCCCCGGCACTCTCTGGCTTGACCTTGTCTCGCTCTTTCCGCCGACCTATAAAGACCGCGTTCACGGCTTCCGCCCCGATCTGATGGAGAAGCTCGCCGACATGCACCCGCAATTCCTGCGTTTCCCCGGCGGTAACTATCTCGAGGGCGACCACATTGCCGAGCGCTTCCAATGGAAGCAGACCATCGGCCCCTGGGTCGACCGTCCCACTCACCCCAGCCCCTGGCGTTACCACTCCTCCGATGGCATGGGCCTGCTTGAGTTCTTTTACTGGTGCGAAGACCTCCACATGCAGCCCGTGCTCGCCGTCTACGCCGGATACTCCATGATGCAAGAGCACGTCGAGCCCGGCGCTGCCCTCGATCCTTATGTGCAGGACGCCCTCGATGAACTCGAATACGTCACCGGCAGCACCGACACCAAGTGGGGCGCAAAGCGCGCACAAGACGGTCATCCCGCTCCCTTCGCCCTCAACTTCGTCGAGATCGGCAACGAAGACTTCTTTGATAAATCCAAGAGCTACGACGGCCGCTACGCCCAGTTTTACAAAGCTATCAAGGCGAAATACCCCAACCTCCAACTCATCGCCACCACCCCCGTCACCAGCATCAAGCCGGATGTCATCGACGACCACTATTACAAGCAGGCCGAAGAGTTCTTCGCGGACGTCCACCATTACGACAAGACCGACCGCAACGGCCCCAAGATCTTCGTCGGCGAATGGGCCACCCGTGAAGGCGGCCCCACTCCCAACTTCGGCGCAGCCCTCGGCGACGCCGCTTGGATGACCGGCATGGAGCGCAACAGCGACATCGTCATCCTCGCCAGCTACGCTCCCCTGCTCGTCAACGTCAACCCCGGTGGCATGCAGTGGCGCACCGATCTGATCGGCTACGACGCGCTCTCGAGCTATGGCTCCCCCAGCTACTACGCTCAGGTAATGTTCGGCAGTTATCTCGGCAAGCAAGTCGTCGGCTCTACTGTCAGCGGCGGAGGGCCCCGCTTCTTCTACTCCGTCACCAAAGACGCCGGCAAGGGCCTGCTCTACCTGAAGCTTGTCAATGCCTCGTCCATCCCCCAGCCCATCGACCTGAAGATGACCGGCGCCTCCTCGATCGCTGGCACCGCCCGCGTCATCAGCTTAAGTTCGAATACGACCCAGGACACCAACACTCTCATCGACCCCAGGCACATCGTTCCCGAGGAGAAGACCATCCACAACGTCAAGGACAGCTTCACCTACACCATGCCGAAGTATTCGATCCAGATCCTCGAAATCAAGCTGAAATAACCGAGGCTGGAAAAGAAAAAAGGTAGCAGGCGGCACTCCGCAAACCGCGAGGGAGCACTTTGGGAGGGCATCGCTTAACAGCTTGCGCAAGAGATGCCTCCCAGACCGCCAGAATGGGTGCCCCATGTAAGCCTTTTGGCCTGGGTGGGAAAAGCAGATACAGTTCCATTCAGCTTTGCTGGGCGCCCGATACGAGCCGCCCTGATGCTTGGTTGCGAGGAACAGCTTGCAGTCGCCCACCCACGGCGGTAAAGCGATCCGGCTTACCGCCTCGTCACAACCCAACCGCAGCCGAATGTCTAACCATCCGGCTGCGGTGGTAGTCTCAACAGCAAATGAGTATGTTTCACCGCACCCGATCGCGACTCGTGCTTTTGGCCCTCACGGCGTGTCTCTCTACCGGCGCCATCGCCAAAACTGCCCCGGCCGCCACCCCGGCGCCGCCGCCCATTCTTCCCACTGATTTCGCCGGCTGGCATCTCACCGCCCCGGCCGTCAACAGCGCCGCGCCTGACGCCGCCGATACCGCCAACGCAGACATCCTCAAAGAGGACGGATTCGCCCAGTTCTCGACCGCCAACTACACCCGCAACGGCGACAAGCTCAGCGTCCGCGCCATGCGCTTCGACGATGCCTCTGGAGCTTACGCCGCGTACACCTACTACCGCCGCCCCGGCCTGCCCAAGCAGGAAGTCGGCTTTGGCGGAGTCTTCGACGGACAGCGCGTCCTCTTCTGGCAGAGCGCCATCGTGGTCGACGCCACCTTCGACCATCTCACCGGCATGTCGGCCGCCGAGCTCCGCGAGCTGGCCGGGGCCTTGCCCAAAGCCCAGGGCGGCGCCGGAATCCCCCCGCCCCTGCCCGGCTATCTGCCCCAGGCCGGACTCGATCCACAGTCCACCCGCTACGCCCTCGGCCCTATCGGCTACGTGCGCGGCGGAGGTCTCCTGCCGCCCGCCCTCGTTGATTTCACCCGGGGAGCCGAGGTTCTCACCGCTCAGTATTCCGGTCACGACGGCGACGGCGCCTTGACCCTGCTCGACTACCCCACCCCCCAGATCGCCGCCGACCGGCTCCGCGCCATAGCCGTCTTTCTGGCCGCTGGAAACTCCGCGACAGCTCAATGGCCCAGCCAGCTCGCCGCAACCGCTCGTGATGCCCTCCAGAGCCGAAGAAGCGGCCCCCTGGTAGCGGTCAGCAGTGGGTCGATCTCCGCCGACGCCGCCCGCAAGCTGCTCTCAAACGTCAACTACAGCGCCGATGTCACCTGGAACCATCCCCAGGGCTACGTCAGCGAAGTTTCCAAGACCGCCCGTCTGCTGGTCGGCATTCTCACCCTGTCCGCCATCCTCGGCGGCGCCGCCCTGCTGCTCGGCATCTTCTTCGGCGGCGGACGGGCGCTCTACCGCCGCCTGCGCGGCAAACCCGCCTCCACGCTGGCCGACGCCGAATTTATCAGCCTTCATCTCCGGGAATGATCCTGTTTCCGCCGCATTCCGCCCTTCTTTGAACCAGAATCAGTGCGGTTTCCGGGTTAAGTGATTGAGCAAGATGACGTTACTCATTTGCTACGGATCCCGGAGGCAAAAAAGAGCGAAGGCGCCAGCTCCTCGCTCCTCCGGAGAACGCCTCCTCGAACTCTCTCAAAAATCAGGACTTGCCGCCGCTCCGGATTTTGCCTTGACACCCGGTTAGCCCGACCATACTATTTCGCCAGAAAGTTCTGATGGCTTTGCCTCCGTTGGAACTGTTCTCCCTAAGAGAAAAGGCCGCCCTGTTGCCGGGTGGCCTTTTCGTTGTTCTCGGGCCCGTTTTATGCACGCTAAGTGCATGTTTTCGTCATTTAATGACTGAAACGGCCTGCTTTACTCTCAACCTTGCCGGACGATACAATCGCTGAGGAGCGGCCGACGTAGCTCAGTTGGTAGAGCAGCTGATTCGTAATCAGCAGGTCAGCGGTTCAATTCCGCTCGTCGGCTCCAGACTTCCTCCGCTGTCACGCAAAATTTATCTATGTCTATGGTTCGGTACTGGGTTATCCACCACAATTTGATCCGGCGCCCTTGAACCCCTCGCGCCAACTCCGCATAATCAAGCCAGCCTGAAACAGATGGTGCCCGCGAGAGTAGCCTGTGACCCGAATCCAGCGTCAAGACGTCCTCCGATACCTGAAGCTTCATCCCAGCCAGTTGCGCGCCTGGGAGCAAAAAGGTCTGATCCCCCGGCGCGACTCCTACAGTCTTGAGCAGTACGGCTGCCTGCGCACCCTCCGCGATCTCTCGACCCGGCTCTCATCGGCATCGATCAGCGCCTCCCTGTGTGCGATGAAGAGCGTAAGCGGAATCGAAAACCCGCTGCTTGAAACCCGCGCCATGGCCAGCCGTTCCCGGATCCACTTCTGGCACCGCGGCCAGGTCACCGAGCCCATCGCCCGCCAGTTCGCCTTTGACTTCGAGCCGCAAAGGTCCACCGCGGCCGCAGGGTTCCCCGCCGGCCAGGCGAATGCCGAAAGCACCCCCGCCGACCAGCAACATCAGCTGATGGAATTATTTTCCGAAGCGATCCGCTGCGAAGACGCCTCGCAATCCGACCAGGCCATCGCCGTCTACGAGCGCATCCTTGAGCGCGACCCGGATCACGCGCCCAGCTGCATCAACCTGGGAACGATCTGTTACTCCCGCCGCGAGTTCGCCCGCGCCGAGCAGCTCTACCGCCTCGCCACCCAGGCCGACCCGGAATATGCTCTGGCCTTCTTCGACCTCGGCAACGTTCTCGACGAGCTGAAACGCCTTCCCGAGGCCATCGCCGCATACCAGGCAGCCATCCGTCTGGTTCCCACTTACGCCGATGCCCACTACAACCTGGCCCTGGCCTGTGAGCGCACGGCCGACCGCCGCGCGGCTCTTCGTCACTGGACCGCCTACCTGAAGCTCGACTCCGCCAGCCGCTGGGCCATTCACGCCCGCAAGCAGGTTCGCAAACTCCTCGAGCGGGAGAAACTCTCCATCGTGCATCGATCCTCCCGTGTCGCCGCTTCGCGCGCCCTTCCCGTCTCCCCAATCGAGATCCAGGTGCCGACCGCGGGTTAGTTCCTCCCGCGCCAACCCTGCCCGCTACCTGCTACACTCTCCCAGCGCGAGCTTCTTTCGGCGCGCGTCGCGTCCGGCTGCATGCTGGACCGAGGTCCATGCATGCCTGACACCCTGACCGCTCTTCCCGCCGCTCCCCCACTCACCCAGCTCAGCGAAGACGAACAGCTCTTCTCCTCCACGGTCCGCGATTTTGCCACTGAGAGCATCGCTCCGCTCGTCCGCCAGATGGACGACGAACAGCACTTCGCCCCCGGCCTGCTCCAGCAGCTCTTTAACCTCGGGCTGATGGGCATCGAGGTGCCCATGGAGTATGGCGGCTCCGGGGGAACCTTCTTCGAGGCCATCCTGGCCGTCGAAGCCCTCTCCGCCGTCGATCCCTCGGTCGGCGTCCTGATCGACGTGCAGAATACGCTTTGCGTCAACGCCCTGCTCCGCTGGGGCGCCGAGCACCAGAAACGCCAATACCTGCCCCGCTTCGCGACCGAGCTGGTCGGCGCCTACGCGCTTAGCGAAGCCGGCTCCGGCTCCGACGCCTTTGCCCTGCAGATGCGGGCCGAGAAGCGCGGCGACGGCTACACCCTCAACGGCCAGAAGCTCTGGATCACCAACGCCAAAGAAGCCGGCCTTTTTATCGTCTTTGCTACCCTCGATCCATCGGCCGGCTATAAGGGCATTACCGCCTTCCTCGTCGATAAAACCACGCCGGGTTTTTCGGTCGGCAAGAAGGAAGACAAGCTCGGCATCCGCGCCTCGTCGACTTGCGAGATCATTCTCGAGGACTGCCATATTCCCGCCGAAAGCCTGCTCGGCGAACCCGGCAAAGGCTACAAGATCGCTATAGAAACTCTCAACGAAGGCCGCATAGGGATCGGCGCCCAGATGCTCGGCCTCGCCCAGGGAGCCTGGTCCCACGCCGCAAACTATGCCCGGGAGCGACGGCAGTTCGGCAAGGCCATCGCTGAATTTCAAGCCGTGCAGTTCTCCCTCGCCGAGATGGCCACCGAGATCGAAGCCACCCGGCTCCTGGTCTATAACGCCGCTCGCCTCAAAGACGCCAAGCTGCCATACGTGAAAGAAGCCGCCATGGCCAAGTACTTCGCCTCGCAGGTCGCCGAACGGGTCGCCAGCCAGGCCGTCGAAATCTTCGGGGGTTACGGCTTCGTCAAGGATTATCCTGTCGAAAAATATTACCGCGACGCCAAGATCGGCAAGATCTACGAAGGAACCTCCAATATGCAGCTCGCCACCATCGGCAAGCTCGTGCTGGCCGACTAATGTTCGTTGCCGGCAGTAAAACTTCAAGAGGAAGGAATCGATGCCTCGTCCCCCGCTGCCGCCCTTTTCCGCCGAAAGTGCGGCCCAGAAAGTCCGCCTCGCCGAAGACGGCTGGAATTCGCGCGATCCCGAAAAGGTCGCCCTCGCCTACAGCGCAGAATCGAAGTGGAGAAATCGCTCGGAGTTCCTGCAAGGGCGGCAGGAGATCATCGCGTTCCTCACCCGGAAGTGGAGCAAAGAGCTCGACTATCGTTTGATCAAGGAGCTGTGGGCGTTTGCGGGCAACCGCATCGCGGTACGCTTCGCCTACGAATGGCATGACGGCTCCGGAGACTGGTTCCGCTCCTATGGGAATGAGAATTGGGAGTTCGACGACGACGGCCTGATGCGGCTCCGCCTGGCCAGCATCAATGACAAGCCAATTGTCGAGGGTGACAGAAAATTTCACTGGCCGCTGGGAAAACGTCCCGACGATCATCCCGGCTTGAGCGAACTCGGCTTATAGTCCCCGGTACGGCGCTTGGAGAGATTTCGCTCTTGTGTGGAACTGTTGTGCAGCGCCTCACACAGGTGTGCCGGAGGTTGGCCGGCAGGATTCTTCCGAAATCCAAAGCTTTTCAGGCGCTGCAGCGCGGTGCTTCGCCGCAGCGCTCCATCGGTTAACAAGTCCAATCCCTTCCAGCATCTTCTAGTAGTACAGATACTTCCGCCACTTCTGGTCCGAGTGCCCGATCATCCGCATAATGTGCCGGCTGGTATGCAGCGAAAACGGCCGTGGCTCGCGCATCAGCTTCATCGTCTCCAGCTCATGCAGCATCTGGTTGCCCTTGCGCCGGTTGCAGCTGTGGCAGCAGGCGACCAGGTTCTCCCAGGTCGACAAGCCGCCCCGCGAACGCGGAATCACATGGTCCAGCGTCAGCTCGCCCGCCGTCAGCACAATCGCGCAGTACTGGCAGGTATTGCGGTCCCGCAGCAGGATGTTTTTCCGCGACAGCGCGCGCGTCTGGTGCGGAATACGCCGGTACTCAAGCAGCCGGATCACCGACGGCATCGGCACTCGCACCCGCGCGGCGTGCAGCACCGCGCCATGTTCTTCCTCGGTCTTGGCCACACCTTTCAGCACCAGCACCAGGGCCCGCCGCGCCCCGCAGATATTGATCGGCTCATACGAGGCATTCAGCACCAGCACGGGCTTCTGCATGACGTTAGGGGGCTGCAGACGCAGATCCTCCGCCGAACCCGGGTTCGGCATGGCGTGGCACTTGACCAGCGATTTCTGCTTACGAGCGTGAATCGTTGACTTGCTCATGGCTTTGCCCAAAGACATGTCTCCCCCAGGTGGTGATCTGTGCTTGATTTGCCGCAATGACCGCCTGCGGCGCCGGTGTATTCCAGAACGCAACATCTTCCTGCATCGGCAGTTCGTTGCCGGAAACCTCCGCCATGCCGGCGTTCTCCCGCTGCGGCCGCGCCACGGTCGCCACTAGCACCGCGGCAGCACCGGCCCGCAGCAGCGCCCGGCTGCAAGCGCGAGCCGTCGCTCCGGTCGTGTAAATGTCATCGACCAGCAGCACCTCTCGTCCCGCTACCCGCTCCGCATGAGGAACAAAAAAAACGCCGCGCAGGTTAGCGCGGCGTTGATGTGGACTGAGGCCGGCTTGACTCTTCGTCTCCCTTTTTCGCTCCAGCAGGCCCACGGTCAGAGAAAGCTTCCATTCCGGGCGGCGCACCTGCATCGCTTTGACCGCCGAACGCGCCAGCAGCTCTGCATGGTTAAACCCACGCTGTTTTTGTTTCGCCGGATGCAGAGGAACGGACACCACCAGAACAGGATCGGTCCCCGACCCGAACGCCTGGCCCGGCTCTTCTCCGAGCCGGCAAATCGCTTCCGCGAGATGGTCGCCCAGCCGCTCCGCAATGGGCAGCACGCCATCGTATTTGAGAGCATGGATCAAGCACCGCAGCACGCCGCTATACCCTCCGTAGGCCACCGCGCGCACAAAGGGGGGGCGCGCCAGCCGGCAAGGCTGGCACAGCTGGTCGCAAGCTCGCTGCCGCGAACCGCCGGTCGGGGTAAAAGCCGAGATGTGCAGATCTTCGCTGCAATACCAGCAAACCGCACCGCCTTGAGGCGCGAGCGCCTGCCAGCAGGCATCGCACACCGGCGCACGAGTCAGTCGAAGGAGAGGGTCGCTGCAGACGCAGCAGGAGGCGGGAAAGAGTACGGCGCTTACCGAGTCGAGGGAAATTTGCAGCGCGTCGCGCCAACTTCGGAGGTGGCGAACCACGGCGCGCCACACCGATGTGTCTAAGGAAGGAAGTTCGAGCGTCAGGGAATCACTCTGACTGCTGAAGGCTCACCTCACAGATCGCCGCAGGCTGAAAGCGCTCTTCGCCGATACCCCAGAGTATACGGAGAATCGTTCGACGGCGCTACTACTTACCGCAAAAGTGAAGAACGCGACTCGTCCGCTCGAGCAAACTGAAACGACCGGGCCCGCGAAGAACCTCGGGCCAGGAGAATGCTCGCCGGGTTGACGCTGCCAAAATCGGCAGTGCGCTACCATACACGCATCGGGAAAAAAGCAAATGTGAGCAAAACTGAACAGATTTCCTTCCGGAATAGCTGCATCGTTTGAGCAGCTATCTGTTCAAATAGGGTCTAGAACTCCCTGCCAGCGCCCAGCAGGCGGAAAAAGCATTCATAATTGCGAACGGCCATTTCAGGAAAGTGTGGATGGCAATGAGCGAATCCGGTGATCTCGTGTTCAGTCTGTCGGCCTTCCTCGCAAATGCAGGGCTTGGCCGCAGAATCGTTCATCTGAAGGCCAAACACCACTTCTTCGTCCAGGGCGCTCCGGCCGACTGCGTCTTCTATCTCCAGAGTGGTCGCGCCAAGCTGACCGTGGTGTCAAAGACCGGCAAAGAAGCTACCATCACGCTGCTGGCTTCGGGAGACTTCGTGGGCGAAGAATCCATCGCCGGGCCGATCGGCCTGAGAATGGCGACCGCGACCACCATCACCGCCTGTCAGGCGCTCAAGATCGAACGCAAGGAGATGATCCGGGTCCTCCACGAGGAACACGCCTTCTCCGATCTCTTCCTCAAATTCCTGCTCATGCGCAGCATGCGCACCCAGGAAAATCTCGTCGATCAACTCTTCAACTCGAGCGAAAAGCGTCTTGCGCGCATCCTGCTCCTGATGGCCGAGTTCGGCAAGTCGGGCGAGCCGGAACCCCTCATCCCCCCGATCACGCAAGAGACTCTCGCCGAAATGATCGGCACCACGCGCTCCCGCGTCAGCTTCTTCATGAATCGCTTCCGCAAGCTCGGCTTTATCGAGTACAACGGCCGCATCAAAATCCATGAATCCCTGCTCAATGTAGTTCTGCACGATCACATGCCAAATGACAACGCCAAGCAACCCGGCGTTTCAAAACGGCCTGGAATATAGGCAGGGAATGGACAGCATGATCCGGCCTCCAGCATGATTCCGGGCCAATGCCGGGGACGGAACAGTAGCCGGAACGCAGCATGGAACACTTGTGAGGCGGTGCCGTCTTCCCCCTTTGGGAGGAAGAAGAGCCTGGCGCCGGCTTGAGACTCCTGATCAACCCCGCAGGGCTCGATCGAACCGTCATTGGCAGAAGTCTGCCTTCCTGTGTTTGCGATACACTGACTAATCTATGTCTCGCAGAAGCTCAGGTTTGCCTCGTAGATGATGACTGTCTCAATCCGAACTGCATTTCTGGGGATTGCCGCGATCCCATTCGTGTACGATCTCCTCGCTTGTTTCAGTTCCTTCCGCTTCTTCCTAAGCTCCCGCTCCCGGCTAAAAACTGTTGTCCCTTTCGAGCCGCCCATCAGCAACCTGAAGCCCGTACGCGGACTCGACCCCGACGCCTACGAGAACTTCGCCAGCTTCTGCCGCCAGGACTATCCCAATTACGAGATTCTTTTCTGTGTCGGCGACACCAGCGACCCCGTCCTGCCAGTCCTGCAGCGGCTGGTTCGTGACTTCCCCGCCTCGAAGATACGCATCGTGATCGGTTCCGGCCGCCAGGCCACCAACGACAAGGTCGCCAAACTGGCGCGCCTCGTCGACGAAGCGGCCCACGAGCATCTCGTCATCAGCGACAGCGACGTACGCGTGGAGCCGGATTACCTGCGCAAGCTCATCGCGCCCATGGCCGATCCCGGTGTCGGGGCTGTCACCTGCTTTTACGTACCGGCTGAAGAAACCGGCTGGGTGCAGCGCCTTCAGGATGTCGGCATGCTCTCCGACTTCTATCCCGGCATTCTCGTGGCAAAACAGCTCGATGGAGTGAAATTCGCTCTCGGGCCTACCATCGTGACCACTCGTTCACGGCTTCGCGGCTTTGGCGGCTATGCCGCTATTGAGAACCGTCCCGCGGATGATCTGCTGGTCGGCCGCCTCATCGCCGAGCAGGGCTGCGAAGTTGTCCTGCTGCCCTATGCCATCGCGACCGTGCCCGATTTTCAGTCGCTGCGCGAACTCTTTTACAAGCGCCTGCGCTGGATCACCGTCATGCGCCACATGCGCCCCTGGGGACATCTGGGGCTGATCTTTACGCTCGGGTTGCCGTGGATCCTGCTCGCCATCGCAGCCTTTCCCACGCCGGTCATCGCCGCGAGCTATTTAGGCGTATACCTCGTGTTGCGTGTCGCGATGACGATGCTGGTAGGTTCCTGGGGGCTGAGGCAGCCCAGCGTGTGGAAGAACCTTGTCTTCATTCCGCTGTGGGATGCGATGGCCAGCGTCATCTGGCTCGCCAGCTTCATGAGAAAGACGATCCGCTGGCGCGGCCAGGACTACCTCATTCGCGACGGAGAGCTCGTTCCCACCGTAATCGAGCCGGTTCCCAACGCCAAGGCTCAAGCCCTTCCCTGAAGCTCTATCCCAAACTGTTCTGGATTTCTTCGTCTGATTTGATCGCCGGCGGCAGCGAAGACTCTGCCGGCGGGAGCCGAAGCCTTTTCCCGAAGAAGAGGGTGGCCGGCTTCAACCCCTTCCATTACCCTAGCGCTGTTCGGTGGTTAAGATAGCCTCCTGGCTGGCAATCGTCAGGTTGCGGCGCTCATTCCGCGCCGAGCGCCAGTTCACCTGGGGCGCAAACATTGCGGGATTGATGCGGTCCCGGTAGCGCAGCGCGATATTGATCAGCGAATCCACCAGCGAGTCCGACAACAGGTGCGGTTCCAGCCCAAGGTCCACCAGCTTTGAGTGTTTCGCATTAAAGTAGTGCGATTCCAGCTCCACGCGAGGATCCGGGATATGGGCAATATCTACCTTCATCCCCATCTGCCCGGCGACCGATTTCACCGCCTCGGCCAGCTCCAGCACCGAGAACTGCTCCGTGAACTGGTTGAAGACACGGAACTCGCCCACTTTGGCGGGGTTCTGGCAGGCCAGCTCAATGCAGCGCACTGTATCGCGAATGTCGAGGAAACCGCGCGTCTGGCCGCCCTTGCCGTAAACCGACAGCGGCATTCCGATCGCCGCCTGGGCACAGAAGCGGTTCAACACCGTGCCAAAAACCTCGTCATAATCGAAGCGGTTAATCAGCGCTTCATCGATCGAAACCTCGTCCGTCACAGTGCCGTACACCACACCCTGGTTCAGGTCGGTCGCGCGCAGGCCCCAGATCTTGCAGGCGAACATGATGTTGTGGCTGTCATGCACCTTGGACAGGTGATAAAAAGATCCGGGCTGTTTGGGGAAGGGCAGCGTATCGGTGCGGCCATTGTGCTCGATGGTGATAAAGCCTTCTTCGATGTCGATATTCGGTGTGCCGTACTCCCCCATCGTGCCCAGCTTGACGATGTGGCACTCCGGCGCCAGTTCCCGCACGGCAAACAGCAGGTTCAACGTACCGACAACATTGTTTACCTGGGTAAACACCGCATGCTTGTGGTCGATCATCGAGTAAGGCGCAGAGCGCTGCTCCGCAAAGTGAATGATCGCTTCCGGCTGAATGCTCTTTGTCGCGGATGACGCAAAGTCATAGTCGCAAACATCCCCCACCAGCAGATCGATGGTCTTGCCCGTCAGTTGATGCCATGCACTCAGCCGTTCGGCAAGCGGCTTGATCGGCGTCAGTGTCTGCACACCCAGCTCAAAATCCCATTGACGACGGACAAAATTGTCGACGATTGTTACCGCATGTCCCTTACTGGAAAGATATAAAGCGGTAGCCCACCCACAATATCCGTCACCACCAAGAACCGCAATCCGCATACTGCCTCCAAAACCTCTTAAACTACATCTATCGACGTTCAATCTTAAACTCTGGTTGCAGCTGCTGCACAGGCGAAGTCGTGAAACCTGCCGCCTCGTCTACCCCGCTTCACGGCAACGCCCGGGTTGATCTCACTTCGCCTCTGAACTTTCTCGAGATGGAAGCGGGTGATTGGTCAGCAGAATCTTTCCCCCGCTGACATTGACCGTGTTCACTTCCTCCGCGCCCACCAGAGCAGTCAACCGATCGAGGGCCGTGTCTTTTGCAACAAGGTAATACCTCTGCGGCCTCTTCCAGAGTTCCTGCAATTGCTCATCGGTCAGAAATGGCTCAGCCGATCCAGGCGCATATGAACCATAAACCAGGTTGTTGAACCGGCCATTGAGCAGTAGCGCTTCCTGGTTCCGATAAAACACGACGGAAGAAAACCAGTAGTAATGGTGATCGAGGATCATGGTGCCTTCCGGCGCACCCTTCAGCGCGGCGATCAGCGGCCGCGAAGAAAGGAAAGGATCGAACCGCACCATCGCCAGCCGGGCAGCCTGAAAAAAGACCACCATCATCACCGCCACCGCCAGGTAGACGTTCTTGCTCTTCGTCCGCAGCGTGCCCGCAACTCCGACAAGAAACGCAGCCGCAGCCAGGCCAAGCGGCAGCCGCAGGTAGGCAAAGGAAGACAGCGTAAGGTCTTCCATGTGCCCAAGCGACAGCGTATACGCCGCTGGGTTGCGGCTGAGCGCCTGAGAAATATCTCCTGGAGTGGGAACATGGCGCACGGCCACCAGGATGGCAATCGCCAGCAACCCGGCGACTGCGCAGAACACCGTCAAGAAGCGCGTCCCACCCCGAACGAGCCGCCCGTCCGCCACGATCGCCGAACCGATCAGCAAGGCCAGCGCCGGGTAGCACGGCATGGAGTAATACTCCTGCGTGGTCGAGAAGGTGAAAAATATCATCACGAACCCGATCCAGCAAAGAGCCAGCAGGCGCGCCTTGCCGGCACGGTCGACCGGCCGGTACGACAGCCTGAATGCCGCCGGCAGATACACGCTCCACGGGAAGAGCCACGCCAGGTTGAACAGCCAGAAGTAGAGGCGCGGTACCGTGTTGTAGTCGCGCGGATAGCGGAGATTCAGAAATCGCAGCAGCTGCTCATTGATAAAGAAGAACCAGAGAAATCCGTGATACTCCCCCGGAACGCTTCTCATGGCAAAGCTGAAGTAGGGCGGGTTGCGAAGCGTCGCCAGGATGTGCCACGGGGCGGCGATCAGCAGGATGATCGCCAGCCCGCTCAGCGGCCGCAGGCGTCGCCACACTCCGCCCGCAAAGAGCTGGCCGGTAAACATTAGGTAGACGAAAATCGTCGCAATCGGAAACAGCACTCCGATCAGGCTCTTGAGCAGCAGGCCTATGCCCAGGCAAGCCGCCAGCGTCGCCGCCCAGGCTCGCGGATGCAGCTCATCCTGCTCGAGCACACGAAGAAAAGCCCACAGCGCCAGGGCGACCGTCATTGTCAGCAGCGCATCCGGCAAGAGGATGCGCGTAAACAGGAACAGCCCCACGCAGGTCGACATGCAAAGGCCGGCCAGCAGCCCTGCACGGTGGCCAAAAGCCCACGCGCCAAAAGCCGCCGTTACCCAGCAAAGCGCAAGCGCCGAGAGCACCACCGGAATGCGAGTCACCCAGTCATGCGCGCCGAAGATCTTGCAGGAGATCGCAATCATCCAGTAGATCAGCGGCGCTTTTTCAAGGTACGGCACCCCGTCCAGGCGGGCCGTCACCCAGTCGCCGGAGGTGAGCATGTTCTTGGCGATCTGCGCCTGCACGGCGTCGACGTCATCCATCAGCGACGGCGGCGAGATCATGCAGCCCACGTAAACTGCGGCCGCAAATAGAAGCACAATGCAGGAAAGCCGGCGCAGCGCTATTGCCCCACCGCGAGCATCTGTCCCTTGGATACGCGGGACGGCGCCGACTGAATCTTCCATCGTTTCATCCACAGAAACAGCATCATCAGGCCCCACAGGTGATAGCCCACGTTCATGCTTCTGTTCAGGTGAAGTTGCGTGTAGGTGCGAATGGTATCGAAGCAGAACAAGTCCGAATGTTCCGCCTCCGCGGAGGCGAGGGTCTCCTGCAGCATCGACCGCAGCGGCCCTCGAAACCATTCATGTGCCGGAATATCGAAGCCGACCTTTTTGCGTCCCACGATGGCCGCAGGCAGTTTGGGTTTCATCAATGCCTTGAGAAGATATTTCTGACGCGAGCCCCGCACCTTGAAATCGCTGGGCAACGTGGCGGCGAACTCCACAATCCGGTGATCGAGGAACGGTGGCCGCACCTCCACCGAGTGCGCCATGCTCATCCGGTCAGATTTCACCAGGATGTCGTCGGGCAGGTAATACTCCTGGTCAAACACCAGGTATGGCGCGATTCCGTCGCCGGGCAGGCTCGATCGCAATGTGCGCAGAACACCCGTAAGCGCCTGCGGCAGAGAAGTCCGCAACAAAGCATCCTTTTCCGCCTCGGAAAATGTCCCGTTCCAATAAAGATGCGCTCGCTCGGGCCTCATGAGACTTCCCTCGAGCAGGCGCTTCACCTTGTACTCCAGGCTGATCTTCTCGTTCGAGACCGGCCAGTATCGCAGCCCGCGCAGCGCCATCCGGATCCCTTCGCGCGGCACGTGTTTCAGCTGCGCCGCGATACTGTTGGCCCGGTAGGTGAGATAGCCGCCAAAGATCTCATCCGCTCCCTCGCCGCTGAACGCCACCGTACATCGGGCCTTGCACAGCTTGGAAAGAAACCAGACCGGCAACGCGCCGGCATCGGCGCTCGGCTCGTCGGAGTAATACGGAATCTCTTCGATCGCGCCTTCCAGGTCCTGCGCCGGACTCAAATCCAAAACTTCGTGATCGGTGCCGTAGCGCTCGACCATCTGCTCGATATAGGCTGACTCATCAAAGCTGTGGCCCTCAAACGAAATCGAAAACGTCCGCAGCCGCGAACTCGAAGCCTGCGCCGCATAATGCAGAATGGTCGAGGAATCCACACCACCACTGAGCCACACCCCGAGCGGCACATCCGACATCAGGTGCTCCCGCACTGACGCATCGAGCAATCCATCGAGCTTTGCCTTGGCCTCGTCAAGCGACGTAGCTTGCGGCGCGATCGCCGGCACCGTCCAGTAAGCCTCGTCCTTGGTCCGGCCATCCCGCCATTCGAGCCAGTGCCCGGGAAGCAGCTTCTCGATCCCCTCCGCCAGCGTCCAGGGCGCAGGAACGTAATTCATCGACAGGTAGCAGTCGAGCCCTTCCAGGCAGAGCCGCCTCTCGATCTCCGGATGAATGAAAATCCCCTTTAGCTCCGACGCGAAGATCAGGTCCTCGCCGCGCCTCGCAAGGTAGAGCGGCTTGATACCCAGCCGGTCGCGCCCGAGCACCAGGCGCTGCTTCGACTGCGTCCAGATAGCCGCGGCAAACATCCCCCGCAGCCGCGCAAAACAGCCGGTATCCCACTCCAGAAAGGCCTGGAGCACCGTCTCCGTATCGCAGTGGGTCTGGAACATGTGGCCCAGGGATTCGAGCTCGCGGCGCACGGCCAGGTGGTTATAAATTTCACCGTTGAAGACGATCACCGAATCCCGGTCGCCCGAGTAAATAGGCTGATCGCCGCCGGCCAGGTCGACGATCTTCAGCCGCGCAGCGCCCAGCGAGCATAGCCGCGAACGAAAACTGCCTTGCTGGTCCGGTCCGCGATGGTACAGCGTCTGCGTCGCCTCCACGATCCTACCCGGATCGGGAGTCCAGCTCTTCGTCGTAAATCCAACTATGCCGCACAAATTCTCTTCGCCCTTATCAGCACTCTGTCATGAACCTGGGAAAACAGCGCGTCAGCGGCGCCGTCTCTGCTGCCGCGCGCCTCACCAGCACGGGACAGGATCGCCGGCCCGAACACAAGCCCCGAACACAAGCCCCGAACACAAGCAGATTGCCCGAGTTCGAGACTTCGACCTGCGCCATACTCCAGTCCAGAGCGCACAATTCGATACTAACAGCAGCATTATCGCCCCTGGGCGCCTTCGAAATACCGCAACTCAAGCGATCTGGCCCTGCGCAGCCGCGGCGCGGCGTCGCCAGCTCACGAGGCCTAATACAATGCAACTATGAACATCGGATCACCGGTCATCGAATTAAGAATTGAATTAAGAATTCAAGGATTCCAGCGATGACCACCGGCAAGCCGCTCCACCTCAAAACCTATCTGATGATCGCGGTCATGGTGATCGCCGGCCCCCTGGGCAACGTGTTGCTCGGCAAAGGCATGAAACATGTCGGCGCCCTGCTGCTATGGCCGTTCGCGGCGTTGCTCCATACCGCCGCGAATATCCTCTCGTCTGCTTCCATCTGGCTGGGAATTTGCTCCCTCATCACCTTTTTCGTCGCCTATATGCTGGTGCTTTCCTGGGCGGACTACAGCTTCGTGCAGCCCGCCTCTTCGCTCGCCTACGGTGTCGTGGCGCTTCTCGGATATCTGATGCTCGGCGAGAGAGTCTCTCCGCTGCGCTGGGCCGGCATCGCGGTGATCTGTCTCGGCGTCTTCGTCGTCGGCCGCACAAATCCGCGCACCACCGCCCAGCCCGTCGCGGGCCAGGCTTAGCGTTGCGCGACATTATTTTGTTTACGCTCATCGTCGCCGCCGGCACGGGCGGAGAACTCTTCGTCTCTCGCGCCATGAAGGTCGTCGGCGAAGCCCCGGGCTTTGGCCCGCTCGACATCGCCCGGACCATCCTCAAAGCACTCCGCGTCCCGTGGATGTGGATGGGCGTCGGCATGATGGCCATTGCCTTCTTTGCCCTGCTCGGCGCACTCTCGCTCTACAACGTAAGCTTCGTCGTACCTGTCACCGCACTGAGTTATGTGGCCGGCGCCTTCGGCGGCGTCACCTTTCTCCACGAACGCGTCAGCCCGCAGCGCTGGCTGGGCGTCCTGCTGGTCGCGATCGGAGTGGTCCTGGTTTTCCTGGGTAAGAGTTAGGTTGCAGTGAACCGGCTCCGGGCACACTACCCGCTAGCCGGTGTCCGCAACAGCGTCCGCCGCTGCCGCGTCACCTCCAGGTAGCCGCCCAGAAGTCCGCAAACCGGGCTCGCCGCCAGCAGCACGACCTGCACTTTTAGCGACCGGGAGTCTCTGCCGGACGCCATGGTCAGCAAGCCCAGCAGCAAACACAAAATCGCGGAGCAGGCGCCGTTCCGCAGCTCATCATGCGCCGCCAGCCGCGCGGCGACATAGCCCCCGAAAACCGAACAGCCCAGCCCGATCAGCAGCACCGTCAACTGATGGCCGGCGCTCGCCTGCAGGGCTGCCGCTGCCTCGGCATGCACGTGCGGCCGCGCCGAGTGCAGAGTGCCCAGCCGCGCCATCACGGCCGACTCCAGCACGACACTCAGCAGCCCCGACAGAAAGATATCCGCCAGTCCCCCAATAACGATCGCCCGCGCTGACAACTTATCCATGTGGCTGCCTCTGGCGTACTACAGCATACCCAAGCTGCGACAATAATATCCATGCTTGGGCAGGAAGCTCGCCGGCTGTACAGGTAATAATTCGTAGGATGCACAGAGGAAAGGCTCTCGCGCTACCAAACCTCTTCCGCCCCGGCATGAGGGTTGCCGTCGCCTGCTCCGGGGGCGCCGACTCCGTCGCCCTGCTTCGGACTCTGCTTTACCGGCAGGACGACCTGGGCATCGTCGTCTCGGTCGCTCACCTCAATCACGGCATTCGCGGTTCAGAGTCGGACGCTGACCAGGCTTTTGTCGAAGCCCTGGCCACAGAGTTCAGCCTGGAAGCTCATACCCGTCTCGTCGATACCCCGGCGCGTGCCCGATCCAGTCGCGAAGGCCTTGAAGAAGCCGCCCGCAACCTGAGATATGCCTGGTTTTGGGATCTGCTGGCGCAAAACCGGGCCGATGCCGTCATCACCGCTCACACCCTCGACGACCAGTCCGAAACCGTCCTGCACCGTCTGATTCGCGGAGCCTGGACCGAAGGCCTAAGCGGCATCCACCCAATACTCCACCCCGCGCCCAGGCAGCCCGGCGTCATCTTCCGGCCTTTTTTGTCGACCACTCGCCGCGAGATCGAAACCTTCCTCCGCGAAATCGGCCAAACCTGGCGGGAAGACGCCTCCAACCGCGACATTGTCTTTACACGAAACCGCCTCCGCCACGAACTGCTGCCGGCTCTCGCCGCCTACAACCCTGCCATTGCAAAGCAGTTCGCCCAGATGGCAAGCCTCGCCCGCGAAGAAGAAGCCTACTGGCAGGCCGAACTTGATCGCCTGCTGCCCTCGCTCCTGCTTCCCGGCCGGGCTGTGCGCGGTGGCGGCCGGGCCACCGGCACTCTGGCCGGCAACGCCTCCCTCTCGATCGAAATCGAACGCCTTCGGCCGCTGCTTCCGGCGGTGCGCCGTCGTGTCCTCCGCGCCGCCGCCGGGCGTCTGGGCGTCTCTCTCGATTTTGAGAGTACGGAACGGCTGCTGTCCCTCTGCGGCTTCGTTTCCGGGGAGAAACCCGTTCGGCCCGGGCTTAAACTGCAGTTCGATAAAGGTTTGCTCGCCGAGCGAACTCCGCGCGAACTGAAAATCTCCCGGGCGGACTCGTCGCTCGAGGAAGGACTCCGCGTCGCCGGAAAAAGCCAAAGCCCCGGCCTGGCCGAGTACCTGCTGCCGATTCCGGGCACAGTCGACGCACCTGCCTTCAACCTGCGGCTGCACGCCGCCCTCGGCAGCCACCCGGTTTCGCCTCTCCCCCAAGCGCCCTTTCCGGAAGCGCGCCTTCGCCGCTTCCGCCCCGCCGACCGCGTCACCCTCCGCCACAGCCGCTCCGTGCTGAAGATCAAGGACGCCCTGCAGCGCAGCCGTCTCCCCGTCACTCCAGGGCATCCAGTGCTCGAATGGCAAGGCGAAATCGTGTGGGTTTTGGGCCTCGTCATTGAATCCACCCTCGCATCGACCAACGTATTGGAAATAACGTCAGTTCCGCTTCACGCCGACATTCGTCCGCTTTCGCCGGTTCATCAGGTGTAACCATCTTTCTCCTGTACGAAAGTACCTTTGACACGTTCGTGAATGGCAGATTGCTAGGAGTAGAATCATCTGAGTGCCAACGGACCATCGTTCAGAGGCTTCCCTCGTCTTTCGCGTGCTGCAAAGGGAGAGTCTGACGATTTTGTCACTTCCTGCCGGGAGCGCAGTCTAATCTCTAGCGGCAGAGGCAAGTCGCCTCAGAGCGACCGGTACGCAGGAACCGTTTTTAGGGCTGACGCAGGCAGAATCGAGGGTTTTCGTGAATTCAACAGTAAAGACAATCATCTTCTGGGTATTCATCTTTGCTTGCCTGGTGCTTCTGTGGCAGGTCTTCCAGAAGTCTGGCGGCATGGGGAAAGACACCGAGATGTCGTTCTCGCAATTCATGCAGGACGCGAAATCGGGCCAGATCAAGGACGTCACCCTGCTCGGCACCGAAGTTCACGGCCACATGAAGAGCGACAACGCCCAGTTCCACACCAACGTTCCGGCCAACTACTCTGAGATGTACAGCATCCTCCAGGCCAACAACGTGGCCATGACCGTGAAGGATAATTCGGGCAACGGCTGGCTGAACATCCTGATCCAGTTCTCGCCGGTCATCATCATCGGCGCGCTCTGGTTTTTTATGCTGCGCCAGATGCAGAGCGGCGGCAACAAGGCCATGTCCTTCGGCAAGAGCCGCGCCCGCCTGCTCTCCATGCAGCAAAAGAAAGTCACGTTCAAGGACGTAGCCGGCGTCGACGAAGCCAAGGAAGAGCTCAAAGAAATCATAGAATTCCTGCGTGAGGCGCAGAAGTTCCAGAAGCTCGGCGGCCGCATTCCCAAGGGCGTGCTGCTCGTCGGACCTCCCGGAACCGGCAAGACCCTACTCGCCCGCGCGGTAGCCGGCGAAGCCAATGTTCCCTTCTTCTCCATCTCCGGCTCGGACTTCGTCGAGATGTTCGTCGGTGTCGGCGCAAGCCGCGTTCGCGACCTCTTCGAACAGGGTAAAAAGAATGCTCCCTGCATCATCTTCATCGACGAAATCGACGCCGTCGGCCGCCATCGCGGTGCCGGTCTCGGCGGTGGGCACGATGAGCGGGAGCAGACCCTCAACCAGCTGCTCGTCGAGATGGACGGCTTCGAGTCGAACGACGGCGTCATCCTCGTCGCCGCCACCAACCGCCCCGATGTCCTCGATCCGGCCCTGCTTCGCCCCGGACGTTTCGATCGCCGCGTAGTTGTCGGCCGGCCCGACGTTCGCGGCCGCGAAGAGGTTCTTCGCGTTCACGCCAAGAAGGTTCCGCTTTCAGACGACGTCAACCTCAACGTCCTGGCCCGTGGCACACCGGGCTTCTCCGGCGCCGACCTGGCCAACATGGTCAACGAAGCCGCCCTGAGCGCCGCCCGCATGAACCGCAAGGCCGTCTTTATGGAGGATTTTGAGACCGCCAAAGACAAGGTCATGATGGGCGCAGAGCGCAAGTCGATGCTGCTCTCGGAAGACGACAAGCGCGACACCGCCTATCACGAAGCCGGTCACGTGCTTGTGGCCGCAATGCGCGATCACGCCGACCCACTGCACAAGGTCACGATCATTCCGCGCGGCATGGCCCTGGGTGTCACCATGCAGTTGCCTGAAGAAGACAAGCATACCGTCACCAAGGACTATCTTGAGACGCAGCTTGCCATCCTGATGGGCGGCCGCTGTGCCGAAGAGATCTTCATGAAGCGCAAGACCACCGGCGCCGGCAACGACATCGAGCGCTCCACCGATCTTGCCCGCAAGATGGTTTGCGAGTACGGCATGAGCACCATGGGTCCGTTGACCTTCGGCAAGAAGGAAGAACAGATCTTTCTCGGGCGAGAGATCTCCCAGCATCGTGATTTCTCCGAAGAGACCGCTCGCCAGATCGATGCCGAGGTTCGCAGGATGATCGACGAGGCCTACAAGTCGGCCTACGACATCCTCAACGACAACCACGACATCATGCATCGCATGGCAGCTGCCCTGCTCGAACGCGAAACCCTTGACGCTGACGACATCCGCAAGATCATCAACGGGCAGAACCTGCCTCCCATGAAATCCCTGAATGGTCCCGGCGGTCCGAACGGTGTCCCTGCCGATGTCCAGCAGGTTCTCCGTCCCGAGGGCAGCCGCGGTACCGGCTTCCCCGAGGGCAATCCCTCACCGGCCTGACCGATCCGTTCACCGGCAGAAGAAAGGCAGCCCTGACCGGCTGCCTTTCTTTTTCAGAGATCCTTTCGACATTGTGCGATCGCCCCCGGCGTCTCAATCCAGATATCTGGCTACTTTCTCGATCTCTGAGACAATCAATCCAGGGAACCTCAGGAGCGCCATCCGTCATGCCTCTCAGCGCAGTCATCTTCGATTACGGAATGGTGCTCAGCAATGCCGCCGATCCCGTCGCTCACCAGGAACTCGTTCAGATCTTCGGAGCACCTGCGGAGGTCTTCGAGCGGGAGTACTGGGCCTACCGCCACGCCTACGATGAAGGGCAGTTCGACGGTCGCGGCTACTGGCAGCGCTGCGCCAGTAGCGCGGGAATCACCCTGACCGATTCGCAAATCGGTCAGCTCATCGCCCACGATATCCGCATGTGGGGCAGCCTCAATCCTGCGATGGTCGAATGGGCGATCACTATCGGCAAATCCAGCGTGAAGACCGGCATTCTCTCTAACATCGGCTTCGAGCTCGCCGATGCCTTCAAACAGTACGAGTGGGTGAAAGGCTTCACCCACAACACCTGGTCCTGCGAACTCCGCCTCGCCAAGCCCGATCCCGCCATCTATCATCGCGTTCTCGATGCCATCCAGACCCCCGCCGAAGAGGTCCTCTTCCTCGACGATCGCCAGGAGAATATCCTCTCCGCCGAGGCCGTCGGCCTCCAGGGCATCATCTTTCACGATGTGCGCCAGTTACAGGAAGAGCTCGCTGCCCGCGGCCTGGCCGATCAGCTTCCTCCGCTGCTGCATGCGGCTCATCCGGTACCCGCGACGGCACTCTGACGTAGCCGCCGCTCCTGCGACAATGAATTGCCGACACTAATGCGACTCTCTTTTCACCTCGCCTTTCTTCTATCACTTGCCGCCGCTGGCTGTGGTTATCACACCGCCGGCTCCGCGGCGCATCTGCCGGATACCACCCATTCCGTCGCCGTGCCCATCTTCGAGAATCTCACCCAGTCGCACCACACCGAGCTTGCTTTTACCCAGGCCGTCATCCGCGAACTCACCAGCCGGACCAAGTACACCATTGTCAATTCCGCAGGCCCCACAAATGCCGATGCCGACGCCACCATCCACGGCAAGGTGCTCACCTTCCAGATCATCCCGTTGACCTACAACTCGACCACCGGCCAGTCGTCGAGTTATGTCGTGACTATCAGCGCCAGCGTCCACATCAACGATCGCAACGGGCGCCTGCTCTACCAGAACGATCACTACACCTTCCGCGATCAGTACGAAACCACCACCGATCTCACCACCTTTATCGAAGAAGACCCCGCTGCCGTCGCCCGTATCTCCCGCGACTTCGCCCAATCGCTCGTCAGCGACATGCTGGATTCCTTTTAATGACAAGCTCCCTTCCCTGCCGCAATACACCTTTCGATTCGGGACAGAGGCTCTGCCTGTCCTCTCGACCGCACCCCATCCTCTTGTTCTCTCGACCGGAGCGGAGCGAAGCGGAGAGATCTGCGGTTGCAGCCATATCTCCCCTCACGCCTGATTCTCTGGAAGCAAGGCCATCCCCGCGATGAGTGCGCCCTCCGCCCGCTGGGGAGCCGGCTTCTCCTCGACCGAGCGCTTTTCCGCCGAGATTGCCGCCGCCGCCGCTGGCACCGGCCAGCTCCGTCCCGGCTACATTCTCGCCGGCGATGAGACCTTCCTCTACGAACGCTGCCGCCGCGCCGTCATCCAGGCCCTCGTCCCGCCCGAGATGCGCGATTTCTGCCTCTCCGATATCGATCTCGCTGAGACCAACATCTTTGAGTCCCTCGACCGCGCCCAGACGCCATCGCTCATGGCGCCCTTTCAGGTGCTCTTCCTCCGCAACCTGAAAACCCTCTACACCCGGGGTGCGAAAAAAGAGGAGTTCGCCGCAATCGACGCCTACTTCCGCTCGCCCAACCCGCAGGCGCTCATCCTCTTCGTCGCCGACCACATCCGCATCTCCTCCGATCCACGCCGTATGGACATGCAGGATAAAGATCGCTACGACCGCATCCGTGAGACCCTAGGCGACTGGTGCGGTACCGTCGAGCTCGCCCGCGTTGATGAAGCCGACGCCATCCGCTGGCTCACCGCCGAGGCTGAGAAACACCAGGTTCGCTTTGACCCCGATGCCGCCCGCGAACTCACCGACGCCCTCGGCGCCGACATGATGTTGATCGCCAGCGAATTTGAAAAGCTCCTGCTCTATACCAGCGACCCGGCCGGCGTGGGCAAGGCCCGCATCACCCTCGGCGATGTCGAGACCATGGTGCTCGCCGCCAAGCAGCGCTCCCTCTACGAACTCACCGACGCCATCTCCGCCAAGGACAAGCCCCGCGCGGTCGCCTTGCTGCACGGACTGCTCAACGCTTCCGACGGCGGCGAAGATTCCGCCATCGGCCATCTCTACATGCTCGCCCGCACCTTCCGCCAGATGCTCGTCATCCTCGAGAAAAACGTGCGCGACTCCCGGGCCATCTGGCAGGTTCTCTGGCAAGGCTTTCGCATGCCACCCTTCGCCGCCGACGATCTCATCCGCCAGGCGCGGCGCTACAAATCCCGCAATGAGCTCACCCGCGCCCTCCGCCTCATCGCCCGCGCCGACCTAGAACTTCGCTCCTCCCCACCCGACAAACGCCTCGTCCTCGAGCGCCTCATCCTGAACCTCGCCAGCGAGCCGCGGACGCCATCTGCAATGGAAGCTCCTGCCCAATATGCGATGGAGCTATAAACCGGAACAGCCGCCCCCCACTGGTCGTCCTTGAAGACAAGGCGATCCCGGTGATCCAATTTTCGCGCAGCTTGTCGCTTACATTGGGATCACCGGACTCAAACCGTGGCGTGGGATACTATTTCCGCTCATGAATCCCAACTCCATTTGCACTGAAAGTCACGCCATGATCTCCCCCCGTCGAATCCAGCGCATCCTCCTCGCCACAATCCTCGGCGGCCTCGCCGCAACCTCGGCCCGCTCCGACGACAAACCCCGTCCCGAGGCGACCATCGATCTCAAGCAGCTCGGCATCGCGCCCGATCTCTTCTCCGACCAAAGCGACGCAAAATACCAGCAGCGCGTCCTCCTTACCGCCTTCTGGATCGGCAACGATCGGCTGGCCGCGGCCTTCAACACCACGCGTCGATGGAGCGGCAGCGAGAAGCCCGAGCCCCTGACCGTCCGCCTTGTCGTCTTCGACCGCACCGGCAAGCAGCTCAACACTCGCGACTGGAGCTTCTCCGACGAAGGCCCTGCGGCCGAGAGCACCTTGCAGATTACCTCTGGCCCCGACCAGAGCATCCTCGCCATTCACCAGTCCACCACTGCCGAAACCGATGCACAGACCCAGCTTCCGGAGGGCAACTTCGTCCAGGTGCTTAACCCCGACACCTCGCTCCAGCAGGATTTCTATATCCCCGCCACCAACGCCTATGTTCCCGGCATTCTCTCCGACTCCCGTCTCGTCCTGCAGACCTTCTACGCCGACCGTCACGTCTCCCTTACCTGGTGGAGCGGCCATCCACTCAAACCTGGCCCCGTGCTCGACCTCCCGCATGCAACCGGCACAACCCTTGCCGGCCCCGAGGTCGCAGCCCGCGCCGACTGCATCACCGGCACGCTCTGCTCCGGAATTCGCATCTTTCGCATCGATGCGCCTCAGTGGTACTCGGCCACTCCCGCAATGGACATCACGCCGATCCCGCGGGCCTTTCTCACTCCGACCTCTCTGCTCGTCGAACTCCGCCCGCAACAGGAAAAGAAAGGACAGTTGCTCGTGGTCCATCCGGATGGGACGCACACCCAGTTGCCCGCCCTGCCCAAGGGTCTGCAGGTGCTCGGTTTGACCGGCGTGGCGAGGGACGGCCAGCGATTTTCACTCGATGCCTCTGGTGAGGCCGGGATGTGCGGCCCTCTCGCCCTGTTCTGCAAAGATCGGGCCGAAAGCCTGGTCGTCGATGTCCGCAGCGATCACATTGTCTTCGAGCAAGAGGTCTCGCCCGTCGTCGCGATCTCAGCTTTGTCACCCGACGGTCACCAACTCGCCATCCTCGACAAAGCCAGGCTCAGCATCTACCCGGTGCCTTAAACACGAGCAAACGTCCGTCGACAGAAACCTTCCACCAGGACTTGCAGCAGCTACTTATCCTCGAAGGCTGTGATCTGCTCCAAAGAAGCAGAGTCTCCGGGAGCCGCAGCCTTCTCCTGCCGCATCACCCACCACAGCCCCAGCCCTACCTGCGCCGCGCCCACCAGCCGTGCCAGTTGCGGCCGTTGCGCCAGCTCTTCCATGGCGAAGCGCCACGGCTTCGGCCCTATCTTCCAGGCACGCGCATCGCGCGAAGGCTTGACGCAGGCCAAAACTCCGTCACCGATCAGGACAAGGGCCGCAAAGTGTTCGATTCTTCGTGTCAACATACACGGTCAGATGCATGGTGCCGACACCGGGAATCCGCCATCGTCCCTTCGCTTCTCTACTCCATCATCGCTTCCGCCGGCACGCCGCCTCGCGAGGTCAGCACCACGGCCGCCGTCAGGATCATCGCGCCGCCAGCCCACGCCAGGCCGCCCAGCCGGTCGCCCAGCAGCGTAATTCCTAATGCTGAGCCCAGCGCCGGCTCAATATTCAGAAAAACCCCCGCCCTTGAAGCCGGCACATGATGGATCCCCCAGTTCCACAGCAGCGTCGTGACCGCCGTCCCCAGAATCCCGCTCGCCGCCAGCGCCAGCCAGGCGGCCAGGCTCACACCCCGCGCTGGCGGCAGGCCATCGACCGCCAGCACCCCGATCGCCAGCATCGCCGTACCCGACAAGACCCCATACGCCGTAATCACGAGCGGCGAGTGCCGCTTCATTAAATGCTGATTGATCAGAATCCACCCCAGCGACACGAACATCGAAGCGACCACCAGCAGGTCGCCGATCAAGGTCGGGCGATTGCTCCCCTCTGCGGACAGATGACTCGACCCCAGGCCGCTGAAGACGATCAGGCCCACCCCCGCCGTCGACCCGCAAAGCGCCAGCCATCCCGTCCAGTCCAGCCGCTCGTGCGTAAAGATCGTTGCCCCCATCGCCAGAATCACCGGCAGCGTCCCCACCATCAGGCAGGCATGCGAGACGCTGGTCAGGCTCAGCCCCCAGAACTGGATCAGAAACTGCACCGGTACGCCGAGAAACGAGGCCAGCAATAACTGCCGCCATTCCCTGCTGCTCAGCCCCTCAGCCTCTTCATAGCTTCGCCGCAGCAGGATCGGCAATAAACCCAGGCACGCAAAGAGGAAGCGGTAGAGCACCATGTGCCCTACGCCCATCTCTCGCAGCGCGATCTTACCGAAATAAAACCCGGTGCTCCACAGGCAGCCGGCCGTCGCACACGCCAGGTAACCCAGCGCCCTGCGGTCTACCTTCGCCACTTCGCCCATTCCTTCAATGTCGCACATCCACCGATGTGCTCCTGAAGCATGCGCTTGCCCATCCTTCGCGACGCTCTTGTTCCGGTCGTCAAGGGTAGCAGTCCCCGGTTCCCCGTCGGCATCTCGACCCGCCGGCCAGATCCCCCATCTCTCGCCTTTAAGGCCTGAGGCACGCCGTCACCCCACACCAACCCAGCTTTCCCTTGCACCACCCACCACAACCAGTTAGCCTCATCCAAATGACTCTCACTCCCGACGAAGGCCGCCGCCTGCAACAGGCTGCAACCCAAGCCGCAGAGCATGCCTACGCCCCGTACTCCCACTTCCGCGTAGGGGCCGCCCTGCTGCTCGACGACGGCTCGACCGTCACCGGCTGCAATGTCGAGAACGCCTCCTACGGACTCACCATCTGCGCCGAGCGCTCCGCCCTCGTTCGCGCCATCAGCGAAAAAGGCCCAGCCCTCCGCGTTCGCGCCGTGGCCATCGACAACCTCAACGGGGCAGCCAGTTCTCCCTGCGGAGCCTGCCGCCAGGTCTTGAGCGAATTTGTCCTGGACGGCGCCATCGTCTTCTTCCCCGCCGTCTTCTCTACCGGAGAACGAGGCATGGAAAACCGCCCTTTCTTCGATCTCTTCCCTTTCTCGTTTCGCCTCCATCAACCCTCAGAGCAGCCAGCCTAAGCATGCCCGAACTTCAAACGCCCAAACTCCACATAGTGGACATCATCCGCAAGAAACGCGACCGCCTCGAACTCAGCGCCGCCGAGATCCAGTTTGTCGTCGCCGGGGCGGCCAGCCAGTCCATTCCCGATGACCAGCTCGCCGCCTGGCTCATGGCGACCTTCCTCCACGGTCTCAACAGCCGCGAGCTCCACGCGCTCACCGCCGCTATGCGCTACTCGGGAGAGGTCTTCGATCCGTCCTCCCTCGGCAAGCTGGCCGTCGACAAGCACTCCACCGGCGGAGTCGGCGACAAGACCTCGTTCCTCGTCGCTCCGATCGTCGCCGCAGCCGGCCTCATCGATCCCATGATCTCCGGCCGCGCCCTCGGTCACACCGGCGGCACTTTAGACAAACTGGAAAGCATTCCCGGCTACCAGACCCAGCTCCCGCTCGACCAGCTCCGCGCCGTGCTCGGTGTGCTCGGCTGCAGCATCGTCGGCCAGACAAAAAATCTTGTCCCTGCCGACCGCGTCCTCTACGCGTTGCGCGACCGCACCGGCACCGTCGAGAGCCCTTACCTGATCTGCGCCTCCATCATGAGCAAAAAGCTCGCCGCGGGATTGCAAGCCCTGGTCCTCGACGTGAAAACCGGCTCCGGCGCCTTTCTTAAGAAGAAAGCAGACGGCCTCTATCTCGCCTCGCTCATGGTCCAGACCGGCGAAGCCTCCGGCACCAGAACCGTAGCCCTGCTCACCGATATGAACCAGCCTCTCGGCCGCTACGCCGGCAACTGGGTCGAGATTCAGGAGTCCCTCGAGTTGTTGGAAGGCAAGCGCCACCCGCTCAACGAAGACCTGCGCGAACTCTCCCTGATCCTCGCCGGATGGATGCTCTACCTCGGCGACAAGGCCCCGAACGCCGCGGCCGGCCGCGCCCTCGCCGAGGAACTGCTCGCCTCCGGCAAGCCGCTCAAAATCTTCAAGCAGATGGTCACCGCACAGGGCGGCGACGCGAGCGTTCTCGAGAACCCCGCAGCCTTCCACCAGCCGGGAGCAAAGAAAACTATCACCACCAGGACCAGCGGCTATCTCACCAGCATCGACTGCGAACAGGTAGGCTGGGCCGTGCAGCGCCTCGGCGCCGGGCGCATCAGGCCCGGCGAACCCGTCGACCCCCACGCCGGCCTTGAAATGCACGCCAAACTCGGCGGCCGCGTCGAGGCAGGCCAGCCGCTCGTCACTATCTTCGCCGCCGGCGAAGCGAAATTAAGCGAACCCGAAGCACTCCTGCAGGAGGCGCTAGTGATCTCCGGACACCCTTCGGAACCTCCGCCTCTGGTATACGAATATGTAACCGCAGCGAATGCACATGAGTCTTTCTCGCGAAAAGAGGTTTCACTGTGACGACCGTCGGCAGGAACAATCCCGGCGAGCCTACCACCAAACGCTGCTGAAACCGCCGCCACTCTCGACAAAACCCGGCCGCCCCGCTTTTTACGAACAGCATCAAGACGTGAAGCTCGAACGTTAACGGAGGACCCAGTTGGCAAGATTCACCGGCATCCTCGGACTTCTCACCGTGCTGCTTCTCGCATGGCTTTACTCCACCGACCGCCGCTCCATCCGCTGGCGTACTGTTGCCTGGGGGCTTGGCCTGCAATTCCTCTTCGCCATCCTCGTCCTCCGCTTCACCTTCGGCCAGCGCATCCTCGCCGCTGCCGGCGATGCCGTCACCCGCATGCTCGGCAACGCCTTCGCGGGCTCGACCTTCGTCTTTGGCGAACTCGGCAAGCAGCACTCGTCACTCGGCACCGTGCTCGCCTTCCAGGTGCTGCCCACCATCGTCTTCATCTCCGCGCTCTTCGCCGTGCTTTATCACATCGGCCTCATGCAGATCGTCATCAAGGGCTTTGCGTGGATCATGCAGCGCACCATGCGTATCTCGGGCGCCGAAAGCCTGAACGTCGCCGCCAGTATCTTCATGGGTCAGACCGAAGCCCCGCTCACCATCCGTCCCTTCCTCGCCGGGCTCACCCGCTCCGAGCTGATGACCGTCATGACCAGCGGCATGGCCCACGTCTCCGGCGGCATCATGGCCGCCTACATCCTCTCCGGCATCCAGGCCAAAGACCTGCTCGCCGCCGTCATCATGACTGCGCCCGGAACGATCCTGGTCGCCAAGATGCTCGTGCCCGAGACCCAGACCCCCGACACCATGGGCGTCGTCCAGGTGCCGAAAAGCGAAGAGCACGAGGAGGAAAACCTGCTCGGCGCCATCGCCCGCGGCACCATCGACGGAGGCCAGCTTGCCTTCAACGTCGCCATCATGCTCATCTCCTTCATCGCTCTCATCGCTCTCTTGAACTCCGCCTTTGGCGCGACCCACAACTGGCTCGCCTTGCACCATGTTCCCTTCCCCTCGACCATCAACGCCGTTCTCGGAGCGATCTTCGCGCCCGTCGCCTGGGTCATCGGCATACCGTGGCACGACGCCGCGGTCGTCGGCAACCTGCTCGGCACGCGCACCGTCATCAACGAAGTTGTCGCCTACTCCCTGCTCGGCCAGCAGAAAGCCATGCTCGCTCCGCGCTCCTTCACCATCGCCACCTTCGCCCTCTGCGGCTTCGCCAATCTAAGTTCGATCGGCATCCAGATTGGCGGCATCGGCGCCCTCATCCCCGAGCGTCGCAACGAACTCGCCCGTCTCGGCCTCAGAGCCATGATCGCCGGAACCATGGCCAACCTAATGTCCGCCTCGATCGTGGGACTGCTGATCAGGTAAGATCGCAAAGACCGGCTCAACCTCCCGTCTACTGGTACTGGCTGATTGTCTCCTCTATTGACAGATCATCGATGAACCGCCGCCACTTCACACAGCTCGCGACCGGCGCCGCCCTCTCTCAAGCGCTGCCTCGCGCTGCGGCCCAGGCGACCCCGTCGGCGCACCCGAATCGCTACTCCGTCATGCTCTGGACCCTCGAAAAGCAAGCGCCCTTCGACCGTTGCCTCGAGATCGTCGCCGCCGCCGGCTACCAGGGCGTCGAACTCACCGGCCAGTTCCGAAACTGGTCGAAAGAAGAGACCGCCCGCATCATGGCAAAGATGAAATCCCTCGGGCTCGTCTTCGACCTTTTGAGCGGAGTCAAGGCCGGCTTTGCCGATCCCAACGGCGCCACCGAGTTCCTCGCCCAGGTCAAGGCCCAGATGGAATTTGCCGCGCGGCTCGAGAGCCCGCAGATCAACCTCAAGTCGGGAGATCGCATCGCCGCCCTTCCACCCGGAGCCCAGCACGCCGCCTCGGTCGAGAACCTCAAGCGCGCCGCCGAAATTGCCGGCGCCAATCACGTCCAGATCGTCATCGAACCCATCGACCCGCTCGAGAACCCCTCGCTCTACATGACCGGCGTCACTGAGGCCTTCGAGATCGTCCGCCAGGTAGCCAGCCCGCAGGTCCGGGTCTTGTACGACTTCTACCATGAGCAGCGCGCCTACGGGAACCTCATCGAAAAGCTCGAGCAGAACATCGACCTGGTTGGCCTGGTTCACATCGCCGACGTTCCCGGACGGCACGAGCCCGGCACCGGCGAGATCGACTACGCGAACATCTACCGCAAACTCGCTGCGCTCAAGTACGGCAAATTCATCACCATGGAGTTCTATCCGACCGTCGACCCGGTAGCCACTTTGAAAAAGGCGCGGCTCGACGCACAACAGGCAATGGCCGGTTCCGTCGCGCCTGCGGGCGGATGAACCTGCCCGCAAGAAAGCTTCGCCCGCACCCTCCACAATCAGGCAACGACTGCAGCAGCAGGATGATCTGCCATCATCGCCCTACTCTGCCCGCAGCGCCTGCATCGGTTCCGTATCGGCAGCCCGCTTCGCTGGCAGCCATGCAGCGAGCAATCCGGTGGCCAACAGCAAGCCGCTCGCCGCCGCCAGCATCCGCGGGTCGCGCGGAGCAATCTCGAAAACCAGGCTGCCCAGCAACTTCGCCGCCGCCAGTGAGACAGCAATCCCGGCCGCCACTCCCAGCGCCATCAGCAGACCGGCATCCCGCAGCACCATCCGCGAAATATCCCCTCGCGCCGCGCCCACCGCCATCCGCACGCCAATCTCCCGCGTCTGCCGCGCGACCGTATAAGACATCACCCCGTAAAGTCCAGCCATGCCCAGAAGCAGCGAAATCAAGCCAAACGCCGACAGCAGGATCATGCTGAAGCGCTGCCTCGCCAGCGACGCGCTCACCACCTCGCCCAGTGGCTCAACGCTCAGCAGCGGCGTCTGCCCGTTGTCCATGAAAATCTTGCGCAGACCCGCCGTCACATCCACATCCGGCGTTTTCAGCCGCACCACCCAGCTCGTTCCCAGCAGGCCGTTGCTCATCTGCGCCAGCTTGTCAGGAATCTGCCCCACCGGCAGATACAGGATGCCCGGCGTCTCCTGTTCCAATCCGCCCTGCTTCACATCGCCCACCACGCCCACGATCTCGCGCACCGGATCTTCAAACCCGGGCCCCATCATCGCGCCGATATGCAGATGCTGGCCGACCGCATTTTCCCCCTTGAAATATCTCTTCGCAAACTCCTCATTCACCACCACCACCGGCCCGGAGCCATGCGCATCCGCAGCGCTCAATCCCCGCCCCGCCATCACCGGCACTCGCAGCGCTTCGAAGTAGTGTTCCGTGACCGGAATGAATTTCTCATCGTAGGTCGCTACCGCCGTGGGATTCGGCTTACGCCCGGGAATGTCGAACGGCAGGTCCGCGACCAGCTGCGTCGGCAAGTTGCTCGCCGCCGCCGCCGCTTCCACTCCCGGCAGCGCTTCGGCGCGTCTCACCAGCTCCTCCAGTCGTTGTCCAAACTGGGCGCTGGTCGCGACCTGTTGATTGGAGAAGCTGTTCTTGAAGGTCAGGACACGGGCCGTCTCAAAGCCCGGCGCGACATGCATCAGCTTCCAGAAACTCGCCAGCAACAACGCCGAACCCGCCAGCAGCACCAGCGACACCGCGACCTCGCCCACCACCAGCGACTTCTGGGCCAGGTGCCGGCCCGGCGCGATCTGCGTTCCACCCGTCCGCAGCGAGTCGTTCAGCTGCGTGCGCCGCGCCTCCAAAGCCGGAACCACGCTGAACAGTACCGCACAGGCAAGCGTCAACAACGCTGCAAACCCGAGCGCCGGGCCGTCAATGTCGAGCGAGCTGAACGCCGGCAGTTCCAGCGGGCTCAGCCGCATCAGCCCCGGGGCCGCCACCTGGGCGAGCAGCACTCCAGCCACTCCGCCAATCAGGCAGAGCACCGCATTCTCCGCCAGCAGCTGCCGCAGGATCCGCCATCCCGACGCGCCCAGGGCTGCCCGCAGGCTCATCTCCCGCCGCCGGGCGATCGACCGCGTCAGCAACAGGCTCAGGATATTGGCCGCAACGATCGCCAGCAGCAGCCCCACCGCCCCCATCAGGATCTCGAGCGCCGGGCGAATATCGCCTACCAGCGAGTCGTGGAAATCGGTAACACTCACCCCTTCGTACTGGTTCCACAACGCCGGGTAGACGTCCTTCATCTCCAGCAGCGCTCGTTTCAGATCGTCAGCCGCTACGGCCCGCGTCACTCCCGGCTTCATCCGCGCCACAATGTTGTATTGGTTGCTCTGGTCGCCGGCGCTCTCCGCCAGGGGCAGCGGCGTCCAAAGATCGACGCGCGCGTCCAGCCGGAACTTTGAGCTCCCCACGCCCACCACGGTGTACTGCTGATTTCCCAGGGTAATTGCCTTCCCGAGAATCCCAGGGTCGCCCCCAAACCGCGTCCGCCAGAGCCCTTCGCTCAACACCGCCACCCCCGCCGCATGCGGCAGAGCATCTGCAGCCGTGAACCCCCGGCCCAACGCCGGCTCCATCCCGAAGACGTGAAAGAAATCCGCCGACGTCCGCAGCGCCTTCAGAGGCACAGCCTCGCCAGACTGCACCAGGTTTACATTGCTCGGCAGGTAGTCATACGCAGCCGCAGCCTCGAGCGTGCGGCTCGAACGATCGAGGAAGAGAAACTTCGTCCCGGAGTAAGCCGGAGCCAACACCCCGTTGGGATACGAACGCTGCAGGCGAACCAGTCGCTCCGGATGCGAAAAAGGCAGCGGCCGCAGCAGTACGCCATAGAGGATCAGAAAGACGGTAAGATTCGCGCCAACGCCCAGCGCCAGTGTCAAAACCGCCGCCGCCGTAAACCCCACGCTCTTCCGCAACAGCCGGAACGCGTACCCAAGATCCTGCCTCAAGAAAGTCATCGCTATCCCTCGCGGGCCGCCGCTCCTAAAGAGCTGAGCCGGAGCTTGCACTCAGGCATGCCTGCACTTGAAAAGCCACACGGAAGACGTTGCAGATCGGCGCGAACAGCGCCCATTGCGATACCCCTGCCTGCGAACGCTGTTCAAATCCGGACGCTTTTCGCAACAATCGCGCACTTTCGTAAGAAAATGCGCTCCATCCCGGCCCGGTAAAACCAGCTCCGCCTCAGACATCAACCAGGACCATCAACTGCGATAAACTCAAGGTGCAACCACGATGAAACTCTTTCGCCCCTCCTCCGCGCGAGTGGTACTCGCCATCGTCTCCCTCGGCCTTCTCGGCTATGGCTTCCACGTCGCCATGACCGTCCCCGCCGACGAGGCGATGTTCAACGTCCAGCGCATCTTCTACTACCACATACCCTCTTGGATCATGACCTCGCTCTGCTTCGGCGCGAACCTGATCGGCTCGGTGGTCTACCTGGCCGCGCGCAACAAACGTCCGGCCGTCGCCCTCCGAGCCGACGCCGTCGCCGTCGCAACCGCCGAGATGGGCGTCGTCTTCTGCCTCGTCGGCCTGGTCACCGGCTCGCTGTGGGCCCGCTATGCCTGGGGCATCTGGTGGACCTGGGACGAGCGGCTCACCTCGACCCTCATCCTCTGGCTGATCTACGTCAGCTACCTGATGCTGCGCAATTTTTCCGCCGGTCCGCAAATGCGCACCCTCTCGGCCGTCCTTGCCATCTTCGGCTATATCGACGTGCCGATCGTCTATATGTCTACCCGCTGGTGGCGCACCCAGCATCCCGCCCCGGTCTTCTTCGGTGCGCCGGGCGCGGGAATCGCTCCCAGCATGATGCCCGCTGTCACCTGGAACGTCTACGCGTGGTTCACCTGGGCCCTCCTCGTCGTCAGCATCCGCTACGCCGTCGAGCGCCGCCAGCAGCAGACCGACGAAGCCGCCGCACTCCGCTCGCTCGCCGCGCCCAGTCACCCTTCCAGCCACTCTCAGATCGGGGTAGCTTCATGATCGCCCTCCTGGCCGCCGCCCCGATCTTTCCCTGGGACCGCGTCAACGAATCCGCCCTCGGCCACCATCACCTCATCGCCGCCTATTGCTTCACCTGGGGGCTGCAGCTCGCTTACCTCGCCTACGTCGGCCTGAAGTGGCGCGCAGTCTCCAAGGCCGGCCGCCGCTTCCCTTCCGAATAAAAACGCCTCTCGCGAAAACAAACCCGAACACTCGCCCTCTCCTCTTCGTCTTAGCGCGTGAACGCACCCGAACACCGGGTGCGACGAGCATCGCGGAGCCATGCGGACTTGCCACCGAGTCAGGAAAACGAAGAGTTCGCACGGCTCGTCCATCGGCAGTCGCGCTTCATCTTTCGCGTGGCCTATGCCATGCTCCGCAATTCCCATGACGCCGAAGACGTCTTCCAGGAGACCTTCTTGAGCCTCTATCGATCCGGAGCCTGGCGGCAGATGGACGATGAGCGTTCCTCGCCCGCGCCGCCTGGAGGCAAACTGTAGACCGCGTCCGCGCCAAATCCTCAGCGTCAGGACGCTGCGCCTGAGGCCGTGCTCCGGCTCCCATCCCATCATTTCTGGCCGGACAGCCTCAGCGTCCACCTCGCCGTCGCACCGTTGCGCCGGAACATCGTTGGTCACCGCCAAATCACCGGCGCGTATCTCCTCGGCGTGGCCATGCACCATAGGAGCAAGCTCGCCACCTTCGACACCGGCCTCTCTTCCCTGCTGCCAACTCGAAAACCCCAGCAGGCCCACATCGAACACCTCTAACCAGAATCTCCGGTGGAGATCCTTTCTCCTACAAACTTGCGAAACTACAACCTAAGTTGTATTCCCCTCCTGCGTCCTTCCCCTTATCTTCAGAACACCGGAGTTTCAACCTTATCTGCCGCCGGGTTCGAGTTGTGATTTTGCTCTCTACAGCCGGCGGCAGACTTTTTTTCTGATTTCTCACCTTGGTTCTCCCGCTGTTCCTCGATCCCGTCCTCTTCCACTTGCTCCCATCGACAACTTTGCCGTGCCGTCCAGCGCGTCTTGCGCTTTCGTGGCACTTCCGGCACATTGCCCCCCACTTGGCCTTCCCGGTACACTGGTAAGGCTGAAGAGGGGTTCTTGCCATGCTCGTAGTCATGAAAGCCCAGGCGACGCCTGAGCAGATCTCGGCCGTTTGTGAACACATCGAAAAACTGGGCTTCCGCCCCCACGCGCTGCCCGGCGCCCAGCGCACCGCCATCGGCATCACCGGCAATCAGGGCCAGATCGACCAGGGCAATCTCGAAGAGCTCTCCGGCGTCGCCGAGGTGATCCGCGTCTCCAAGCCCTATAAACTCGTCAGCCGCGACGTCAAAGAAGAAGACACGGTTATCCGCTTCCCCGGCACCAACGCCACTATCGGTGGACGCGACCTCGCCATCGTCGCCGGCCCCTGCTCCATCGAATCCAGGGAGCAGGCCTTCGCCGTCGCCGAACAGCTCGCCGCCGCCGGTGCGCAGTTCTTCCGCGGCGGAGCCTACAAACCCCGTACCTCGCCTTACATGTTCCAGGGCCTCGGCGAAGCCGCGCTCATCATCATGGCCGAGATTCGCGACCGCTTCGGCCTGCGCATCGTCACCGAAGCCATGGACACCGAGAATCTCGATCTCGTCGCCGACTACACCGACATCATCCAGATCGGCGCCCGCAACATGCAGAACTACACCCTGCTCAAGGCCGTCGGCCGCAAGCGCCAGCCGGTGCTGCTGAAGCGCGGCATGTCGTCTCAGCTGGAAGAGCTCCTCATGGCTGCCGAATACATCATGAGCGAAGGGAACTATCAGGTCATCCTCTGCGAACGAGGCGTGCGCACCTTCATCGACCACACACGCAACACCCTTGACCTCAGCATCGTGCCGGCCGTCCATCGCCTTAGCCATCTGCCCATCCTCGTCGATCCCAGCCACGGAACAGGCAAGCGCAACAAGGTCGTTCCATTAGCCCGCGCAGCGATAGCCGTCGGCGCCGACGGTCTCATCGTCGAGGTTCACCACGAACCCGACAAAGCCCTCTCCGACGGAGCCCAGTCGATCTACCCGGAACAATTCGTCCAGATGATGGACGAGTGCTCCCAGATCGCCCAGGTCCTCCATCGCAACATCCCCCGCGGCATACAGGTCGAAGAAACCGTCGGCAACGCCTCCGGCCGCTCTGCAATTCGATAAAGTGCCATCCCAGCCAGGGCGAAACTTCGCTGCCTTATCATCCCGGCCGGAGCGCAGCCCAAGCCCCCGGCGCAAAATCCTGCCAGCTGCCCTCCTCCCCTTCGTCCTGCTCCTAACCTCTTGCCGCCACCACGATTTCCCGCAATACCCCGCGAACTATCGCGAATTTGCCTACGTCACCAATGGCGGCGCCAACACGGTCACCATCCTCGACCTCGTCAACCTGCGCCGCGATCGTGAGATCTCCGTCGGCAAAAACCCCACCGGCGTCGCCATCTCCCTCACCCGCAACGAAGTCTACGTCGTCAACGCCGGCGACGGCACCGTCAGCGTGATCGATGCGCAGAAAAATACCGTGGCGGCGACCATCCCTGTCCACCGCGAGCCCTACTTCATCGATGTCTCGGCCGACGGCCATCGCGGCTACGTCGCCAACTCCGGCTCCAACAACGTCTCCGTCCTCGACCTGGACAGCCGGAAAGAAATAGCCGCCATCGGTACCGGCGAAGCCCCCGGCATGGCCCGCATCTCGCCCGACAACCACACCCTGCTCGTCACCAACCGGCAAGGCGGCAGCGTCACCCTCATCGACCCCGCGACCTTCAAAGTACGCAGCGTCTTTCCCAACTGTCCCGGAGCCACCGACGCCGTCATCCTCCCTGACTCTTCCAAGGGATTCATCGCGTGCTCCGGCGGCCACCAGGTCATGGTTCTCGCTCTCGCCCGGAAAGACGCCGCCACCGAACTGGAAAACTCCGATCACCTGCTCGATTTTCTCGATGTCGGCCAGTCCCCCGTCAATCTCGCCCTCAAACCCGACGGCGGAGAGATCTTCGTTTCCAACTTCGACAGCGACACCATCTCCGAGATCGCCACCGGCGCCAACGAGGTCGGGGGCGCCTCGCTCATCGGCACGCACCCCTCCCACGGCATCGTCAGTCCGGATAACGCCACTCTCTGGGTCAGTAACTTCAGCGCCAATACCGTCGGCGTCTATTCCATCGACGATGGCCGCCGCATCAACGCCATCCAGGTAGGCGATGGCCCCGATGCCCTGGCATTCTCGAGCGGAGGCAATCTCCTGCTCGTCGCCAACTCCCGCTCCGGCGACGTCGCCGTCATCCGCGCAACCAGCTACTCCCCCCAGGGCGCGCGCCGTATCGGGGCTCTCTTCACCATGCTTCCAGCCGCCAGCCAGCCGAATGCGATTGCGGTCAAAGCCTTCCTTTTACCCTGATCCTCATCTCGCATTCGGCAACAAGCCTTGCTCCACCAAGACCGGCGGCCGTCGATGCTTCGTCGCCTGCTCATACGCATACGCCCATCCCAGCAGGTCTCCGTCTCTCCAGCGCCGTGCGGAGATCTCCAGCCCAAAAGGCAACCCGCTCGGATAAAACCCTCCCGGAACCACCACGGCCGGGACTCCGATCATATTCACCCATCCCGTATCGCTGTGCGGTCCCCCGCTGATCTTCCCATCCTGCGGCATCGTCTCGTCGGGAGGAGGCATTTGCGCCGCAGGATACACGAACCCGTCCAGGTGCAGGCGATCCAGCGTCTCGTTATAAGCCGCGAGCGCCCGCTCTCTCGGATCGATAACGTTGATCTTCGCCTGGGAATCACTCTCGAAGACAGCCTGGGGCACCGCATGACGCTCCTGGGAAACTGCACCGGGAGAGCCCCCGATCACGATGACCGGCAGCGGCGACCCCACCACGTCTTCATACTGTTTCGCCGAGTGGTACTGCGCCGGGCCATAGCCGGCAAGAAAATTGTCGGTCCCTTCGCGCAGATACGCCAGCGTACAGACGCGAGCCACGGTCTCGGCAAAGCTGTCGGGCAAAATTGAATCGTCGAAGACCACCGTCGCCCCTGCGGCGCGTAATCCCTCGATCGCCGTCATAAAGGCCGCGCGCGTCTCCGGAGTCAGCGGAATCTGCTCCTCGGCCGCGACTGCGGCAAACTCGCCGGCCGACGCGCTTGCCGGGATTCCCTGGAACCGAATGCCTGTTCCACGCAGGATAAACGCAGGCACGCCAAGGCGCTTGCCCGCCAAAGCGTTCGTCTTCAGATATCGCGTGTACGGGCCGCCTTGCGCCTTGCTAGGTGACTCCAGCGTCCGTGCATCCTGCGCGTCCTCCCCGGCCATCACGTCCAGCGCGATGGCTGCGTCCGTGACATCCCGTGCAATCGGCCCCGTGTTGTCGAGCAGCCAGTCCAGCGGCGCAATGCCGGCGATACTCACCAGCCCGCGGGTCGGAAAAACCCCCACAACGGAGCTGGTCGATGCCGGCATCCGGATCGAGTTCCCGGTATCGGTCCCGTTCCCCAGCAGCGCCAGGTTCGCCGTGACCGCCGTCACCGTCCCGCCCGACGAACCTCCCGGGCTGAACCGCACATCGTAAGCGTTCCCGGTGCGGCCATACGCCGTGCTCCTGTTCGTATCGCTCGCCGCAAAGTCGGGCATGTTGGTTTGCCCAAGAAGGATCGCTCCTGCCCCGCGCAGCTTCCGCACGATGGTCGCATCTTTCGGCGCAACCAGTTCGTGCCCCGGAATCATGTAGCCCTTCCACCCATCGCTCGTGACCAGCCCCTGCACCGAGGTATTCTCTTTGGTCACGATCGGGACGCCCCACATCGGCCCGCGCACAAACCCGCTGCCACCAGCCGCCGCCTCTGCATCGTCCCTCGCAGCAGAGGCCAGCGCCCCGGCCTCATCCACGTTCTGCACCGCCCGATAGATGCCGTTGTACTTGGCAATCCGCGCCAGGTACCATCGCACCACCTGGGTGACCGTGTACTCATGCTGGCGGTACAACTCCTCCAGTTGAGGAATCGTCACCTCCATCAGATCGCGATCGATTGCAGCCTGAGAACTTGTTTTCGCGAGAGACGAATCCCTTCCAGATGCGACCGGAGCAATCCCACGAAAGATGAAAAGGAATGTTCGCGAAAGGTGACCAATGCGCATACTTTCACAGCCTTTCTAGTGGCCCCAGATCGACGGCCCGACAGCCAATAGCTCAGGAGGATAGGAGCTCCTGTCACGAGTCGAGAAAGATCAAAGACCTACCGCTGCCGCGCCAGCACCAGCGTGATATCGTCCGGCTGCTCCTGCGTCCCGATCCAGCTCCGCAGCGCCTGCATCACCAGGTCTGAAATCGCCGCCAGCGGCAGATGCCGGTTCCGCCCCACCACTTCCAGCAATCGCTCTTCCCCAAAATCGCCGAACTCGTTCTCCGGCTCCGTCACCCCGTCGCTATAAGCGATCACGATGTCGCCGCTCCGCAGGTACACCGTCCCCTCGTTATAGCTCATCCCGTCCATCAGCCCGACCACCGTCCCGCCCTGGTCGAGCCGGGTCACCGCGTGGTCGGCGCGCAGCACCAGCGGCGGTAGTTGGCCGCCATTCGAGTAAGTCAGCCGGCTCTCCAGGCCTTCATAATGCGCCAGGAAGAGCGTGGCATATTTCTCCGGCTGCGTACTGCGGTAGAGATGACGGTTCAGCAGCGCCAGCACCTTTCCCGGAGACTCGAAAATTTCGCTGCAGTTCACCTCGTCGATACCCTTCTGTTCCAACCGGAACGAAGGCGATAACATCGCATCCGTACCTACAGTGATCAACTCTTCCCCGGCGAACTGGTAGGCGCGTACCGCCGAGTGCAGCGTCGCCATCAGCAGCGCAGCCGAAATTCCCTTGCCGCTGATATCCCCGAGCGCCAGCCCCAGCGTCGTCGGCCCAAACACCAGGAAGTCGTAGTAATCGCCGCTCACACTCCGCGCCGGCCGGCAAACGCCGTGCAACTCCAGCATCGGGAGCGCCACGTCCCCGCGGGGAAAGAGATTGTTCTGCACCTCGTGCGCGATCTCCAGTTCGCTCTGCAGCCGCTCCTTCTCCCGCTGTTCTTCAAGTAGTTCTTCAAGAGAGGCAGTCATCTCGTTGAAGGACTTACTTAAAGCGGCAAGCTGATCGTGCCGGGTTACAGGGATTCGATAGCTCAAATTATTGTCGTCGATCGCCTGGGTCGCTTCATACAGATCCCCGATCGAGCGGGTGATCGTCCGGTTCAACCGCACCGCCATAATGAACGCAATCAGCTCCAGCAGGCCAAAGAAGGCGGCAATGCTGATCAGCACGTCCTGCACCACCGTCGCCACCTGCAGCGACGTTAAAAAAAGGCGCTCATACAGCAGCGAGGGCCGGGAATTCACATGAATGAAGGCATCGTGCTCCTTCCCCGTCCGCCAGATCGTCGCCTGCAAAGGCGCCACGAACGATACCGTGATGTCGAAAAACTGGGCAGCCGGCGGCAGATGGCCGCCACTCACCGCGCCCGCCCGGTGGTCGAAATCGCCCGCGTCACTTCCCCCTATCTGCATCGTCACCGGCTTCGACGGTTCCTGCGGACCGCGAACCTGGAAGCCGTTCGGCTTGAGCGGAGCGAGCGTGGTGGAAGGCCTGCCCGGGCTTGCTGCCGGGACCGCTCCTCGATTTGCCGGATGCCCTGGATTCGACAGCGGCCGACCATCGTTCGCGTCCGCTCGCGGAACGATCTGCTTTTCGAGGTCGCTGTCCCCATCCATCTCTTCCGACTGCAAACCCGGCACCAGCGTTACCTCGCCCAGTCCGCTCGCAATCTGGTCCAGGTTCTCTTTTCCCAACGGCAGGCTCGTTACCAGCACAATTTTGTGGGTCCCGGCAAACACTGTGTCCGCCGCGCGCAGCCACACCCTTCCCCCGCCCAGCACCAGGCCGTTGAAGCTGCCCGTGAACCATTGCGGCACGGCTACAATTCCCGTCCTCACCGGCTTCGTGGTATCAAGGCTCAACTGCTTGCCGTCCTCAAAGGCGGCCACTTCCAGGCCGGTATGGTTATGATCGGTGGCCGAGTCGTCGTCAAATTCCGGCAGCGAGGTCGTCTTCGCCTCCGGGTGCGCCACCAGCTCCCGCCCGATATGCGCGGCAAAGGCGCGGTTTTCGGCGACGATATGCGCCAGTTCCCGGTTGATCTCTGATGTCGCGGCAAAGGTCGCGAACTGCCCGGAAAACACATAGGCCGCCACCAGCGCCAGGGTCGCGAATAACACCACCGGCGCCAGCCCCATCAGCAGGTAGGTCACCACCAGCCGGTTGCTCACCTTCCACAGCAGCCGCCGCATCACCCAGCCCCAGAAGAGCGGGATCGAACAGCCGATCAAGGCGCAGAAGACAATAAAACTGAACGCCTCGAACGCCTCGCCCGTCCTTCCGTGAGTCAGCCGCCCCGCACCCAGCACGATGTAGCTGATCAACAGCCAGAAAGCCCAACGATGCAGCTTGGTCTTCGGCGGCGTCCTGCCTAGTCGCCGATAGACCATCTCCTCGAAGTTTCGCAACGGCTGCGCCATGTAGACCTGAGTTTAGACGATTTCTTGGCTGGCGATGCTAGGTAGCAGCGCCCGGAGGCACCCGCTTCAACTCGTCGCATCCGCTTCGTGGGCCAGCCTCAGCGTATAGCTCGTCGCCGAATAATGCGCGCCCGCCAGCAGCAGCAATCCCGTCAAAAAGGCCCACATCATCAGCCCGACCGAGGTGGCAAAGGGCCCATAGACCGCGCGGAAGTTCAGCCACGGCAGCGCCGCGATGTAAAGCAGCTTCGCCAGCTCCCACAGCAACCCCGTAATCAGCGCGCTCGGCAACACCGCGCGAACCGGCAGCCGCCGGTTCGGCAGTATCCAGTAAATAAAGAAAAACAGCAGGATGCTCAGCAGCGCCGCCGATACCTGCAGCAGCCACTGCGCCAGGAAGCGAAACACCACGTTGTTCACGTGCCCCAGGAAGAGCAGCGTCAGCAGGCCATGCTGGAAGGTCGTCGCCGCGACTGACGCCAGCGCCATCACGCACACGATCAGCGCCAGCCCCGTCGACACCAGTTGGTTCCTCAGGTACGAGCGGTTCTCGGTCACGCCCCACACCCGGTTCAGCGCCACCTCCAGGGGAAGAAAAACCCCGCTCGACGAAACCAAAAGCATGATCACCGCCGCCACTCGCACGCCGCTCTTCGCATTCGCGATCAGGCTCATGTTCTTCACCACGAACTCCTGCCCGGTGGGCAAAAAATATCGCACCATGTTCCCCACCACGTCCTCCATCGAGCGCGAATGAAAGACCCTTCGCGCCACCGTGTACATCATCACGATGAAAGGAAACAGCGAAAGAATCGAGTTCGCCGCGACGCTGAAGGCATAGGTATGCACCTCGGTCCGGGTGAGATATTTCGCCAGCGAAACGAACAACGAGCCGCTCTCGCGCAGCGAACGCCGCCTCACCCGCCCCCGCGCCTTTCGCTCGTTCCCTGCTTCCTTCGTACTGATCGCTCTCCACTCCGTCTCGCGATGCTATCAGAGCGCCTTTAAAACTCTTGACAGTTGGGCGGCCAATATTCGCCACTGCCGTTGTGACAAATTGCCGCTCCGGAGAGCCCTCCGGCCGGAAGCCGAAATTTTTTCTTGCTTTCGATTCTCGATCTGTCATAAAAGATTAGTACTCGCTCAGCGAGTACTAAAGTTTGTTTCGGAAGGCCGTTGTCTGTATGTCTGGAATGAACCATTTTGGAGTGCCCCCGCTGCCCGGGAGCCGCCGTAGCGCCCACCGGAGCGCCACCGGCGGCTCGTCCTGTTTCAGGCGGCCCTTCAAATTCAAACAGGAACTCACCGAGGAGTCGAAATGAAGGAGCACGGCGTAGTGAAGTGGTTCAATGGGGCCAAAGGTTATGGATTTATTCAACGTTCCACCGGGGAAGATGTCTTCGTCCATTTCTCCGCAATCCAGGAAGACGGCTATCGCAGCCTGAACGAAGGCGAAGCCGTGGAATTCGAGTGCCAGCAAGGGCCGAAGGGGCTGAACGCCGCCAACGTCCTGCGCAACCACATTTAGCTCAGCCCTGCATCCTCTCGATGACCCTCGATCTGCGCGATGGCCCATGCCGCCGCGTCCGCCACCACCGCGTCCGGTGATTCACGCCACTCGCGCAGCTTCGGGAGAAATGTCGCCAGGCCGGAATTGCCCATGGCGATCGCCACATTTCTCCGCAATCCCGCCAGCTTCGCCCGCTTCACCGGCGAGCCGAAGAACTCTTGCCCGAACCCGGCCTCATCCAGCTCCGCCAGCCACGCCAGCGCCGGGTTCACCAACTCCTCGCGCGTCTCGAACTCCCCGTCCGCGCTGATCGGCGCCTTCCGGTTCCATGGGCACACATCCTGGCAGATGTCGCACCCAAAGACCTGCCGCCCCATCAAGGCCCGCAGCTCCAGCGGAATCTCGCCCCGCTTCTCGATGGTGAGATACGAAATGCACAGGCTCGCATCCATCTGGTAAGGGGCCGTCAGCGCGCCGGTCGGGCAAACCTCCAGGCATCGCCGGCAACTCCCGCAGCGATCGGCGGCGAGGAGCGAAGCGCGCGGCGAACCTAACTCCATCGAAGTCACCACGACCCCCAGGAAAAGCCACGATCCCAGCCGTTCATTCAGAATGCACGTATTCTTTCCCGTCCACCCGATCCCCGCGTACTTCGCATAGATCCGCTCGACCACCGGCCCGGTATCGACATAACTCCGCGATTCAAATCCGCCTAGCCGTTCCTTGAGGTCGCTTTCTAAAGTCTTTAGTCGCCGCAGCAGCACCTTGTGGTAGTCCGAAGCCCGCAATCCGCCTTCATCCGCAGCCTGGCCCGACCACGCGTACCGCGCAATCCAGCCTGCATCGGCTGCTGCCGGGTCGATCGATTTGACCTGCGCCGATTGGTAATTCGCTGCGCACACAATCACCGACCGCGCCCAGGGCAGCGCGATGCGCAGCGAAGACCGCAGCAGCCGCCCTGCCTCGTCCCGGCGCTTGAGATACTCCATCTCGCCGCCGCGCCCTTTAGCAAGCCAGTCTTCCACCAGCCCCAACTCGGCATAATCCTCGGCGGAGCCCACCTCCGGCACAGCCGCAATCCCCGCCGCCGAAAACCCGGCCGCTCGCGCCGCCTCCTGAACTATCTCCGGAATTGAATTGGGAACAGCCATTCCTCTACCAGCGTTTCATCGGTCGGGGCGAGCCGCAGCAACCCGGTCCGGCAGTGACTCCGGATCTGAAGGGACTACTTCTGCTTGGCATCGTAAATCGCTACGCCCACCAGCGAATCCGCGCAGCCGTAGTAAAGAAACCATTGGCCATGTAGCAAAACCAGCCCTTCGGCAAAGGTTGTTCCCGCCGCATATTGGCCGGTCTTCTCATACGGCATCTCGGGAAAGAAAAAAGGCTTCTCCTCCCGCGCCAGCAGCTTGCCGGGCTCGTCGGCCGCAAACAGCGCCTCTCCCGCCGCATACGCATTCGGCCCGAGCGCCGCGTCCCCGCCATCCGGCGCGTTCTTGCCGTTATAGATAACAACAATGCCGCTGCGCGTCTGCACCGGCGGCGGCCCCGTCTCCGGAAAGCTGCTGTCAAAGTGCCCCGGCCTGGCCGAGAGCAGCTCCACCGGCGTCCCACTCGCGTCCTCGACCGGTGTCCAGTGGATCAGGTCCTTCGACGTCGCCAGGTGAATATGAATCTCGCCCCAGTACATCCAGTAGCTGCCGCGGATCTTCGCCGCCTTCAGCCGTCCGTGCTCCACCCGGGTCACGATTCCGGCTGATTTGTACTTCAGCCCCGCATACTTGCCCTCGCTGCCAAAAGCCGGGCCATACTTTGTCCAGCTCAGCAGGTCCTTCGACGTCGCAATCCCAACGGAGTAGGTCTGCCGGTTCCATTGCGTATACGTCAGCACGTACGTCCCATCCGGCCCCTCGACCAGCCGCGGGTCTTCGACCCCGCCCGGCCACTCACGAGCCTTCTGCTCATCTTCGGCCGGATAAAAAACCGGGGCACCCAGCCGCTTGAAGTGAAGGCCGTCTTCGCTCACCGCCAGCCCCAGCCGCGAGGTATGCATGCCGATCTGCATGGTGCCGCTGTCATCCTCCGCCCGGTAGAGCGCGTAGATCTTTCCATCCCGCACAATCGCTGCCGGGTTAAAGGTATGCAGCGCCTCCCAATGCACCGGCGCGTTGAGGATCGGATCCTGAAAAACTGCAGCCTTGTCGGGAACAAGCACAGGGTTCCCATTCGCCGGCCGGACAAACGGCCCTAGCTGCCATTCCTGAGAAACTCCCGCTGCGGAAGCGAAGACCGCTCCCAGCAGCACACCCCCCAGCGCGCCAGCCCATGCCTTCCGTCGCAGGCTCATTGGCAAAGCCAGCAGGAACAAGGGCGGCAATGCGTCGTCAGGCAGACCCCAACGTTGCGGGGGTCCATCGACAGCGAGCTCCCGCGATACCAGCGCCGTAAAATGCGCAGCGTCCGCGCCTTCATGCGCTCGCGATCGCCGCGTCGGCGCGAGCGGCTTTTCACTGGGATCATCACCAACCCTCACGTGCAGATAACCCACTCGAGACGCGTCTATCTCGCCAGGAGGAGTAGAAGAATGCATTTCCCGTCAGGCGTCCGCAGGGTCATGCGCCCGCAGCTCCGCCACAATCTCCGCCGCCGCCGCCCGCGCTTCATCGAAGTGGTCCGGCGGAAAAGAAATCGCGCCCACCCGCGCATGGCCGCCACCGCCATACCGCTCGCAGATCGAGGCCAGGTTCAGCAGCTTTGCCGGGTCCGCCTTCGTCCACGGATTCGATCCGACCGACACCTTCGTCCGGAAGCTCGACTTCGACAGCCCGATCGAGTAAGTCGCCTCAGGATGCAGATAGTAAGGAATGAACTTGTTGTATCCCTCTACCTGCCGATCGGCAATGTCAAAAAAGATGGTGCCCGCCGTCTCCTCAGACCGCTTGCGAATCAGATCGATCGCCTCGTCGTGCCGCTCGAGCAGGGGCGGCAGCAACTCTGCTACAAACGGCTCGCGCAGCACCTCGGCCAGCGATTCCGAGGTCAGCAGAGGAATCAGCCGCGGAATAAACTCCGGGTCCTGGCTCGACTCGATAATCAGCGTTAGCTTCATCGCCGGCGCCGCCATCTCGACCGCCGACTCCGCGCTTGCATATTGCGCGCCGTCCACAATGTCCGCCCAGTAGATCAGATCGGCCACCGGCGCCGCATCGAATCCAAACCTCGTCTGTGCGATATGCGCGATAAAGCCCGTGCAGGACGTGTACTTGGGGTCATAAAAGCGGCGATCGCGAAAGCTGCCGTCCTCGACGCCGCGCAGAAACTGCGCATGATCTTCGGGACTCAGAAACGCGCTCAAATGGTGATCGAACCACCACGTGACCCGGGGCGACGCCGAATATTTGAAGTCGACAATCGCATTTTCATCCCCGCTGAAATCCGCGTCCTGGAACAACGCCCCCGCCCGATGCACCAGGCCGTGGTACTCATACTCGGCGCCCGCGGCGATGCACTCTCGATGGAACAACGAGAACAGCGAGGCCGAACAGGCTCCGTCAAAGCAACGATCGTGATACAAGACGCGAACCTTCAATCTCGAGCTCCTCACACACGCACAGTGCGCTGCCGCATTTCTCCGGCGAATTCAACAGCATCGCCGGGAACCGGCAGCATGTCAAGTCGAACCCGGCGCACGCCATAAATCTTCCCTGGCGCGCAGATTTCTCCGTAAGTCCGTGCGTACCGGCTTGCAACCGCCCGCCGCCTCTCGTTTGCAGTACCCGTTCTCCGAAACGGGCCCCCTGCCGTATCGTAGTTCCCAGCAGTCTTATCGCCAGAATGAAGACCGCACTCCAATCAGGAAACGACATGTTCGCCAGCCGACGCCCGATCCACCTCACCCGCAGAGCTCTCCTGAGATCCGCCTCTCTCGCAACCTTTGCCTATCCGGTACGCCATCTCTTCGCTCAACCCGCTGCCGCTATAGTCCATCCCCCGGCAGGAACCCTCCGCGGAGATTCCACGGAAGGCGTCCGCATCTTCCGTGGAATCCCCTTCGCCCAGCCGCCCGTCGGCCCGCTCCGCTTCCGGCCTCCGGTAAAGCTCGAGCCCTGGAAGGGTGAGCGCGACGCCACCCGCTTCGGGGCTTCGCCCATGCAATGGAACGAGAACACCGCGCCCGGCGAGCCGCCCTTCCCCCATAGCGAAAACTGCCTCGACCTCAACATCTGGGCGCCCGAGGGCAAAGGCCCCCACCCCGTCTTCGTCTGGATTCATGGCGGCGGCTTCGTCAGCGGCCACGCCTTCGAGCCCATGTACGACGGCGCGGCCTTCGCTCGCCAGGGCATCGTCTGTGTCACCGTTGCCTACCGCCTCGGCGTCTTCGGCTTCCTCGATTTCGGCCCGCTGCTCGGCGACGCCTACTCCGGCTCCGCCAACAACGCCCTCCGCGATCTCATCGCCGCCCTCGAGTGGATTCAAACCAATATCCACGCCTTCAGCGGCGATCCCTCTCGCGTCACCATCGGCGGCGAATCCGCCGGCGCCAAGCTCGCCGATATCCTCATGGGCATTCCCGCGGCCGAGCCTTTATTCCACCAGGTCATCTCGGAGATCGGCGGCGCCGAGCGCGTCTGGTCCCCGCCCGGCTCCGCCGCCGTCTCGAAAGGCTATGACGAAGAGTGGCGCAAAGAGACCGGCCGGAATACCGCCACGCTGCTCACTGCCGACCCCGGCCTGCTCATCAAGGCCCAGCATGAATTCTTCGAGAACTGGCCCCAGCACTTTCCGCTGCGCGCCGAGATCGACGGCCAACTCCTCCCGCGCCTGCCGGTCGAAACCATCGCCGCCGGCTCGACCCGGAATAAACGCCTGCTCATCGGCGCCAACCTCGATGAGAGCGCCCTCTTTCTCGGCCCCCACCCCGCAAAAGACGCTGCCGCCAAAGACCTTGGCAATCTCTCGCTGGCCAAATTCGCGGCGGTCTTCAGTAAATATAAAAAGATCTATCCGGAGTTGTCCGCCGAACAGCTCCGCATCCGCGCCGTCACTGCCGAGGAGTACTGGATACCCACCATCCGCGTGGCCGATGCGCATCTTCAAGGCGGCGGCGGCGCCTGGATGTACCGCCTCGACTTTGCCGAGACCAGCGGCCGGCTCTCCGGCTACGCCTACCACTCTCTCGACGTCGGCCTCGTCTGGCAACATCCTCACACCGACGTCGCCAACGCCGCCGCCGAGGCCAGCCTCTCCACGCAGATTCACACCGCCTGGGCCGCCTTCATTCGCGGCGAAACTCCCGCAGCCCCCGGCCTTCCCTCCTGGCCCGAATACAACACCGCGCTGCGCACAACCATGATCCTGAACAACACCAGCCGCGTCGAGCAAGAGCCGCAAAACGACGAACTGAAGCTCTGGGATGGCGTGCTCTGAATGGCGGAACAAAACCGCAGCACCACTTCGCTCGCCCATTTAGAGCTACTGCGGGCGATCGGCGCTCTTCTCCTGCTCTTTCGCCGTCTTCTGTTGCGTCTCGATGGATTTCTGCTGCGCCTTGGCTGCCTTGGCCTGCGCCTTGGCCGCCTTCTGCTGGGCCTTGGCGTCCTTTTCCTTCTCTTTCGCCTGGCTCTCGACCTGCTTCTGCTGCGCCTTCTGATCGTCAGGGGTTTGCTGTGCCAGGGCCACGTGGCCGCCGATCAGGCATAGCGAGAAAATCGCGGCAGGAATCACCGAAGAAATACGCATCGCACTCTACCTTTCCCCGGCTATGGGAGCCCGGCTCTCTCAGTAGATGCGCCTGGCATTTCGGTCGATGCAGGCGAGATTTCCCTGAGCGCCGCGACCGCATGCCAGCCATGATCGGCGTTCTCTTCGGAAAGCAGCGCTACTGCTTCTCTGTATCCTCAAACGCAAAACTCCCCAGCGCAAACGGGTGCGAGACCACCGGCTTGGAATCCATCGAATTCACCGGATATGTATCCGTAGTCGTCGTCGGAAAACCCCACACCTTTCCCGACCGCATATCGATCATCACGCGTCCCAGCACCTGCCTGCTGCCATCCGGCGCTCGCAGCATCTGCGTTCCCGGCTCGATAAAGAATGGGTACGGGTTCGAATCCGCCCGCGCCGCCTCCGGCCGCACATAAGGCCGAAACGCAATCGCCACCAACGCGACCGCAAATCACCACCAGCAGAAAATTCGTTAACCAACGCTTCTCCATCCGACCCTCGCTCTCATCCTTCACCCTTCACCGCAACAAACAACTCCGCTCTCAACCCTAAGCTCTGACTTCTGTTTCTACTCTTTGCCCTGCCTGTTCCCTGTTTTTCTACTCCCTGTTTCCGCTATTCCTCAACATCCCCAATCGGCATTCCCGGCGGGGCCGCCACCGGGGCCGCCACCACAAACTTTCCCGCATCCGCCTCGAACTCCCCGATCCGGTGCGCGACATAAGCCCCCGTCGCTGACTTCCGGTCGCTCCGCTGCCTGATCTGGTCCAGCTTCGCAGCCACCACCGCTCGGACCGCCGATGCCGCCTGCGGATTCGCTGCCAGCCCCAACAAAGCTTCGACCGTCCGAACATACACCGCATCCTGCACCACCGCCGTCAGCCCCGCCGCACCCCCCGAAGCCGTGCTCCCGGCCGCCGGGCGCGTCGCCGCCAAAGCATCATCCATCACCTCCGGCAGCGTCAGGCCATCCGCCTGCCGCGCCGAATATTCCACCAGCCGCTCTGCCCGTTGCGGGTTGAACAGCACCGTGAGCGTCAGGTCCGCCGCCGACTCCGCTGCCGCCACCGGATCGAACGTCAGCCCGGTGCTCGACGCCAGAGACTCCCGCGTTCGCGCCAGCCCCGGAGGCCGCGGCGGCAGCAGCTCCAACAACGGCTCCGGCAGCGTCAGGAACTCCGGCGACAGTGTCTTCAACACCACCGCCAGCGCTTTCTTCTGCTCCTCCGCCGGAACGATCGCCGCATCCACCTGCCCATCCCCGCGCAGCTGGTACCGGTAATCCAGGCCGCCGATCTCCTTGATCGCCGCCTCCGTCTGGTAACGATGCAGCAGGTAGAGCGGCACCAGCGTATCCTCCAACTGCGCCATGGGCACACCCGGCTGGATTGCATTCTCGCCAAAACGCGCTAGCGCCGCCGCTCGGATCGTCATCAACCTTGTCAGTTCGTCCGCCGGGTCTGTCCCGTTATCCCAAAGGTGCGCATGCGGATGCGCTCCGCCCAGAGGCCGCGCATCCTCGTCGGTAATAAAGACTAATCCCGTCTTCTCCGAAGCAGCCAGGATCCCGTCCAGTGCGGCCTTTTCGTCCGTTCCAGCCGCAAACTGCCGGTACCCGTAATCGATCGCCACCTTGTCCCACTGCCCGATATTCACCGCGTAGGCCTGCGACAGGTCCGGCGTCCCATCCTCGCCCAGCGTGATCCACGGGTGCGGATAATCCATCACCGACACCGACTCCTGCGGCGTATGCCGAAACGCACTCGCCGCAAAGTTGTGCGCCAGCCCCAGCGTGTGTCCCGTCTCGTGCGCCGAGAGCTGCCGGATTCGCGCCAGCACCATCTGCAGCATCGGATCGTTCTCCGGCCCGATCTTCTTGCCCGTCACATACGGCGAAAGCAGCGCCTCCGCGATCAGGTAATCCTGCCGCCCCCGTAAGGAGCCGAGCGTCACATTGCCCTTGAGAATCTCTCCCGTCCGCGGATCGGCCACCGCCTCCCCATACGACCATCCTCGCGTATAGCGATGCACCCACTGGATGATGTTGTAGCGCACGTCCATCGGGTCTGCGCCCTCGGGCAGAGCGTCTACCTGGAACGTCCCCGGTGCCCAGCCCGCCGCCTGAAACGCCTGGTCCCACCAGCGCGCGCCCTCGATCAATGCCGTCCGGATCGGCTCCGGAGCCCCCCGGTCCACGTAGTACCGGATCGGCTGCTCCGCCACGCACGCCGTCCGGCACGCTGGATCTTTCTTGATCAACCGGTGCCTCAGGATGAATGGCCGATCGAGCGGCGCCCCCAGCGGCGCGGTGTAATCCCGGTAGCTCTCCGGAAAATATCCCGCTCTCGGATCGAAGCGCCGCGGCTCGAACCCCGGTCCCGGCAATTCCAGGAAGGATTGGTGCTCCCGCACCGTCAGCGCCCGCGGATCGGGCGTCACATCCTTCACAAACTCGCCCGGCTTCTCCGCCTCGCTCGTGAACGTCAGGATCGCCTCTACCTCAATGTTCTTCGGGAATGCCTTGGTTCGATCGATCGCAATGGCCGAACGCGCCGCGTCCACCTTGTACGCGCCCTGCTTCGTCGCCGTCAGCGTCCCGGCCACGCCATGCACATCGCGCAGGAAGAAGTCGGTCGCGTCGACCAGCACCGCACCGCCCTCGTCCCCCCCCGGCCCATCCGCCGCCTCCACCTTGAATCCCGCCAGCACCGACTCCGGAAACGACTGCGTCACCGCCAACTGCTCCGCCGCGTCAGCCGCCGAACTCCGGAACATCTCGTTCGGCTGGACCAGCAGCACCTTCGGCCCGACCCGCTCGAAGCGAACGATCCTGCCCTCCGCAATTTGCCCCCGGTCGAGCCCCAGGTCATTCGAACCCGTTCCATACGGCAGCGACTCCGTATACAGAAGCTCCGTATTCAGGTGAGGGATCTCGAGATACAGCTTCCCCGTTCGCGCATCCCAATGCAGCGGCAGCAGCCCCGGCAGGTTCTGCATCGCAGCCGTCTTCTCCGTGATCGAAGGCAGCGCAGCCTCGGCTTTCGCAGTAGAGCTCTGGGCGGAAGGAGTCTGGGCGTCAACCGCTAACAGCGTTGAACAAAGCATTGCAGAAACAAAAAGAGAGCGCATGTGCTTTCAGGATGGACGACCCTCCGGAACTCCGCAATTGAAATCGTCCCCCTCGAGCGGCAGGCCGCCATCTCCGCTCGCTGCGAGCGATGAGACAATGAGCATGCATTCACAAGCTCTTAGGGAGTTCCAAGTTAGTGCCTCGCTCGGAAACAAAAAGCCTTTGGCCACGCCTGCTGGGATGGCTCGTCGTCCTGCTCGTCCTCATCGCCGCTGCCGCCGCCGCAACCGGGGCCTGGTGGCTGCGCCACGCCATGCGCGTCTCCTTGCCGCAGATCGACGGCGCCGCCCAACTCTCCGGCCTCTCCGCCCAGGTCACGGTCCGCCGCGATGAACACGGCGTTCCCCACATCGCTGCCGCCAATCTGGACGACCTCTTCACCGCCCAGGGCTACGTCACCGCCCAGGACCGCCTCTGGCAGATGGACCTCACCCGCCGCTACGTCTCCGGCGAAACCGCCGAAGTCCTCGGCAAAGCCCTCGTCTCCCACGACCGCATCCAGCGTCTGCTTCAAATGCGCACCGTCGCCGAGCGCATCGTCGCCAACTTTAACTCCCGCGACCGCCGCTATTTCGAGGACTACGCCAAAGGCGTCAACGCCTTCATCGCCGCCCACCCCGACACCCTCCCCGCCGAGTTCCGCTTCCTCATGTACAAGCCCAAACCCTGGCAGCCCGTCGACTCCGTCCTCATCCTGCTCGGCATGGTCCAGATGGAAGATGAACGCTGGGATAAGAAGCTCGAGCACGAACACGTCCTCGCTCGCCTCGGCCCCACCCTCGCCGCCGACCTTTACCCGGTAGGCTCCTGGCGCGACCACCCGCCGACCCAGCCCGTCCCCGACCTCACCGCACCCCGGCAAAACGTCCCCGACGCCCCTCTCGACGAATCCCAGTCCTCCCTCCGAGACCTCCTGGAACTCCGCCGGATCCTCAACCACAATCCCTGCGACGAATGCGCCATCGGCTCCAACGAATGGGCCGTCTCCGGAACCCATACCGCCTCCGGCAAACCCCTCATGTCCAACGACATGCACATCACCCACACCCTCCCCAATATCTGGTACGAGGTCGATCTCGAGGCGCCCGGCTTCCACGTCGCCGGCGTCGGCTCCCCCGGCGCGCCCTTCGTCACCTCCGGCCACAACGATCACATCTCCTGGGGATTCACCGCACTCTACGGCGACACCCAGGACGTCTACATCGAACAGGTCAACAACCAGGGCCAATACCTCAGCGGGACCACCTGGAAGCCCATCCAGCACACTCGTGAGATCATCCACGTCAAACGAGGAGAAGACGTGGTCGTCGATGCCGCCAGCACCGAACACGGCCCCGTCATCACCCCCGCCATTCCTCACGAAACCCGTACCCTCACCCTCAAATGGGCCGGCTACGATCCCTCTGCCAACAGCATCCCGCTCTTCGACCTCAACGCTGCCGCCAACTGGGCCGATTTTCGCGAATCCCTCGCTCATTGGTGGGGGCCGTCGCTGAACGTGATCTACGCCGATGACCAGGGCCACATCGGCTACCAGGCGGCCGGCTACATCCCCATCCGCAATGGCGGGCTCTCCCCCATTCCTATCGCCGTCGGCGCCCACGAATGGCAGGGCTTCGTTCCCTTCGACCAGCTCCCCAGCGTCGAAGACCCCGCCAACGGCATCCTCGCCACCGCCAACTCGCGCATCACCCCCGACGATTACCCCTACCAGCTCACTCTCGAATGGGTCTCGCCCTACCGCAATGAACGTATCTGGAGATGGCTCAGCGGCAAGAACAACCTCAAACCCGCAGACATGCTCACCCTCCAGACCGACATCTATTCCTCGCTCAACCAGGAGCTAGGCCGCCGTTACGCCTACGCCATCGACCACACCGCCAACGCCGGCAGCCAGCTGCGCCAGGCTGCCGACCTGCTCCGCTCCTGGGATGGCGTCATGACCGCCAACTCCTCCTCGGCCGCCGTCATCGCCGCCGCCCGCCAGGCCTTCTGGCCCATGGTGCTCAAATCCAAGCTGGGCGACGACTGGCCGCTCTACGGCTGGGGCGAAAAATCCTACGCCGAAGAGCAGCTCGTCACCCGCACTCCCGCGCAATGGCTTCCCGCCGGGTACAGCGACTGGAACGCCCTGCTCGCCGCGACCGTCCGGCAGGGTCTCGCGGCCGAACACGCCCCCACCGACCTCACCACCTGGAAATATGGCGACATCCGCAAGATCGAGCTCGCCCACCCCCTCTACTCCAGGCTGCCGTGGTTCAAATCCTGGACCGGAACCGGTGTCCAGCCTCGCTATGGCGACGTCACCACCGTCGACCAGATGGGCGCGACCCTCGGCCCCTCGCAGCGCCTGACCGTCGACTGGAGCAACCTCGACGCCTCCACCGAAAACATTGTCTACGGCCAGTCCGGCAACCCGCTCAGCCTCTGGTACAGCGACCAGTGGCCTTTCTGGTACGGCAGAATGACCTTCGCCCTTCCCTTCACCGGCGCCGCCATCGCCGGCACCTCCAAGCACACCCTGCGCCTCACCCCATGACGCTCCCAGGCGTTGAAGGCGCACGGCTTCAAGCCGTGCCGTAACCCACGGACCGCACACGGCCTCAGCCGCTGAGGGAGCAGAGATCGACGCACCGGAACAATCCTCGACGCAGCCAACTCCCAGCAACTGGCCAAGCCGCTTGCTCATCCTGCTCTGCGCCCTCGCCGTCGCCCTGCCGCTGGCTCTCAAAGGCAACTCCTGTGGCCACGACTTCGACTTTCACATCCAGTCCTGGCTCTCCGTCGCCCGGCACTGGCAGCAAGGCACCCTCTATCCTCACTGGCTTGAGGCCGCCAACTATGGCGCCGGCGAAGCCCGCCTGGTCTTCTACCCGCCGGCCACCTGGACGCTCGGCGCGCTTCTCGGCCTGCTTCTTCCCTGGGCAGCCACTCCGGCAGCCTTCACCCTGGTCGTCCTCGCCGCCTGCGGCCTGAGCATGCAGCAGCTGGCCCGCGAATGGCTCCCGGCGCCTGCCGCCACCGTAGCCGCCTGCGCCTACATCCTCAGCCCCTACACTCTCTTCGTCGCCTACGAGCGAACCGCCTATGGCGAACTGGCCGCCGGCATTTGGCTCCCCCTCATCCTCCTCTACGCCCTCCGGCTGAATCGGACGCCGGCATCTTCGCCAGGCACAAGAGCGTCGCGCGAAGCGAATGCGGGTGTCCCGCGTCGCGCTTCTGAGACGTGGGTTTCTTTCAGCCAAACTACTTCCCCAGCTTCCACCATCCCCTTGTCCCTAGCCATCGCCGCCATCTGGCTCACCAACGCCCCCGCCGCCGTTATAGCCTGCTATCTCCTCGCCGCCGTCACCCTCTGGCAAGCCATCACCCGCCGCAGCATACGACCAATCCTGCAAAACACCTCCAGCCTGCTCTTCGGGCTCGGCCTCGCGGCCTTCTATCTCGTCCCCGCCGCCTGGGAACGCCGTTGGGTCGACATCCACCGCGCCATCGGCCCCGGCATGAGAATCGCCGACAGCTATCTCTTCGCCCATACCGGCGAAGCCTTCCACGACCAGGTCCTCAAGACCGCCTCCTGGTTGGTCGTCACCATGCTTGCGGCCACGGCAATCGCAAGCGTCGCCGCCTGGAGGCAGCGCCGCCGCATCCTGCTCCCGCTGCTCGTGGCCTCTGCCGCAGTCCTCGTCCTGCAGCTTCCATCGACCGGCCCGGTCTGGACCCACGCCCCCGAACTCAAGTTCCTCCAGTTCCCCTGGCGTCTCACGCTCATCCTCAGCATCGCCTTCGCGATCGCCATCGGCGCAGCTCTTTCCCGCCTGAAAAGCCTCCGTCTCCAGGCAGCGATCGTCCTCATTGCCGCCATCGCCATCATCCCCATTGCAACCAAACTCTTCTGGCAGCCCTGCGATGAAGAAGACATCGTCTCCGCTCAGGTCACCGTCTTTCAGTCCGGCAACGGCATCGAGGGCACCGACGAATACACCACCCTCGGCGCCGACAACTCCATCGTCCAGCAGTACCTCCCGCCGGTCCGCGTCCTCAAAACTGCCGATGCCGAAACCGCCCATCCGGCCAGTTCCCCTGACCAGGACCCAGGCAATCCCACCTACACCGCCGAAACGCACCAGGAACTCCCCGCCAAAGTCAACATCGATCAGTGGCGTCCCGAACACAAGCTCCTCACCATCCAATCCCCTGCCGCCGGTTACGCCGTCCTGCGCCTGATGGATTACCCCGCCTGGCAAGTCACCGCCAACCACATCCTGCTCACCGGCCGCCCTCGCCGCGACGACGGACTCCTCGTCGTCCCCCTGCAGCCCGGTCTCGCCCAGATCGAGATCCGCTACGCCGCCACCACCGATGTCCTCATCGGGCGATCCCTCACCGCCGCCTCGTTCCTGGCCGTGCTCCTGCTGGCCGCCGCCGCCCGAAAAACCCGCCGCGGTCAGCTATCATGAAAGAAATGCCCGTCGATGTAAAAGAGATCCTGCGCCACGACGCAGAACTGACCGATCGCGCACTCGAAAAACTGCTCCCCAGCGAGAACCAGGTTCCGGCCTCAATCCACAAGGCCATGCGCCACAGCGTCTTCGCCGGAGGCAAGCGGCTTCGTCCCGTCCTCTGTATCGAAGCCGCCAGGATGATCGCCGCCACCGGACCACCCGCAGGCGTCGAGGAACTCGCCTCCGCCCTTGAAATGCTCCACACCTATTCGCTGATCCACGACGACCTGCCGGCGCTCGACAACGACGATCTCCGCCGCGGCAAACCCACCTGCCATGTCGTCTATGGCGAAGCCATCGCCATCCTCGCCGGAGACGCGCTCCAGACCCAGGCCTATGCGACCCTGGCGAAACTCAACTGCCCCGCGGCCCGCATCGTCGAGATCGTCAAGCTGATCGCCCAGGCCACCGGGACCGTGGAAGGCATGATCGGCGGCCAGGTCCTCGATATCGAGTCTGAACACAAGCAACCTACCGCCGCCTTGGTCGACGCCATCCACCGCGCCAAGACCGGCGCTCTCATTCGCGTCAGCATCTCGACAGGAGCCGTCTACGGCGGCGGCGAGGAAGACGATATCCATCGCCTCACCGGGTTCGGCCGCAAAGCCGGGCTCGCCTTCCAGATCGTCGACGACATCCTCGACGTCACCCAGGACTCGGCCCATCTCGGAAAAACCGCCGGCAAAGACCTCGCCAGCGACAAAGCCACCTGGCCGGCGGTCTTCGGCATCGACCAGTCAATTGCCCACGCCAACCAGCTCATCGCTGAAGCCTTTGAGTATTTGGAACCCTACGGCGAACGCGCCGACGCCCTCAAAGCCGTAGCCAGATACCTGACAGAACGGAAAAATTAGCATGGCGGCACGAACTTTTCAGCGGCCGTCGGCGAACAGGCCGCCCGCGCTCACCGAAGAAGACATTCGCAACGCCCTGCGAGACGTCTACGACCCCGAACTCCCGGTCAACATCGTCGATCTCGGCCTCGTTTACAACGTCGCCGTCGAACCCGACCCCGACGCTCCCGGTCTTCTATCGAAGCAGCGCGTTCAGATCGACCTCACCCTCACCACGCCCGGCTGCCCATCTCACGCCCAGATCACCGAGCAGATACAAAACCGCCTGGCCGGCCTGCAGCAGGTCAGCCAGGCTCAAGTCAACCTGGTCTGGGAACCGAAGTGGAGCCCGGCCCGCATCAGCCCCGAAGCCCAGAAGAAACTGGGCATCGCCTGAGCGGCTCGGCAGCTGGTCAACCTCGCCGTAACACGTCGCGAAGGCTCCCGCCCTGCTCGGCTACCTGCTCAATCAAGCCCTCAACCCGCGCCAGCAGCTTCTGCCCCGCCTTCACGTAGTCCGGAACATCGTTCCAAAATTTCTGAATGGCCTTCGGGTCCTCCAGCAAGGCCACGGTCGTCCCCGCCGCCGCTACCGCCAGGGCAGCCTTCCGGTTGCCGGTCAGCAGCAGAACCGCGCTGGTCAGCAGGGTTCCCGCGGCAACCGACCGGTTCCACGGCATCGATCCCAGGTTAGAGGGAAGTTTTGCTTCAATCTGCTTCGTAACGTTCGATAGGCTCATAGGTTTCCATCTTTCAAAAAACATGAGATGCAAAGCAAACGAAGAACGCTGGCGCCGCGCCGCCCGGCTCCCGGCTCAAAATCTATTCAAGATCGAAATCCCGCAAAGGCTTCCCCGTCCCCGGTGTCTCTTTGGCCTTCCGTAAAGCCTCGGCGAATCGCTTCTCCAGCAGGTCTGTCTTGTTCTTCTCCGCATCCACCGCCTGGCGGAAGATGCTCTCTTTCCGCTCGTCCTGCTCCCGCATCCCTCGCGCCGCCGCTTCCAGATCCTCGAAAGTCCGTTTGCGCGGCGCTGGCGTATGCGCAATCACCGAGCGCGTCGCCCCATCGATCTTCAGCATCCCGCCGCAATCCGGGCAGACAATGTCAAAAATCTGGCTGTCGTTCTTGTTCCTGCTTGACGAAGACATACCAACCTTCCCAAATAGAGATTTTAGCCGAATCCCGGCCCCGGAGCTTCGCCGGAGCCGTCAGCTTCTCCCCCCGGATCCACAAGCAAACCCAAACGGGACTCCCCGATGTTTCCACCACGAAGAAAGCTCACCCAGCCAGAGACACCACCCGTTAGGACTCCCCAGTTGTTATTTGCTGCCGGGCGCCGGCCCAATTGTGAAGGGGAAGAGAAGAGAGTCTCGCCGGCCGTGCAAATCACCAGTCGCACCGAATGCGCCTCACACCCTGGCAGCCCGCTCTGCGGGGACCGCATCGGTCTCACCCTGCACCCAGGCTTCAAAGACTGCCACCCGGTCGCGCCCCCGCCGTTTCGCCTCGTAGAGCGCATGATCGGCCCGGGCAATCAGCAGGTACGGATCTTCGCCCTCGCGCGGCAGCGCCACCGAGACACCGGTACTAATCGTCACTGGCCGATGGATCCACTTCGCCGACCTGACCGCCAGCCTCGCCCGCTCCGCCAGGATCGTCGCCCCCGACAGCGCGCAGCCCGAAAGCAAAATCGAGAACTCTTCCCCGCCATACCGGACGAGGTAGTCATTCCTTCTCAGGCTCTCCCCCAGCAACCGCGTCACCGCCTGCAGCACCGCGTCACCCTCGGGATGACCGAACGAGTCGTTAAAGCTCTTGAATCCGTCGATATCGATCATCAGCAGCGCCAACGAACCGTCGGCTCTCGACTGCCGCGCCCATTCTTCCTGGAGCCGCATCTGAAACGCCCGGCGGTTCCAGGCTCCCGTCAGGGCGTCCGTCAGACTGTGCGTCTCGAGTTCCTGGGCCGCTTGGCGTAGCTCCATCTGCGCCACCACCCGCCGCGCCAAAGCGCGCAGCGCTCCTTCCTGCGCCGCATTCAGCTTGCCTGGCTTTCTGTCGATCACACAGATGGTTCCGACCGCGGCGCCCTCCCGAGTCACCAGCGGCACTCCCGCATAAAACCGGATCTTCTCTCCCTCGGTTACCAGGGGATTGTCGGCGAACCTCGCATCCTCCAGCGCATTCGGCACCTCCAGCACTTCTCCCGGCTCGAGAATGGCACGCGCGCAAAAAGAGACCTCCCGCAAGGTCTCCCGGCTTTCCATCCCGATCTTCGACTTGAACCATTGCCGATCGCAGTCAACCAGCGTGACCATCGCAATCGGTACCGCGCATACCGTAGCCGCGATAAAAGTCAAATCGTCATATGACTGCTCTTCGTCGGTGTCCAGCAGTCGATACGCCTGCAGCACGCGCAGCCGTTCCTCCTCGTTGATCGGGAGCGGCGCTCCACGGTATGGGTTTGGCCGCCCCCGCAAAGGCGCGCCGTCCCTCCTCACAGCCGGATCGTTCATCGGCAAACCTCATCGCCCGCCCCCGCCAGCTCACCTATCCTTGAGCGCTGCCGTTGCAGGCAACTGGATTGTAAATACCCTCTTCCATGACTAAAGTACCGGGCGACAGGAAAGATGGTCTCGCCTGCCTCATTTTTGGTTACGAAGGATTTCGACTCCGGACGCAGATCTGCCTGCACCTGGCTCAAACCCTATCTTTCGGGAGTAAGAAAACGCACCCTTTCACCTGAACGAGGCGGCACTCATCAACGCCGGACCAGCGCCGGCGCGAGCAATGCCCCCAGGAGAAGCAGACCGCATTGCAGAAACGCAGCTCGACAACTGCGGACACGGGACGATTTGGCACAACATCGGCAGAGAGCGCATCGGCAAAATCTCAGGAGAGCAGGCAAATCATGCCACGTTTCTAACCGGTTCTACGAAACTTCCTCAACCGGCCGCCCCGTTGCGAGAGGCGTAGCCTCACTCGCGCCTACCCGGCTGCTCTTCCCTGCTGCACAACAGCTCTCGCCGCCCTTTCCTTGCGCGTCCTCTTGATCGGTGAGGAAGCCCCCTCCACCGCCAGCAAGGTTTGCGCCGCCGAGAGATCGTCAAGGTAGTCGTGCGCGGGCAACTCGGCCAACAATACGCCGAGTTCTTCGCTGACCTCTGCGCCCAGATGTCCGGCCTCTTTGATCTCGTGCATCAGCGTACATAGGTGGTCTTCATGTTGGGCGATACAGCGAATCGTATGCAGCAGCGCATTCATTCGATAGTAGGCAACCGGCAGCGTATCCTTCTGCCTGCCTGCCGTCTCTGGAACTTCCTTCTTCTTCGTCATCTACCCATTGTTCCATTCACATTGTTTGCTCCATTCACCCCCTGCAACTTTCCTGTTGAAAGCAGAAGCATATTCAAACAGAGCAAGCAGATTGCGCCAGCATCGCATCGCCGCTATGCAGATCGATGCCGCTCGCGGTGAGATCGATCGCCGGCACCGTCGTTGGTGCGCCGTTCACGTACGGTCGCGCGAGGCAAAACTCAGCCAGGGCAGATACTTCACTGGAAAAGACCTCAGGGTGAACAAACAGCCCGGTAATTGCATCGATCGTATTAGCAAGTCAAAGAAACCTTGAGCAATACCCCGCCCGCTCCATCACAACCCCACACGCTGGTTTGCGTCCAGCATCACCGTCTGGAACGGCAACCCCACCAGCTCCAGCCGGACCCTCTGCCACGCTTCCCCGATCCCCACAACCGACACCGGCTTGCCGGCCGTATCCGTCACCAGCCGCAGCGTCCCGCCCGCCACCCGTCCCAACCGCCGCCCACTCAGCCGAAGCTCCGCGCCATCTGCCTCGTACCGCAACTCCGCCGTCCCGCCTGCGTCCATCCGCAGGCGAAAGGACGCACCCTCCGCAGCCGCATGCCCGGGCCGCACATTCCACTCCAGCCCATTCGCCTCTTCCCGCACCCCAGCCAGACGCCAGGTAAAATCCATCATCACCAGCGCCGCCGGCGAGTAACTTGGCAGGTCGCCCCCCGTAAACACCCCGCTCACTGGATCTATCTGCTGGCGAAAGCTCAGGTCGCGCTCCATCGCCCCGCACCACTGGTTCATCAACCCGCCGAACTCCGCCGCCCGCCCATAATGCTCGAACCACCGTCCCGCACGTGAGTGTACCGGAACATCCGTTACACTTTGGACCGGGGACATCCGTTACAAGTCCCTTGCGGTGGCAGGGGCTTAATTCAGGCTTTAGTGCTGAGTCTTTGTCCTTGTCTCTAAATATCTAATCTCGCCGCCGAGGCCGCGGGAATGTGGTAATCCCGAAGGGATTTCCAAAGAGTGCGGAAAGGGGGGGAAGCCGGCACTATGGCTTTCCATGTGGAGTGCCCGATCTTTTGTGCCATTGGAAGAGTTAGTGTAGCGCACCGATTTCTGAGGTCAGATCGATGCAGGATATGGCCGCAAGGGGAGCCGGGAGCGAAGCGACTGGCTCCCCTTGCGGCCAAGCAGTGGATGCCAGCCAAGCCTCAGGTGCTGGTGATCGGTATCCCAGCGAGGAGTGCGGCCTGACGGTGTTGTAGTGGACACGCCAGCGTTCGGCCAGCACGCGCAGTTCTTTGATCGAGTAGAAGATCTCCCCGTTGAGGAACTCATCTCTGAGTTTCGAGTTGAAGCTCTCGCAGTAGCCGTTCTCCCACGGTGAACCGGGCTCTATGTACAAGGTCTTCGCTCCTGTCTTTGCAAGCCATTGACGTAAGTCTTTGGCGACGAACTCGGGCCCATTGTCCGAGCGAAGATGCTCCGGCACTCCCTTCATCACCATCACATCGGCCAGCGCAGAGATGACCCTGGAGCTGGACCAACGGCGTTCCGCACGCACCAGCAAGCTCTCACGCGTGTGCTCATCGATCAGGTTCAGCAGGCGCACGCTGCGGCCATCATGCGTCCGTGCGCTGACGAAGTCATAGCTCCAGACATGGTTCCGCCGCTCCGGTCTGATCCGCACGCACGATCCATCGTTAAGCCACAACCTGCCCCGTGGCTTCTGCTTCTGTGGAACCTTTAGCCCCTCGCGACGCCAGATACGCTCCACGCGATCCTTGCCTACTCGCCAGCCGGCCCGCTTCAGCAACGCCGTGATCCGGCGATACCCATAACGGCCGTACTGGCTGGCAAGCTGAACGATCGCCTGTGTGAGTGCATCTTCGTCTTCCCGCCGGATCGCACGGTAGCGCTGCGTGCCGCGCGGCTGGTTGGCCAACCGGCACGCCCTGCGCTCCGTCATCCCATGCTGCTCTTGCGCATGATCTGCTGCGATCCGTCGTCGCTCAGGGCTTAGAAGTTTCCCGAGGCGAAGTCTTTCAACACAAGGTTGTCCAGGCTCAGATTCGCCACCAACCGCTTCAGCTTCGAGTTCTCCTGCTCCAACTCCTTCAGCCGCTTCGCCTGGTCTACCTGCAACCCGCCCTACTCCTTGCGCCAGCGGAAGTACGTCTGCTCCACGATCCCGGCTTCCTTACACGCCAGAGCAGTCGTCTTCCCATTCGCTATGGCCACTTCGATCTGCCGCAGCAGGTTCACCACCTGTTCAGGTTGGTACTTCTTGCCTCGTCCCATATGCCCTCTCCTTGTCCAGTGTCTCTCTTATCCACTGGCACACTTCAAGCCGGGCACTCCACATGCTTTCCACACTCTGTCATTTCCGTGGCCTGTTTTTGGGGGACGCCGATCGGACGTCGAATGAATGTCCCACGAACGCCGTCGGACCATAAGCTGTCTGAATGAGCGAGAAAACAGCTAATCGGTTTAACTGGTGGCTTCCCTTTTATGGTTTGTTGGGAGCGACGATCGTCCTTCTCCCGAAGATGATCCTCGGCAACGAGATTGGAACATTTCTCGGGACGGCTGTGATTGCAGCCATCGTCGGCTTGATCCTACTCGTGGTTCTTTTCCGAACGATACGCCGCCAGAGCATGGCGGCGTTGTCGATGGTAGCGGTTTTTGGCGCGGCCTCCTGGCTACTATTTAGGGTCTCTGACGACGTTCGCACGACGGGTCGTTGGTTCATTCAATCAGGTAGGTATAAGGCTGAAATTCTTGCTCAACCCAACTCTACTAATGGCGAACTGAAACATGCGGAATGGGATGGCTGGGGTTTTGCTGGAGCTGGTGACACCGTGGTATATCTGGTTTTCGATCCGAATGATTCGCTAGCTGCCGCGACCAAGAGTCATTCTCCCGGCAAATACAGCGGCATACCCTGTGAGGTTCCCAACGTCCGACGTTTGGAGAACCACTGGTACACAGTGCTGTTCTACACCGACACGGATTGGAATCACTGTAGCTAATACGCTCGATGTCCAGTACTCGCATGTCCAAATCATCATCGCAACACCTGCACAGGCCTAAACCGGAGCGCAGCAACATCAAACTCTCCAATCTCAATATCGCGGAAGAAGACTTTGTAGAAGTCTTCGGCCACGAACTCAAAGCCTAGATCCTCGAAGCGAAAGACCTCGCTGATGAAGACCCTGTCCTTGTGCCAGCTGATATCGCCGCTGTTGTTGACCCTGCGGGTCAGAAATCCCTTGGGGTAGACGTACTCGATCAGAGTGCGAGGAACCATGATAGAGCTGGGCTGGTAGAGACTACCGGGCGTCAAGTTGTTTAGTCCTTCGTGCGGCCGCTCGTGGTTGAACATCTGTTTGAATCGGTCGAACTTCCTCTGCTGTAAGCGCAGAGTCAGAGCTACAGGGTTGGTCGTGTCCTCCTTGAGGGTCCGATGCATCCGTTCGTGGCGTCCGTTCTGCTGCGGTCTGCCGGGCTGAATGCGCTCATGTACGATGCCCATCTTCATCCAGCTAAGCGAGAGCTTCGACAGGCCTAACAGACCCGTGCCAGCAAACGGAGCACCGTTGTCCGTTCGTATCCGCGCTGGCATTCCATACTCACGCATCGCTGCTTCACAAACCGCTCTCACCTGGCTCAAGTCCATACGGGAAACGATCTGGCAGCGAATCAGATAGCGGCTGTGAGCGTCCGTGATGGTGAACGGATCGCAACGCTTGCCATCACCCGTACTGAAATAGCCCTTGAAGTCCATGCACCAGAGCTGATTCGGTGCTGTCACCTCGGAGAATGGTTCCGAATATGGCGTCGTGCGTCGCTTCTTCCGTTTTGGACTGGTCAGACCGGCTCGGTGGAGAATGTTGCCGATCGTGCTGGCGGCTGGCCAGTCCACGTTAGATTCCAGCTGCTCTAATCTCGCTTTGAGCTTGCGCGCTCCCCAGGACGGGTACTTGCTCCGCAGAGCAAGAATCGCGTTCTCGATTCTCTCAGGCGTGGCATGGGAGCAACTATGAGGCCTACTGCTTAGATCTAGGAGACCTTCTGGTCCGACTTCCTTGTAGCGGTTGATCCAGCGGTATCCGGTAGGTCGTGACACTCCGAACTCACGGCAAAGGTCCGAGACCGACATCTCCTCTTTTTGATAGCTCGACAGGAACTGCAGGCGTTGATCCACGATGCGACTCTCTTTCCAGGGCATACCGCATCATCGTGCGTCCGACCAAAGCGTAGGAACCATCAGGGTTTCCACCTCGCTGTAACGCATGTCTCTGGTCTGTTTTGTAACGCAAGTGCTAAGTACGCTCACACGCAGCGCCGTCAGCGCCTGCGAGGGGCCGCCCCAGCTGTTCCGCACGATCGGCCGCACAAACGACGGGTCGTCCAACGCGATCGAAGGCAAAGGATACGGCGCCCAGAACGCCGCAGGATTATGAATCTGCTGCGACCATAACCAGTCGAAAGTCTTCTGGTCGGCCACATGCTCCCCGCACACCCGGCTCAACACATCCGACCGCACTCTAACAAAATGCCCCTGCGCATCCAGATCATAAAACGCTGCATCCTCGGCCACATAAAGCCTGCTCAGGATCAACCGTCGCAGACCTTCTGCAAGCTCCAGCCATCGGTCCGCCTCGGCATTGTTTCCCAACGCCCGCGCCATTGCCGCCAGCGCCGCGCGCCCTCCATACACCGTCGCAGAGAGGTCCGGGCAAAGCCGCGGTAGCGTCGCCACATCCGGGCACAGCCGCGCATCCTTCTTGGGGCACTGCACCGGCATTCCCGCCCATCGCGGGCTGTTATCCTGCCCGGTGTCATACGTGCAGAAACCTTCGATCAGGCCCGTCTTCCGCGTATTGCGATACCGCATCAGCCAGGTATCCCAGCGCGAACACGCGCCATACGCCGTCTCCAGCAACTCGCTATCCCGCGTCGCCACGGCAAGCTCCAGCGCCGTCGCCGCGATCGGCACCGCCATCTGGATCTGCCCGAAACCGGCATCCGTCCGCCTATTGTTGGCCGGCAGCTGGCCGTCTTCTTTTTGCAGCGCGAAAAAAGTCATGTGGCTGTTCCGCGCCACATCCTCCCGCAGCCGGCGATACACCAGCGCCTCGTGCGGACCGCATTCCATCCAGATGCCGCCATACTCCGAGCCCTCGATCAACACCGGCCCGGCAAATCGCGGCAGCACCTGCACATTCCCCGCCAACACCGCCAGCGCCTTGTCATACGCCGCCTGCCACCGCCGGTTCGCAGTAGAGAACGTCATCCCCGCCCCAGCGCCCTCCCCGGCCCAAGCGGCCGCTCCAAAGGGTTGCGGCCACATCGAAGCCCCACCCCGCGCACCGCGAGATGCCTCAACCGCCGCCATCGCGGCCTGCTTCAAAAATGTCCGTCTCTCCATTCACCCGAGGCTACAAGGCAAGAGCTCCCGCAGTCCATCCGCCTCGGCTCCAGGTATTGATCAGGTTTGAAATGAAACAGGACCACTACCCAGCTTCATCCCGCCGCCGCCCCCAGCGCCTCATCCCCGCTGCCCTTCCATCGCCGCGACGATATGCGCCAATCCATCTTCCGCAAACACGGCGTCGATTGCACCCTTCGCGCCGGCCGCAGCTTCTTCGGCGCGCGCCAGCATCGAAGCCTCAAACCATTCGACAGCCAGCCTCCAGTCGTCGCCATTCGCGAGCGCCAGGCCGAGGTCGGCCGCGTCCCACATCGCCAGGTTCGCGCCATCGCCGCCAAACGGCGACATCAGATGCGCCGCATCGCCCAGCAGCGTCACCCCCGGCCGATGCTCCCACCGATGAGCCACCGGCAGCGCATAAAGGGGCCGCGGCGTGATTCGGTCGCCGCATCGATAGATAAGCTCCAGCAGCGACTCCGACCAATCACTGAAATAGCCTGCCAGGCTGCTCCGCAAAGCATCGGGGCTCGACTCATCGAGGCCGCCCGTCTCCACCCAATCCTCCGCAACCCGCAGCGCCGCGTAGACGCCGATATGCGCGTTGGCGTCGCGATGCCCGATCAGGGCCTTCAAGTCACCCACCGCAAACGTCAAGCCCCGTCCCACCAACCGCGCGATCTCCGGGTAGCGGCGATCGGCATCGTCGATCCCGAGCTCGACAAACGTCACCCCGCTATAGACCGGCCGCGCCGCCGAGACCAGCGGCCGGATTCGCGACCACGCCCCGTCAGCGCCCACCACCAGGTCAAACCTTGCGCTCCCGCCCTCTCGCCCTCCACTCTCGAACGCCAGTTCAAACAACCCACCCTCCTGCTGCTCCGCGGCGGTCAACCTATGTCCCCAGCGAATCATCTCCTCCGGCACCGAATCCAGCAGCATCTGCCGCAGCTGCCCGCGATCCACCTCCGGCCGGTTCTTGCCCGTAACCTCTTCCTCTAAGAAGACCAGCTCGCCATGCTTGTCATAGATTCGCGACTCCTGGTCCTCATACCGCGCGATCTGCTGAAACTCGCCCGTCAGGCCGGCGCACTCGATCGCAAACTGGCCCGACTCCGCATGCATATCGAGCGACCCACCCTGCGGCCTCACCGCCGCCGAGGCCTCGCGCTCATAGACAGTCGCCGAAACGCCATGCAGGTGCAGGACGCGCGCGAGCGTCAAACCGGCCGGCCCGGCCCCGATGATAGCGATACTTGGCTTCTTCAAAGATTTCCTCCCTGGCGAACTGGATAGCTACCTATGCAACAATATAGGATACTATCTAATGCGGAGCGCACCGGAACATGCCATGGACCCAGACATCTTCAGATTGCCCGGTCACCTCATCAGCCGCTCCGGCCGCCTGCTGCTCCGTTGGGGAGAGGCGCGCTTCCACTCCCTCGGCCTGGCCATCGCCCAGACCCCGGTGCTTTATGCTTTGAAAGACGGCGCAGCCTTGACCCAGAAAGATCTCGCCTCGCTCGCTCAGATTGAGCAGCCTACCATGGCCCAGTTACTCGCTCGCATGGAAAGGGACGGTCTGGTCCGCCGCTCCGCAAACCCGGACGACAAGCGCAGCAGCCTGGTCTCGCTCACCCCGCGCGCCCTCAAAAAGCTGCCCAAAGCTCGCGCCATCCTGCTGGCTGGCAACCACGTCGCGCTCCAGGGGTTCACCGATCGGGAGATCGCCACCCTCTGCCGCCTGCTGCTCCGCGTGGTTAAGAATCTCGATCCCGCCGCACCGGGCATCGACTTCGAGCGCCTTCACGAAACCCGGCTTCCTTCGCGAAAACCGCCGCCCGCCTAGTCGCCCCGGCTACGGGCCAGCCCAACAAGGGAACGCCTAGCCGTTCTCGAGCCGGCGATTCTAGAGCCGGCGATTCTAGAGCCGGCGATTCTGGAGCCGGCGATTCTGGATCCAGCCGTTGCAGAGCCAGTCGTTCTAGAGCCAGTCGTTCTAGAGCCAGTCGTTCTGGAGCCAGTCGTTCTGGAGCCAGTCGTTGCAGAGCCAGTCGTTCTAGAGAAAGATCGCCTTATGCCCGGGACATTCCTGCGCCGCATGCTCCACCAGCACCGCAGCCAGCGATTCGCCATAGCGCGACAGAAACCACGCCGCCCCGATCAGCCGCTCCTGCAGATGGCCATCGGGAAACAGCGCCTGCGCGACGGCATCGGCATGCCGGCGAAGCCCGGCCTCGCGCTGCAGCTGGTAGTTCGCGCTCAGCCGCCGCAGCCGGTTCATCTGGTACCGCATCTTCGAGGCCGCCACTTCAGCCGAGCGCCCCAGACCTTCATCGAGCGACTGCAGGTACGCCGTCAACTCTGACAACTCCGCATCGAGCGCGTTTCCCGCCGCCGCCAGCTTGCGCTTGTTCTCGATCGGCATCGCCCGCGCGCCCAGCCGCACCGCCAGCTCTTCCGGACGCGTCGCAATCACATCCTCCACCGACAGTTCATGCTGGCGCAGGGTTTCGGCAACCGCCGGTTCCACCAGCGTCGCGCTCAACCGCGGCAGCACCGGGGTCGTCCGCCCCAGTATCTGCTCATAGAGCGCCTGCGACTGCGCAAAATAAGCAATCTCCGCCGGGCCGCCGATATACGCTGACGTCGGCAGGATCGCATCTTGAAACACCGGCCGCAGCAGCGCATTCGGGCTCAGCCGCTCCGGCTCCCGCTCCAGAATCTCAAGCAGCTCCGCTTCGGAGTAAGCCTTTTTCCCGGCGTGCCACTCGCCGTCTTCCGTCCGCTTCAGCGGCACGCGCGCGCCACTCTCAGCGTCGATCAGGAACAACAGCGACGACTGCGACGACACCAGCACCTGCGAATGGTAACCACGCTCCGCCAGCAGGGTGTCCCGTTCCCTGAGCGCCGTCAAGAGCTCGCCGGCCGAAACCACCGCCTTGCGCAGCACCTCGGCGCCCAGCGCATGAAAGCCGCGCCCGGCAGCATCCATCACGATCAAGCCGTGCTCGGCAAATACCCGCGTCAACAGCCGCGCAAAAGCTCCGCCAAACGTTGCTCCCGGCCGGTAAAATTCCTCGATGGCGCTAAGCACCGCCCCGGGCTCCAGCAGGCCCGCCGCCTCGTCGACCACCCGCCCGATATCCTCATTCAACGCCACTGCCCCGACCGGCGTCGGTATGCCTCTCTCGATCGCCAGCTTGAGCGTATGCAGTTCGTGCCGCGAGGCGAACGTCACCTGGTCGGCTTCATCCAGGTCGTGGTCCTCGGTCGCCAGCCAGAAGATCGCCACATGCGGATGACCGGCCGCCGTCGCATCATGCGCCTTGCGGATCGCCGTCGCTGCCTTGAAGAGCGTATACAGCGGCCCTCCCAGCAGCGTCACCTGCTGTCCCGTCACGACGGCGCTCGCGCCGCGCCGCAGCGCGGCAATGTTGGCCATCGCCTTCGCGCCGGCCCCGAACGCCAGGTTCTGCTCCTCCAGCATCCCGGCAAGCTGCTCCCGAGCCGCCTCGGCCAGCGCAGGCCGGTGCAGCATCCATCCATTCGAGTAAGGCGTCGAAGGAAAAAACGGCAGCAACGGTTCTCGGCGCTCCGCGAAATCCAGAAAAAGCCTGCTGGAGTGAGGAAGAATAGAAATCGGGTAACACTCGGTATGCAACGCCATAGCCCTCTTAAGCTTCCCCGTATCCTTCTCTACTCATGTGTCACACCCTGCTCATTTCTCGCCCAGCCAACAAAACTACCATGCAACTGAACACCAACCTGAAGTTTGTCACCTCTACCACGCCTGGGCGAAGTCGAAAGGAAAGTGAAGAGATCGGCGTCTCCCCGGCCAAGCCACTTCGTCGAGCCTCATACAACCATCGCTAGTCTCTCATGGCAGGCCCGTTAACCGGGCCTGCCATGCCTCCCCGGTTACCGGCCCGGCCCATCCAGCAGCCGGGTAAACTCCTCGCGATTCCGCACCGGCAGGCAATCCACTGCATTCCGCGTCAGCGCCAAGTAAACGTCGTGCAAAATCGGATGCGCCAGCAATGCCCTAAGATGCAGTTCCACTGTCCCCGCATCGCCACGCGCAAACGCCCCGCTGAAGCTCCGCTCCACGCCCTTGCTGTAGTAATTGGCGACAGTCGCTCTCGCCAGTACGCCGACGACCGCCTCCGCCTCGCCTTGCTCCAGCCCGGCCCGCTTCGCCGTCGTGACCGCCGCCTCGAGCGCACTCACCAGCAACGGCGAAGCCATCGTCGCCGCCGCGTGGTACAGCGCCTTCGTCTCCGGCGAGATCCGCAGAGGCGTCCCGCCCAATCTTCTCACCACCTCATTCAGCCTCGTCCTCAGCGCAGGTGCAGCGTCCGCTGCCGATTCAACCGCAAACAACACTCCGTCGAGCGGCACCGGCTCCCGCGTCGGAAAGCTGAGCACCGGCGCAATCCCGCCCACCCGCGCTCCCGCCAGCTTGACCGCCTCCAGCACCTCGACCGTCAACGCGCCGCTCGAGTGGACCACCGTCTGGCCGGTGAGGTCGCCGCGCCGCGCCGCAATCTCCGTGGCCACGCCAACGATCGTCCCATCCGGCACACAAAGCCAAAGCAACTCCGCGTCGAAGACCGCCCGCTCAAAAGTCACACAGGCAATCTCCCCCGCAGCCTTCCCCTCATCTCGAACCACCACCTCGGCCAGCGGCATTCCTGAGCCCAGCACGCCCTTCACCAGCGAACTCCCCCAGTTCCCCGTCCCGATCACCGTGATGCCTCTTCGTAGACCGCGGCCCGCCCTTTTCATCCCTGCCCGCCTTCGCGCCATACACAGAATGCTAACGTTAAAGGCGACAGCGACATCGCTCAGGAGAAACGAACCATGCCAAAGAACAAGGACGAAGAGAAAAAAAACCGAACCGGAAAGAAAGCCAAGCAAACTACTCGGGAAAGGCCGGGGAAGGAAGATAAGAAATCCAAGGGCGCCAAGCCCGCAAAATTAGAAAAAGCAGCCAAACCTGCGAAAATCAAAAAAGACGCCCAGGCTCCAGAAACTGCGCAAGTCCTCTCTTCCACCCTGCGCTATACCGGCCCCCTCTTTAAGGTGTTCAGCGACCACATCATCGAGCCTGGCGGCGTCGAGTCCACCCGAGACGTCGTGCGCCACGGCGGCTCGGTCGTCATCCTCGCCGCCGATGACTCCAGGAGCAAGCGCGATCCCCTGATCGTCATCGAACGCCAGTATCGCCACGCCGCCGGCCAGTTCCTCTACGAACTTCCCGCTGGCAAGATCGACGGCGCCGAAAAGCGCCTCGATGCCGCCAAGCGCGAACTCATCGAAGAGACCGGTTACCGCGCCAAAAAATGGACGCCGCTCGTCCGCTATTACGCCAGCCCCGGCTTCCTCGCCGAATGGATGCAGATCTTCCTCGCCGAAGACCTCACCCTGGGCGACGCCCAGCCCGAAGAAGACGAGCGCATCGACCTCTTTCTGATCTCCCTTTCCGAAATCCTGCGCCTCATCGACGCCGGCGCGATCCTCGATGGAAAGACCGTCATCGGCATCCAGTTTTACGCGCGCGCCTTGAAAGCAAGATTGAAATCATGAACTCCTGAAGCGAAGTTCCTAAGCCGGCATCACTTTCGAGAGAGCCGCACAGCGGCCAGGTGCTGCCTGCCCGGCGGGTCATCCTGCGGAAGCTAACCGGCATTTCATGAGTGCCGGCGCCTTGGATTATGCGTTCCGGCATGCGCTGGGCGGATTTTGCCGGAGCGTTTCGGCAAGGGCAAGAGCGTTCATAAGCGGTTCGTACGCTGGGCCGAGCGCAGGGTCTGGGACAAGCTTTTCGCCAAACCTGCTCCGAGATCGGCGGGACCCTTTTCTGATGCTCGATCCCATGATCGTGCGGGCTCATCGGCAAGCGGCCATGAGGATAGAAAAGTGGGGCTCCGAAGGCAACGCTCTGGGGCGTTCCCGAGGCAGATTGAGCACCAAGATCCATCCGCTCGCTGATTAATCCGGCCTGCCGGCTGCCTTTCGCATTACGCGGGGCCAGGCTGCCGAATACGCCGAGGCGATCCCCTCTGCTCGAGGGGCAGCGCGCCGAAGCCGTGATCGCCGGCACGGGTGACGACTCGGCCGGGATCCTGGCCAAGGTCGAAGCCTTCCCCTCCTGTACGGCCCTCGCCTGCGCATGGCTCAGACTTCAGAGCCGTCACCCATCTCTCGTCAGTCGCTTAAGCTGAAAAAGGGGAGGAACGACCTCGAGTCCTTCTGCTCCCGGCCCATTGTCGAAAACTACTTGAATAATGACATTGGCGTAGGTCTTGATGTTGGTTCCCGGGAGGAAAAAGAAAAACTGCGCTGCATGTCGACGAACTGAGGCCAGGAGTACTCTCTTCTTTCCCCCACTTTCATCTTCCAACTCCACGCCCTGAAGGGCGACGATGTTCCAAACAGGAGTCGCTTCTTAGGCGGAACGCGGGCAGCATCGTCAATGTCATTCCGGTTATCGAACCGGAATGACTGCTCATCCACATACGCTTTGGCCTGCCCCCAAGAAACTCTACCAGTGGAAGCCGAGAGTTCTCTCATGAGAAGACGGAAGGATGCGGTATGAAGAAGATCCGGTACGCCGCAACGCGGAGCTGCGCGAGGCGATGGCGACGCTGGCCCGGCAGAGGCCGCGATACGGCTTTCGCCGGCTGCACGCGGTGCTGAGCCGCCATGGCCACGAGGGGAACGTGAAGCGGGTCTATCGACTGTATGTGGAAGAGCGGCTGATGGTCAGCGCAAGCGCCTGGCGCGATCACCGATAGCCTGCAGGCAGCAAGGAGGTTGGTCAAGCAGGCGCTCGACTCTGGCCGCAAGCCGAACGTCACATGGAGCTACGTTGACGACTTCGGCAAGACGGTCGAGCGCATGTTTAGCCGAGCCGGCCACAACCAGTACGGGAAGATTTAGGACCAGAAGAGATATCCCTGGTTGTCGCCGATAACTCTGGTGAGCGTGGCACATCGACCATGCACAAGGATGCGACTCCATCATTGGAAAGATCGCAGCCCAGGACTACAGCCAGATCAGAGAGTCACGAGATGCCAAACTTAACGAACTTACAAAAGCCGGATACTTGGAAAGCGACCACCGCAAAGCCCTCCTTAAAGCCGCCTCAGCGGGCGACGAAGTCCTTGCCGAAAACGCAGCAGCAAGTGGAAGTGGAGATCGCTCAGCATCAGGTGGACGCGGTCAATCGGACGTACAAGGAAAACCGGAAGCTCGAAGTTCGATACTGAGTGAAGGAAACGAGCATGATTCATCTCCCCATGAATCAGCTGCCGCTGGAGCAAAGCCGAGTCGTGCTGCTGACTCCGGAGTTCAGCCTCGAAGAAGCTTACAAAATGTTTCCGCCGATACCGCAGGCGAAAGCTTTGCTGAAGTTTTCGCAGCCACTCAGCGAGTGGGAACCAGTCCTGCGGTTGGTCGCGGAATCGAGGCTTCAGGAGCCGTGAACAACCGCGGGCACCCTAATTCAACCCACCGCGCCGAAGTAACAGCCGCCGGCAAGCAGTCCCTTAAAGAGAACGTCTCCCTTCAATGCACCGGGTCTTCCAGACGTTCTCGGTACAGCCGCATCGCAGCCAGACTCTCTAGTTGTCCACCGATCCTTTTGTGTCGAGAAGGTACGGGACATTTCGGCCTGTACCTGAACCCGCCCGACACCCCCATCGTGCGGGCAGTGGACGAAAAATTGCAGATTCAGACCCTCAGCCGGACCCAGCCGGTGCTGCCCATGGACCTCGGCTATGTGGCAGGGGTCACTGAGAATATGTCCGGATGGCACGACCACTCTGTTAGCGGCGCTGGACATCACTACCGGGAACGGTCCACCGAGTGCAAGCCGCGCCACAGGCATCGGGAGTTCTCGGCTTTCTCAAGCGCATCGACCAAGCCGTGCCCCAAGACCTCAGTGTCCATCCTGTCATCGACAACTATGCCACTCACAAGCATGCCAGGGTGCGCCTCTCGCTGGCCCAGCGGCCCCGCTTCCACGTCCACTGCACGCTCACGCATTCCTGGTCGCCGCACCAGCTGGATCGATGGTTCGGGTTGATCGCGAAACAGGCGATTCGTCGCGGCAGCCTCCGCAGCGTCCGCGATCTCATCGCCCGAATCAAGCATTCGTCGCTCACGACAACCGCAGCTGCCGCCCCTTCGCCTGGATCGCAACCGCCGATTCATCCCCGGAAACTCGACAGATTATGCTCAGCTACTTCCGGGAGAGCACGCTAAAGGCTCGTCGAAAAACGTAGCAGCTTCCGGAAAGGTAAACAACACCTCGCGTCGGCGTGCCCCGGGAACGATCGGCAGGCATCAGGCAATTCCACAATTTACCCAAAATCCGACTCAAGGGAAGCACCGACCGAGCTTTCTATACGTTCCTAAGTACCAGAGAGATTGAATGCGCTTGAATTCCTTTCGCCAGCCGGGAAAACCAATCCCCCACCGATCGCGTCTTCTTAACAGACGACGAGCTGGAACCATCCAGCTCGATCCGATTGAAAGAGGGTCAGGCTCGTGGCGACATACAAAGGTAAAGTGAAATGGTTTAACAATGCAAAAGGCTATGGCTTCATTGGGCGCGACGATGGTCCAGACGTCTTTGTCCACTATTCCGCAATCCAGCTCGATGGCTACAAGAGCCTTAAAGAAGGGGACGATGTCGAGTTCGATATAGTCCAGGGCACCAAGGGACCTCAAGCGGATGGAGTATTGCGCTTTGGCGAGGTAGCCTAGCTTCCGAAGCCGATATTCTCCGCCTCCAATCACGAGTTAGGAGCGAAAAGACTTTGCCCATGACAGCGTTATAAATGGTAATCCCTGTCAGGACAGTTAGTCCCTGTCGGGCTTTGTCACTTTTTGACTCCAATTTGTGATTTTAAGTCCTGTTTGTCACTCTGAATCCTGCCAGGCTTTGTCGCTTCAACTCCTCATCAGGCCTTGGTTACTTCTTGATTCTTGTTAAGCTTTGTCACTTTTCGACTCCTGTCAGGCTTTGTAACTTGACCCCTGCCAGGCGTTGCCGCTTCGACTCCCGTTACGCTTTGTCGCTTTTCGACTCCTACCGGTCGTAAGGAAAAACACTTCCAAGCTGCGTCGCTTAGCTTCCTCAATCCACGCCCGTATCGCCGCTCTCGTATCACGTCACCCGTTGTTGCAAATCATGAGCGCCACCGGGCTCGTGCATGCCGAGTTCGCGTCACCGGCTCGTGTTTGCCGAGTTTCGTGTTTGCCGAACCGTGTTGCCGAGCCAATATTTGCCTGGCGGGTTGTCGAGCCCGTGGTTGCTGGGCCAGTGTTGCTTCGCTCGTGTCAATTCTCTAGCCTTGCCTCGCCAGGATTGCCTCGACCGTATCGCTTCGCTCGTTCGCATGCATGTGTCTGCTCGCCCGCCCCGCTCGCTCGTCTTACCTGCCCACGACAGCTCGCTCGCCACGCTCGTCTTACCTGCCCACGACAGCTCGCTCGCCACGCTCGTCTCACCTCGCTCATGACAGCCTCGCTCGTGCCGCCTCGCCCCATTTCACCTCGGTCGATAGTGTTGCCTTCGACCATAAATTCACCTCCGCCGCTCGCCCATTGTGAAACTGCGGGTCCTGGAAATGCCCGGATCTTCCAGGAATGCTCTAATTCCTCTATGGACAACCTCTCCATAGCCAACCTCCTCGTCGAAACCGCGGACCTGCTCGAAATCGCCGCCGGCGATCCCTTCCGCATCCGCTCCTACCGCCGCGCTGCCGAAGCCGTCGAGGCCTCAACCGCTCCGCTCTCGGCCATCGCCCAACAAACCGACGCCGCGAAAGAACTCCAGAAGATCCCCGGCATTGGCAAAGCCATGGCCGCCAATATTCAGGAGATCGAAAAGGCCGGAACCCTCCCCCTCCGCGAAGAGCTGCTCGTCAAATACAAACCCTCCATGCTCGAACTCCTCAAACTTCCCGGCATGGGCCCGAAATCCGTCGCCCTTTTCTGGGAGGTCCTCCAGGTCGCCGATATCGACCAGCTCGAGGCAGCCATCGAGGCCGGCAAGCTCACCGAACTCCCCCGCTTCGGCGTCAAGGCCGCCGAAAAGCTCAAAAAGGGCATCGCCGACTACCGCAAGAACTCCGGCCGCTTCCACCTCGACGACGCCGAGCAAGCCGCTGAAAAAATCATCGCCTACCTCCTCCAGTTTCCCGGTATCACCCGCGTCACCCCCGCCGGCTCACTCCGCCGCGGCCGCGAAACCGTCGGCGATCTCGACCTGCTCGCCACAGGACCCATTTGCGCCGAAGCAACCGTCGCTCCCGCCGTCGACTACATGGCCACCTACCCGCCCATCAACGCCCTCATTGCGAAAGGCGCCAACAAGGTCAGCTTCCGGCTCCGCTCCGGCCTCCAGGTCGACGTTCGCCTGCTCCCCGAGGGCTCTTACGGCGCAGCCCTCCAATATTTCACCGGCTCGAAGATGCACAACGTCACCGTCCGCCAGCGCGCCCTCAAACGCGGCTACACCCTCTCCGAATACGCCCTCGCCAGGGTCGAAAACGGCGCCTTCGTCGCCGGAGCCACCGAAGAAGAGATCTACTCCGCCCTCGGCATGGACTGGATCCCGCCCGAGCTCCGCGAAAACAACGGCGAGCTTGAAGCTGCCCTCGCCCGCAGCCTACCCACTCTCATCACCCAGGCCGACATCCGCGGCGACGTCCACATGCACACCGTCGCCACCGACGGTTCCAACACCATCCGCGAAATGGCCCTGGCCGCCATGGCCCGCGGCTATCAATACATCGCTATTACCGACCATTCCAAGAACCTCGCCATGACTAACGGCCTCGACGATCGACGGGCCCTGGCCCACATCGCCGCCATCCGCGAGATCGATCGAGAGCTGTCTGAGCTATCGCTCAGCCCCGGCATCTACCCGTCGCCTGCTGATAAGAGAGTGCTCCCGCAACACCAGCCGGAACAACAGAAAAGCGAAGATTCGGTGAAAGTAAGTCCTGAAACGGGAAACCGCCCGCCGGGTGGCCCATTCATGCCCTCTGATCGCTCGAGTGCAACCGCCTCCCCGGGAAAACTGCCCTTCCGCATCTACTCCGGCATCGAAGTTGACATCCTCGCCAACGGCGACCTCGACCTCGACAACGACACCCTCGCACAGTTGGACGTCGTCATCGCCAGCGTTCACTCCCTCTTCTCCCAACCCATCGAACAGATGACCGCGCGCGTACTCCGCGCTCTCGAAAACCCTTACCTCCACATCCTCGGTCACCCCACCGGCCGCAAACTCCTCCGCCGCGACGCCTACCAGGTCAACCTGCCCGCGATCTTCAAATCCGCAGCCGCACTGGGTGTAGCCATGGAACACAACGCCAACCCCAACCGCCTCGACCTCTGCGACCGCGACCTGCGCATGGCCAAAGAGGCCGGCTGCAAAATCGTCGTCAACACCGACGCTCACCACACCACCGAGATGGAAAACATGCGCTACGGCATAAGACAACTCCGCCGCGCCTGGTTCACCAGACAAGACATCCTCAACACCCTCCCCGCCAAAGAATTCCTAACGAAACTCCGCCCCAAACCATAAAACACGATCGCGGTTCCGACCATCAGGACACCAGTGCGACTCGTCGACGAACCCTTGAACCCCACCACGCCCTCCCCTCGTCATTTCGAGGAATGCAGCACCGCTGGCTTCTCATCTCAACCGAAGCGCATCAGATAAGGAATACCTGCCTTCTCATCAGTGCCAAATTCCGAAAAGAGCGCAGCGGGACCGCGCATCCGCCACTCGCGATAGGATCAACTGACCCATGGCCACCGACCCAGAAGTCCAAATCATCCGCCCGACGATCTAGCCCGCAGCCTGGCCCAAATCGACCCCGAGGCCCCCAACACCCCACACCTCGGCCTCGTCGGCGACACCTACACCGTCCTCGTCTCCGGCAAAAACACTGCGGGGCGCTACTGCCTCATCGACATGCACATTCCGCCCGGCGGCGGGCCGCCCCCACACCGCCAAGACTTTGAAGAAACCTTCTCCGTCCTTGACGGCGAGATTCACGCCACCTTCCGCGGGCAGAAGACAATCGTCCGAGCTGGCGAAACCATCCACATCCCAGCCAACGCGCCGCACCGGTTCCGCAACGCCGCCAGTCATCGGGCGCGCCTCCACTGTATCTGCTCCCCGGCCGGGCAGGAGGAGTTCTGAAGTCGTTACGAAACTCGTCGACCAAGGAAATCTCTACGGGCCTGCCTCATCATTGAGGAGAAGATGACACATAGTTACCGATCGATGTCGATGAGTGAATTGGCGATTTCGCGCTCGTCGACGCACGCAGGTATCTGATGTCGTATTTTTACTATTGGCCAGTCTTCGCTGCACCTAGTCTCATCGATAGGGCAGGAGTACTTCATGGCCACAACACTTCAACAGACGACAAGGGATTCGAGAACAAAGAGCTTCGTGCGGCGCTGGTTCTTCACCGGCATAGCATTAGCGATGCTCGCCACTACCGTGGCGGCGTTCATGCCATCGATTGCGCATCCCGCCGGACGCCGCGCGCCAGTCTCTCTGCTCGTCGCCGCGCATGGAGCGGTGTTCTATGCGTGGCTGTTGATCTTCCTGGTCCAGAGCAGCTTAGTTGCGACCCGGCATATTGCATGGCACCGAAGGCTCGGTGTGGCCTCGATCTTCGTCTTCGCACTGATGGTTCCATTGGCCTACACAACGACGATCGCGATGGTGCGGCGTGGCATTGATCTGAGCGGCGATCTTAGCCTTTCGATCGGCAACGATGTAATGTACGCAGCAGTCTTCCCTATGTTCAACACGCTGATCTTCACTGTGTTGGCCATCTTGGCGTTGGCATACCGACGCAGACCGGAGACTCATAAGCGGCTGATGCTGTTCGCCAATATCGAACTGATGCCGGCTCCCCTGGCGCACTTGATCGGGCATTCTCCAGTGCTCGCGCCGTTGCCCGGGGTCATTGTCATGATCCCTATCTCGATCTTCGTGTTTACTGCTGTCGGGAGGGATCTACTTGTAGCGCGGAGAGTTCATCCTCTTACTTGGGGGCTGGCGATCCTTCGGATGGTGTCGGGATTTTTGGAGGCTGGACCGATTGGTTCGAGCGTGGGTTGGCACGACCTAGTGGGTTGGCTCGCTGGATAGATAAAGATTTCTTAGCGGCGGAGCAAGGAGGGATAACAATTGCTCATGGTCACCACTTCTTTTCAGGCATCCCCAGCGGTGCGGCAAAAGTCCTTCATGGCAAGGTGGTATTTCACCGGCATGGCAATCGTGATGCTTGCGATCTCGATCGTCGGCTTCATGCCGTCGATTGTGCATCCAGGTGGACGACGCGCGCCGCTTACGCTGCTGGCCGCCGCCCATGGGATCGTTTTCTTTGCATGGCTTCTGCTCTTTCTGATTCAGAGCCTGTTGGTGGCTACTCAGCGGGTCGGCTGGCATCGAAGGCTCGGACTTACTTCCGTCTTTCTTCTCGCGTTGATCATCCCCCTGTCGTATGCGACTACTGTCGACATGGTAAGGCGAGGCTTCGATCTAAGCGGCGATCAGCGCGTCGACTCTCAATCGCAACTGAAAGGAGAGCTGGACGGCCCTAATGCCTCTGTCTTCAATTTCTTTGGATTGCTGGCCTTTGTCATATTGGCGGTCGCAGCGATCTGTTATCGGAGCAGGCCGGAGGTTCACAAACGCTTGATGCTGTTCGCGAACATCGAACTCATGGGCCCACCGATCACTCATCTCATCGGTCACTTCTCTCGACTTGCGCTCACGCCGCCCATGGTCCTGGTCCCATTCGCTCTGTTCTTAATGACAGGAGTAGCCAGAGATTACCTGGTCGACAAGAGGGTCCATCCACTGACTACCGGGCTGGCCATCGGAATGTTTGCGAGCTTTCCGCTTCAAGGAGCAGTCATTGGTCCGAGTGCGGCTTGGCACAACTTCGTAGCATGGCTAGTCCGCTAGCGCGGGGCACGCGCTCTGACTATCTTTTTGGTGACATACGGCGAACTCTCTGCCACAATAGCCGGCAAGCGTCCCTCCTGCTTATCTATCGCGAGAGCTAAAACGACGGCCTGAGAAGGATTTGGCCCATGCTCCAGAGCTTCTGCAAGCCGGCACCGGGGTTGCAACAATTTGTCCGCTTCTACACGCAGCGGCAGATGAAGATTGAGGGCCCTGTGGTCGTTCACCCCGTGACCGCGCGCGCGGTCCCCATGCTTGAGTTCGAACTAGGTGAGCCAATAGACGCTTTCTATCATGAGGAACGTTCTTTAAAGAAGAGCCCGGTAGTGACTCTCGTCGGCCCACAGACACATCGCCGAGTCGATCTCCTGCTTCGTGGAGCACTTGAGCATTTCGTGATCATGTTTCAGCCGGATGGCCTGTCCCGTCTGTTCGCGGTACCCATGCGTGAACTAACCGACGAGGACTTCGACGGCCATGCGGTTCTTGGAAAGCCTATTTCCGAGGTCTATCAACGCCTGGGCGAGTGCAAAACGTTTGAGGAGCGGGTGACCTTCGTTGACGCTTTCCTGCTGCGCCGCGCGCTCACTTCGTCGAGCCACGATGCAATCTCGGCCGTGGCAAATCGAATTCTTTTGCGTGGAGGACGAGTAGCTTTCAAAGATCTGGCCGGCCGCGCTGGGTTGAGCACCCGCCAGTTTCAAAGAAGGTTCATTCAACAGGTGGGGATGCGGCCCAAGCTCTTTGCGCGGATCGCGAGGTTTGAAGCAGCGCTCGACGGCAAGGCACGCTTTGCGGCGAAGTCCTGGACGGACGTAGCCCACCAATTCGGGTACCATGACCAGATGCACATGGTCCACGATTTTGGAGAGTTCACCGGTGAGACCCCTACGAAAACACTAAGTCAGCTTGAGGCGGTCTTCTCAGGGCGTCTCCAGACAGCTCGATCGACGGAGACTTCTGAGTCTGATGACGGAGATCCCCGGGTGTTTTTCTAGCTCGTTGTTTTGTAGCGCTAGAGAAGGGCACCGACTCGGCCAAAGCAACGATCAGATCGCCATCCTGTCTCAGAACCATGCAGGAAAGTTATTCCGCGTTCTTGCCTTGAAGATAATCGACAAGGACGTAAGTCATCGCGCGCATGGCCAGCGGGATCGATGAATCATCGGCGACAAAATTCTTTGCGTGGTTGCCGCCGGAGATCGTTCCCGGCTTCTGTGTCCCAAACGAAAAGAAAAATCCAGGGACAATCTTCCCGAACTCCGCAAAGTCGTCCCCCGCCATGACCGGTGATGCGAGCGTGACTTCCGACTCCCCTGCCGCTCGTTTGAGCGAGGGTAAGCTTCGCTTTGTGAGCCCGAGATCGTTGATCAGTGCCGGGCACCGATCGTAGAACTTCATCTCCGCCGAGCCGCCGTTGCCTTGCGCAATGCTTTGGACGACCTCTCCCATGCGGCGCTCGATCTTTTCATCTACTTTGTCGTCAAACGTTCGGATGGTTCCGCTAAGAGTGGCAAGATCAGGAGTGATATTGACGCGCACCCCGCTGTGAATTGTAGATACGCTCAGAACGGCTACATCGCTGGGCGCTATGTTCCGAGTGCGAATCGTTTGTAGTTCCATCACCGCTTCCGCCGCCATCACGACCGGGTCAATCGACTCCTGCGGGAATGCCGCATGTGCCTGTTTGCCATGAAAGGAGATTTGGAAGTTGCTGTCCGATGCGGCTGCGGCACCGAGCCAATAGTGCACTTGTCCGACATCCACAGTCCCAAGCGCATGCATGCCGAAGACGGCCTCCGGTTTGACCTTGGTAAAGAGACCTTCTTTCAGCATCAGCGCCGCTCCCCCCTCTTCGCCCGCCGGAGCACCCTCCTCCGCAGGTTGAAAAATGAATATGACCGTCCCTGGAAGCTGATCCCGCATGGAGGCTAGTACGCTGGCCACGCCAAGGATCGCGGCGATGTGTATATCGTGGCCACACGCGTGGGCGACCCCGACATCCTGGTCGTTGTAAGTTGTGCGAACCGTAGACTTGAAGGGCAAGGAACTCTCTTCCGTAACCGGCAGCGCATCGAGCTCCGACCTTACCGCGATCACCGGCCCTGGCTTCGCGCCCTTCAGGACTCCTACCACTCCGGTGTGCGCCATGCTCGTCTGCACATCTAACCCAAGCGCACGAAGCCGTTCGGCGACGAGCTTCGAAGTCTCAAATTCGCGGTTCGATAGCTCCGGATGCTGGTGTACTTGATGCCGAAGTTCAATCATCGCCGTTGTGTCGCGATCGATCGCGGCATTGATCTCAGTATCCGTGATCGGGCCGTCGCTTCTAACTAGCGCTTCAGCATTGCAAAGAATGGAACACGTTACTGCGAGAAGCAGAAATGCGAAATGCGTTCTGAGCATGGATGATCTCTCTTTCATTGCTGCCAGGTCTCTGGGGAAGGCTCCAAGCCCATCGCTGTATAAAGAGGCTCAATCGGTGCCCGTCTGCATGCGGAAATCGGTCATTGCTTCGGTGCACCAGCAGACGGGAGTACTTGAGTTTCGCCGGGCACAGCAGGCAATCCCTCAACGTCATGCGAATCCACTTCTTCCGCCAGCCAGACGCTTCCAGTCTTTTTCAGAAGAAAGGTGACAACCATGTCGCTCACCGGTGGCGCGGGTGGAGGTTCCAGGGATGGGTTTTGCCAGGCCGCCTGCAAGATCACCAGATCTGGAGTGAGCGAACGCTGATGAAGGATACGGAACGGTGGAAACTGGAAATCCTTGAACGACTGCTTGAGCAGCCTCTCGATTTGTATGCTGAGAGAGGCTCGGTCGCGGAAGAATCTACCAGCGCGATTCACGGTTGCGCAATCCTCGGCCTGGAGGCGGAAGAAGGCGTCTGGATCGTGAGCGTTCATGGCTGCTACAAAACCGGTGAGAAACGTCTGCACGCCAGCGTTTACTTCCGGAGTCACGGTTGTTGTTTGTGTCGCTGTGGAGACAGTCGCAGCGACAACACCATGAGATAGATTAAGCTGCTTCCCTACAGACTTGGTTTGCGCGGAAGACGCTCTCGCGTAGAAGCTAATGGTTATCAGTAGCAGTACGGCCACGGTCAACGGATGACGCCGTCTCTCATAATTGAGGGCAGATCCGTTTCCGGCTACCTGAAGTACGTTAAAATTCCGCATTGAAGTCATGGTGCTCCTTCGGAGTAAGTCAGGAGCAATTGCGCCACTTGCTCCCATCCGTTTCCTGGACGAGAGTCCATGATTGCTTTGCGAACGGCAAGCAAACTCGGTGTAAATTCTTTCGTTAACGCGGAACTTATTCAAACGAAACGCTCCAGATAACTCTGTAAACTTGCTCCGCAAGCTTCTATACCGCTGGCAGCCACTTCAGGAGAGACCGATGGAGACGCCGAGGGGAACGGTCTATCGATTTGGACCGTTCGAAGTGGACACATCCAAAGGGGAGCTGCTGAAGCAAGGCAATCCGGTCAGCCTTCAGGAGCAGCCGTTTCGCTTGCTGGTTGTTCTTCTCGAAAGCTGCGGCGAAGTGGTCACTCGGTCGGAGATTCAGACCCGCATCTGGGAGGGAAACACCTTCGTCGATTTCGACAGTAGCTTGCGGGTCGCAATTGGCAAACTACGCACAGCCCTTGGAGATGTCGCGGCGAATCCCCGATATATTGAGACGATTCCCAGGCGAGGCTACCGTTTCCTCGGTCCGGCGATTCAATCGACAACCCAACCAGATAAGTCCGTCCAGTCGATTCCGATGGTGGAGTCACGCCTCGCTGAGGAGCCATCCCAGTTCAGCCGATCCAGACGATGGGCCATTGGCTTGATGAGTCTTTTGTTGTTCGTAGTCGGCGCAGCCTCGTCCTTGTTAGTCTTTCGCAGCAAGAAGCTCCTTACCGAGGAAGACACGGTTGTGCTTGCAGACTTCACAAATACGACGAGCGATCCTGTATTCGACGAGACACTTCAGCAAGGCTTGACGATAGAGCTGGAGCAGTCGCCGTTCCTCAGTATCGTTTCCGAAGGGCGCATCCGACATACGCTTCGGCTGATGGGTCGTCCTGAGGACGCACGGCTTACGCAGGAGGTCGCTCGTGAGGTTTGCGAACGGACAGGGAGCGCCGCAGTTCTGGATGGATCTATCGCGAGTATCGGCAGCCAGTACGTTCTGGGACTACGGGGCCGGTCTTGCGCCACGGGAGACGTACTTGACGAAGAGCAGGCGCAAGCACCCAGGAAAGAAGACGTACTGAATGCACTGAGCAGCATTTCGAGTAAGTTCCGAGTCCACCTCGGGGAATCGCTTGCAACGGTCCAGCAACATAATGCGCCGCTCGCAGAAGCCACGACGCCTTCAATCGAAGCGCTGAGGGCCTATTCTGCGGGCTTAAAGATTGCCGCGACATCTGGTGGCACAGCAGCTGTGTCTTTCCTCAAGCGCGCCTTAGAAATCGATCCCAGGTTCGCCATGGCGTATTCCCTTCTTGGGCGAGTGTATGGAGACCTCGGAGAGTCGGAGCTCTCTGCGGAGAGTTCCGCCAAGGCTTACGAGCTGCGCGATCGCGCAAATGATGAAGAGCGGTATTGGATCGCTGCCTCTTACGAGAAGCAGGTGACCGGCAACCTGGAGAAGGCGGCCCAAATCTGTGACTCCTGGATACAAGCCTATCCTCGAGCATTGGCCCCACATGGTTTTTTATCGGGGAACGTCTCGCTGGTTCGAGGCGACTACGAGAAGGCGAGACAAGAAGCGAAGGTTGCCCTCGCGATGGACCCGGACTTCGCGGTCGGGTACAGCAACCTCGTCGTCAGCGATCTTGCGCTTGGCCGGACCGACGAAGCGATGAAGATGCTTCAGCAGGCCGCCGAACATAGGGTGGAGATGCCCGACTTCACCATCCAGCGATACATGATCGCCTTCCTGAAACGAGACAAAGCTGACATGGATCGAGAAGTCGCTGAGGCGCAAGGCAAGCCTGCGGCGGAAGAGTGGATGGCCAACTCCCAAGGGTATGTTCTGGCGTATTCGGGTCGACTGCAAGAGGCAAGAAAGATGTCAGGTCGGGCCGAAGAACTCGCGCTCGGAGCAGATCAGAACGAAACAGTGGCTCTCTACAAAGCGGAGGCTGCATCACGCGAGGCACTCTTCGGCAATGTCGCAATTGCAAGACAGGAAGCCCTGACGGCGCTGCGGCTATCTCACAGCCGAGATGTGGAATATGGGGCGGCCTTCGCATTGGCGCTCTCGGGTGGATCCCCTCAGATTCAAAGTGTCTTGGACGAACTTTCAGTACGTTTCCCTCAAGATACAAAGGTTAAATTTGCCTATGGACCAACGCTTCGCGCGCTGCTTGCGTTAAACCACAACAACCCTTCCAAAGCGATCGAATTACTCGACGCCGCGATTCCTTATGAAGACGGAGTACGTTCTACCGGTTCAGAATTGCTCATCGGAGCGGGCACGTTGCATCCGGTATACGTGAGAGGTTTGGCCTACCTCGTGAAGCATCAAGGGAGCGAAGCGGCTCGCGAGTTTCAGAAGATTCTCGATCATCCCGGCATCGTGTTGAGCGAGCCGATAGGTGCTGTTGCCCGCCTGCAACTGGCACGGGCGTATGACTTAGCCGGTGATAAAGAAAGAGCCCGAACGGCCTACAGAGACTTTCTCGTCCTCTCAAGAAGCGAGAATACCGACGTCCCCCTCCTGAGAGGCGCAAGAGCTGAGTATTTGAAACTCCATTAGCCGCCGTGCCCACATGTTTTCATGTTGATCTTCCCAAGATCCTGTGCACCACGCCGCCCCCCCAGCCAACACCTGAAGCCCAGGCCAATTTTAAAGAGAAAGCCGAAGCCCTCGCCCCCAGGTACAAGACCGAGTTCATCCCACCCGCATAACCACCCGCAAGCCGGCGCAATCAGTCCGTCCAGGAAGATACATCAGGCGCTGATGCTGCCGATCGTGCCGCCGAGGATCATGTGCCATGCGCCGCGCAAGCCATGTTTTGGCGATTATTGAACTATCGATTATTTAACGATGAGGACTGAGCGGATCAGCTTTCGCCACTGCACCCCCGGCACAGTAAGGATAGATGGAGATCTAACCTAAGCGGACGGTAAGAAACGCACCAGGAAGTTACTGTGAAGTGAGCTTCGGAGTGCTCACCCAGTCAAACCCAAAATAGGCCTCATGGGCAAATCACAGACCGCTAAGTGGCCCCGCTTCGCGTGGCTTGGCTTGGCTTGGCTTGAAACGGGACACCCGCCCCGCTAACCACTCCTCAATCGGCTAGCGACCTCAAACGACGGACTGATGACCGAACTACTTCAACTTCCGATACCGCTCAATCAGCGCAGTCGTCGAACTATCATGCTCCAGCTTCGCCTTCGAGTCCTCAACCTCTCCCAGGATCCTCTGCGCCAGCACCTTGCCTAACTCCACGCCCCACTGGTCGAACGAATCGATCTGCCAGATCGCGCCTTGGGTAAAGACCGAATGTTCATAAAGCGCCACCAGCTTGCCCAGCGTCTCCGGGGTCAGTTCCTCGGCCATGATCGTGTTCGAGGGCCGGTTCCCCTCAAACACCCGATGCGGAACCAGCCAGTCCGGCGTTCCCTCGGCCTTCACCTGCTCCGCCGTCTTGCCAAAGGCCAATGCCTCGGTCTGCGCAAACACGTTTGCCAGCAGGATGTCATGATGCCGCCCAAGCGGCGTCAGCGCCTTCACAAACGCCAGGAAGTCGCAAGGGATCAGCCGCGTTCCCTGGTGAATCAACTGGTAAAACGAGTGCTGCCCATTCGTTCCGGGCTCGCCCCAGTAGATCGGCCCCGTATCGTAAGTCACGTGCTCGCCGGCCAGCGTCACATGCTTGCCGTTGCTCTCCATCGTCAACTGCTGCAGGTATGCCGGAAAGCGCTTCAGGTAGTTCTCATAGGGCAGGATCGCCACCGTCTGCGCGCCAAAGAAATCGTTGTACCAGATCGCCAGCAGACCCAGCAGCACCGGCAAATTCTTCTCAAATGGAGCAGTCCTGAAATGCTCATCGATCGCATGAAAGCCCGCCAGCATCGCGCTGAAGTTCTCCGGGCCGATCGCTAGCATCGTCGACAACCCGATCGCCGAGTCCATCGAGTACCGGCCGCCCACCCAGTCCCAGAAGCCGAACATGTTCGCCGCATCGATGCCGAACTCTGTCACCTTTTCCGCATTCGTCGAGACCGCGACAAAGTGCTTCGCGACCGATTTCTCATCCCCGCCCAGCCCCTTCACTGACCAGTCCCGCGCCGAGTAAGCGTTGGTCATCGTCTCGAGCGTGGTAAAGGTCTTCGAAGAAATGATGAACAGCGTTTCGTCGGCGTGAAGATCGACCGTCGCCTCGACAAAGTCCGCGCCATCGACATTTGAGACAAACCGGAAGACCTTCTCGCGGTCGCTGTAATGCTTCAGCGCCTCATACGCCATCACCGGGCCGAGGTCAGACCCGCCGATGCCGATGTTGATAATGTTTTTGATCGGCTTGCCGGTGTGCCCCTTCCACGCGCCCGAGCGAACCCGCTCCGAAAAAGCAGCCATCTTGTCCAGCACTTCATGCACCGGAGGAACCACGTCCTCGCCATCGACGACAATCCTCTCGACCTTCGGCGCCCGCAGCGCCACATGCAGCACCGCCCGCTTTTCGGTGATGTTGATCTTCTCTCCAGAGAACATCGCCTCCAGCCGCGCCTTCACCCCCGACTCCGCGGCCAGCTGCAACAGCAGCTTCAACGTCTCGTCGGTAATCCGGTTTTTCGAGTAATCCAGAAACAGCCCGGCAGCCTCCACGGTGAACTTCTCCGCACGCCCGGCATCCTTGGCAAACAACTCCTTCAAATGAAGCGGCTTGATCTGCTCGTAATGCGCGCCGAGGGCCTTCCACGCCGGAAGTTCGGTAAGACTCTTGACCTCTGGTGCCATTCGCATACTCCTTGGAAGCTCACGCAGATACGATTTAGAAGCTCGAACAAATAACATTTGTAATCCTGAGCGAAGCGCCGAGCGCGCAGACCAAGGATCTGCCCTTCAGCGCTCTCCACTCAAGAACAATCCGTATGACTCAAAGTCAATTCTTCGCACTCAGAACACTCGCCTGAAGATTCACCAGCTCCGTCAGGTCCTTCTTCACCAGCCCATGTTCCTTCGCGTTGAACTCGTCCACCTTGCTCGACCAGTTCATCGAGCAGAACTTCGGCCCGCACATCGAGCAGAACGCCGCTTCTTTGTAGTAATCGTCCGGCAGCGTCTCATCATGCATCGCCCGCGCCGTCTCCGGGTCGAGCGACAGGGCAAACTGCTTCTCCCAGTCAAAGGTATACCGCGCATAGCTGATCGCATCGTCCCGGTCGCGCGCGCCCGGCCGATGCCGCGCCACGTCCGCCGCATGGGCCGCGATCTTGTAGGCGATCATGCCGTCCTTCACGTCCTTCTCGTTCGGCAGTCCCAGGTGCTCCTTCGGAGTCACATAGCAAAGCATCGATGCACCATGCCACCCAATGATCGCCGCCCCGATCGCCGACGTAATGTGGTCGTAGCCTGGAGCAATGTCGATAACTAAAGGTCCAAGCGTATAGAACGGAGCACCGTAGCAAAGCTCCACTTCCTTCGTCACCTGCTCTTCGATCTTGTCGAGCGGCACATGCCCAGGGCCCTCGATCATCACCTGCACATCCGACTCCCATGCCTTCTTCGTCAATTCGCCCAAAGTCTTCAGCTCGGCAAACTGCGCCTCGTCGCTCGCATCCGCAATCGAACCCGGCCGCAGCCCGTCCCCCAGCGAATAGCTCACGTCATACTTCGCCATCACCTTGGTGATCCGGTCAAAGTTTTCGTAGAGGAAGTTCTGCTTGTGGTGGTGCGTCATCCACTGCGCCAGGATCGCGCCGCCGCGGCTCACGATCCCGGTAATCCGCTTCGCCACCATCGGCACGTATTGGATCAGCACACCCGCATGCACCGTAAAGTAATCCACGCCCTGCTGCGCCTGCTCTTCAATCACTTCCAGGTACACATCGATGTTCAGGTCCTCCAGCCGCTTCACCCGGTTCAGCGCCTCATACAGTGGAACCGTACCGATCGGCACCGGCGAATGCCGCAGGATCGAATCCCGGATCTCCGGAATATCTCCGCCCGTCGACAGGTCCATCACCGTGTCTGCGCCGTACTGCACCGCCATGTGCAGTTTGCGCAGCTCCTCATCGATATTCGACGTCACCGCCGAGTTGCCGATATTCGCGTTCACCTTGCAGCGCGTCGCAATCCCGATCCCCATCGGCTCCAGCTCCGGATGGTTGATATTTGCCGGAATGATCAGCCGGCCGGCGGCGATCTCGTCCCTCACCAGCGACGCCTCGATCTTTTCCCGCCCGGCAACAAACGCCATCTCCTCGGTGATCTTGCCCCGGCGCGCAAAGTGCATCTGCGAAACGTTCGTGTCACCAGTCCGCGCACTCTCTTCCCTGCGCTTCACGATCCACTCCGCCCGCGGCCGAAGAATCTCGGCAGTCCCATTCGTCTCGGCGACCGTGCCTGTACCATTTCCGCTGCCATTCAAACCCATAATCACCCCTGAAGAGAACGTCCGCTGTAAGCCGTTAAAAGTATGATGTCGCGCAAACCGTTTCAGACCGGATTATAACGCTCCAATATTTCGCGCAGCCTCCGCATACGTCCGCCCCAACTCACCGCCCTGCACTCGTCTTCGTGGTACAGTCCGGATCATGGAATTCGCCCTTCGTCCCGCCGCGATCGACGACGCTGCCACGATCGCCTCCATCCAGGCAGCGAGCTGGCGAGCGACCTACCCGGGTATCGTCCCGGCCGCTTTCCTCAATTCGCTGGAGACCGTTTTCCCCGTCAGCCGATGGGAAGAGTACCTCGCCGGCGACGCCACTCGCACCTTCGTCGCCCACGATCCCGCCGGCATCTTCGGCTTCACCAGCGGCGGTCCCGCCCGCGATCCGTCCGGCGGTTACGATGCCGAGCTCTACGCAATCTACCTCCTGGCGCAGCGGCACCGGCAAGGCGCAGGTCGGCGCCTGGTCCATACCCTGGCCGAGGCCCTGCGCACCCAGGCTTTCCGGTCCCTGCTGGTATGGGTGCTTGAGCAGAACCCGGCCGTCTCGTTCTACCGCCGCCTGGGAGCCATCGAGATCGCCCGTAAATCGATCGAAATCGGAGGGATTGCCCTTCCGGAAATCGCTTTTGGCTGGCAGCATCTGCAAGATTTGCAATGAACCCGGCATCGGCGGCGCCAAGCGTTGGTTTCGCCATTTCCTTTCCCACCCGGCGAAAACCAGGCGGCCTTCGCACAAACCCCTCCCTTGACTCTCCCGCCGTGGTTGCCTACCCTCAGAGATGCATATGAAGAGCAGCAGCCAGGCCGTCAAAATCGCCGTCGCCGTCCTCGTGATCGTCGGCACCATCGCCTACCTTGCCCTCAGCGGATACAAGGCGAACAAGAGCTACTACGTCACCATCTCCGAACTCCACGGCATGGGCAGCAAGGCCTACACCGCCCATCTCCGCGTCGCCGGCAACGTCGCCCCGGGCACGATCGAACACGCCGGCACCACCGCCCAGTTCGTCCTCGTCGAGAACTCCAACCGCCTCAAAGTAGACTACAAGGGCACCGAGCCCCCACCGGATACCTTTAAAGACAACGCGCAGGCTCTCGCCATCGGCACTTACGGCCGTGACGGCGTCTTCCACGCCACCGCACTCCAGGCAAAATGCGCGTCGAAGTACGCGCCCAAGCCTGGCGAGATGCCGCCGGGAACCAAAGCCGCTGCCACCGGAACCGCCTCCCTGCTCGCTCCAGCGCCATCCGGTCGATAGCGCTCCTCTCTTTCGGTGCACTCACTTGAGAAGCCTCCACGGAGCGCGAAGCGCCGCTGCCTGGACGGCCAGTCCGCTTGCACGGGTTGTCCTCGTATACTGAATCAGTGCCCGGAGCTCCACCCAAAATCGTAGAGCTGACCGGCGTTTCCCGCCTTTACGGTACCTTCGCCGCTCTCCGCCAGCTCACCGTCAGCTTCGAGCAGGGCCGCGCCTCCATCCTCCTCGGCCCCAATGGAGCCGGCAAATCCACGCTCCTCAGAACCATCGCCGGACTTCTTCGCCCCACCTTTGGCACAATCGCCGTCTTCGGGGCGCCCCCCGACAAGGCCCGCGGCCAGATCGGCTACATGAGCCACGCGCCCATGCTCTATGACGAGCTCACCGGCCTCGAAAACCTTCGCTACTTTCGCAGCCTGTATCGCAACCGCCCCTGCCTCAGCCCTGAGGAAGCGATGCGCGCCACCGGCCTCGACCCCACGCTGCCACGTCCGATCAGCCAATATTCTCAGGGGATGCGCCAGCGCGCCTCGCTCGCCCGCATTCTTCTTCCTCAGCCACAGCTTCTTCTGCTCGACGAGCCATTCTCCAACATGGACGCTGCCAGCGCCCATCAGATGCTCACCCTGCTCGCCAGCCTCCGCGCTCAAGGCCGCACCATCATCCTGACAACCCATCAGCGCGATCTCGCCGCCCCGCTCGCCGACGAGTTCGTTACCATGCAAGCCGGCTCTATCGTCTCCGTGGAATCCGTCGAACAGGCGCAGCATCTCGCCTGCGCCTCGGGAGCCACGGCATGAAGCCCGCCACAAAAACCAACGCCGCGCGCTACCTCGATTCGCTCAACATCTCCTACGAACTCCGCGACTACGACCTGGGCGAAAAAGACTTTTCCGCCGTCGCCGTCGCCGAAAAGATCGGCATGCCGCCCGAGCAGGTCTTCAAGACGCTCCTTTGCCAGACCCACGATCGCGAGCATCTCTTCGCCATCGTCCCCGGCAACGCCGAACTCGACTTCAAAAAACTCGCCCACGCCGCCCAAACCCGCAAGGCTGAAATGGCCCCGATCAAAGACATCCAGCCCCTCACCGGCTATGTCCGCGGCGGAGTGACCATCTTCGGCGCAAAAAAGCCCTTTCCCGCCTACATCGATGAAACAGTAGAACTCTTCGAGCAGATCTCCGTCTCCGCCGGAGCGAAAGGCACTCAGCTCATCCTCCCCCCAGCCGACTACCTCAAGGCCGCAGCATCCCTGAGCCAGACCACCCTCACCGATCTCTCGAAGGACCTGAAACCATAGTGAAAATTGTCATCCCGAGCGAAGCACGAAGTGGGCAGTCGAGGGATCTGCGCTTACTTTCGGATCACAGCAAGCCGTCGAAGTCCCCGATTCCCTGTTCCCCACCCTCATGACCCAGCCCTACGTCCTTACCCATCTGCTCCGTGATCTTCGCATCGAGTGGCGCTCCAAAGACGCCATCAATTCGATGCTCTTCTTTGGCCTCATCGTGGTCGTCATCTTTTCCCTCGCCTTCGAGCCGGACAGCAACATCTCCCGCCACATCGCCGGCGGCATCCTCTCCGTCGCCACCATGTTCGCCTCGGTCACGGCGCTCAACCAGACCTGGACCCGCGAAATCCGCCACCAGGTCCTCGACGCCCAGCGCATGGCGCCCGCCCCGGCATCGTCGCTCTTCCTCGCCAAAGTCCTGGTCAACTTCCTCTTCGTCTCCGTCGTGCAGCTTGTCCTGACGCCGCTCTTCATCATCTTCTACAACCTGCGCTCGGTCGGCCCCACCTGGCCGCTGCTGCTCGTGCTCCCGCTCGGCACCTGGGCCTTGATCGTCAACGGCACCTTCTTCGCCGCCCTCTCGATCCGCACCCGCAACCGCGAACTCCTGCTGCCGCTGATCTTATTTCCCATCTACATCCCGGCCCTGCTTGCCATGGTGCTCGCCACCACCGGCATCCTCACCGGCGAGTCCGACCCAACTCTCTGGATCAAGCTCCTCGCCGGCTACGACATCATCTTCACCACCGTCAGCCTGCTGCTCTTCGATACCGTCATCCAGGCGGAGTGAAAAGCTCCGCAATCCCGTGAGTTACAGTGGCGTATCCAGACAGGACGGAACCATGCCCTCAGAAATCTTTAACAACTCCGCCGCCGCCGCCGACTACATCCGCTTTCGCACGCCCATTCAGCCGAAGATCGCCATCATCCTCGGCTCCGGGCTCGGTCCCTTCGCCCATCACGTCGAAAACTCCACCGCCATTCCCTATACCGTCATCCCCCACTTCCCCAAACCTTCCGTCGTCGGCCACAGCGGCCTGCTCGTCATGGGCACGGTCGACGGAACGCCGCTGGCCGTCATGCAGGGCCGCGTCCACCACTACGAGGGCTACACCGGCGCCGAGGTCACCTTCCCCATTCGCGTGCTCAAGCAGCTCGGCGTCGAGACCCTCATCGTCACCAACGCCGCCGGCGGCATCCGCGAAGGCCTCCGCCGCGGCGACCTCGTCCTTATCTCCGACCACATCAATTTCACCGGAACCAACCCCCTCTTCGGCCCCAATGAGTCCCGCTTCGGCGAACGCTTCTTCGACATGACCGAACCCTATTCGGCGCGGCTTCGCGGCCTTGCCCAAGAAGTATCCCGGAAGGAAGGTTTCACCATGCCTGAGGGCGTCTACCTCGCCGTCTCCGGCCCCAGCTTTGAAACCGCCGCCGAAATCCGCGCCTTCCGCACCCTCGGCGCAGATCTCGTCGGCATGTCCACCGTCCACGAAGTCATCGTCGCCCGTCATATGGGCATCGAGGTCCTCGGCATCTCCTGCGTCACCAATCTAGCCGCCGGCATTCAAGGCAAACCTCTCGACCACTACGAAGTCATCGAAACCGGCATCCACGTCCAGCAAAGGTTCGCCGAGTTCATGAACGCCTTCATTCCTATCGCCGCCGCCCGGGAATAAAGGCGCGCCAAGTCCCTGCGCCCTGGGCCGCCGCCTTGGGCTGCCCCCTGGGCGCTGCAAGGAAGAGTGGCGCCGGCATTTCCATCCCAACAAACTCCCTTCCAGCCGCCAGCATGCACTCTCCCCCAAAGCCGATAGCCTGAAGACTCCCACACAGGAGTCCTCACCATGCCCGCCCAGAACGCCTACGTCATCTTCGGAGCCTACGGCGGCGTCGGCAGCGAACTCGCCCGTCGCCTCGCTCAAAAGGGCTCCCGGCTCTTGCTCGTCGGCCGCGATGAACCCCGTCTCGCCGCTCTCACCGCCGAGGTCGGCGCCAGCTACACCGTCGCCGAAGCCACCGGCAGCGCCCAGATCGAAGCCGCAGTCTCGAAAGCCGTCGAGACCTTCGGCAGCCTCTCCGGCATCGCCAACTGCTTCGGCTCGCTGCTGCTCAAGCCGGCTCACCTCACCACCGACGAAGAATTCGAGTCCACCCTGGCCATCAATCTCAAGAGCGCCTTCGCCGTCACCCGCGCCGCCGGGCGCCTCATGAAAACCGGCGGCAGCATCGTCTTCGTCTCCAGCGCAGCTGCTCGCATCGGCATGGCCAATCACGAAGCCATCGCCGCCGCCAAGGCCGGCATCCAGGGCCTCGCGCTCTCGGCCGCCGCCACCTATGCCCCCCGCAATCTACGCTTCAACTGCGTCGCTCCCGGCCTCACCCAGACCCCGCTCACCACCCGCATCACCGACAATGAGGCCGTCGCCAAAGGCTCGCTCGCCATGCACGCGCTCGGCCGCTTCGGCGAAGCCGCCGACGTCGCCTCCGCCATCGAGTGGCTGCTCGACCCCCGCCAACACTGGATCACCGGCCAGATTCTCGGCGTTGACGGCGGCCTCTCCACCGTCCGCAGCCGTAGCGCCGGATAGCGTTGCACTGTCATTGGTCGATAGGTGAGCTAGGAATAACTGGCAAGTGTTCCTGGCAGCCGGCGCTCCGACCATAGCGGTCTGGTCGGCATCCTCCTCAACGAGCGCAGGGCAGACCGGTTGGAGCCCCCGCATCGGGCAAGTCGAAACCCGCCTGGAAGCGCGTATCGAGCAGGTAGATTCACGCATCGGGCAGGTAGATTCACGCATCGGGCAGGTGGAGTCACGGCTCGGGTCGCGCATTGACCGCATCGCCGATGACCTGAAGGTCTTCTTACCCCGACCTCGGCCGCCACGACGCCGACATCACCAACCTCAAGCAGCGCTAGTCCTTCCTCATCGGCAGCCCGTCAAACGGCCCCCGCCGCCACGACCGACCGGCACATCCACCAGCCAGCCCGGCCATCCTCACAATCCAGCGCCAGGCTTCACCCCGGCCATCGGTGCCTTCGTCGGCTCTTTCCACTCCGGCACCGGATTCGCGCTCTCCGCCCACGCGCTCACGAAAAGGTCTCGCAGCTCGCTCGCTCCCGCCGCCAGCCGTTCCGCCGTAAACTGCCTTGACTCCGCCGACCCCGCTCCTTCAAACCCGCCCGCCTTCTCGATCTGGTAAGTTGTCTCCACCAGCGTCGCCGAGTGCCGCAGATACGCCACATAATCGTCGAACACATCGCCCACCGGGCGCACCGCGCTCATCAACGGAGCCACCTCCGCCGCCTTCATATTCGCCGCCACAAACTTCGACTCAAACTGCGAATGGATCGTATGCTCGGTCGTGTAGCCGTTCGGGTTCTCCTTGCCCGCCCAGCCGTTGTAGTTGATCGTCACATGCAGCGGCTGCGAACCATCCCCCACATAATGCCCCAGCCAACCCGCATAGAAAATGATCGCCTGCTCGACCGGCTTCGTGTCTCTTCCTTGCGCCGACAGCCCGCGATACTCCCGCATCGCCGCCTTCAGCCGCTGGTACACCTCGGTCGTCACATAGGGCTGCAGCCCGACCTTCTCCGGCCTCAGATCGGCAGCCAGGTTCGGATGCGTCAACCCCGCCGCATATAAATCCGCAAT